>JACPRC010000167.1 GCA_016190175.1 Planctomycetota bacterium
CATCGCCACCGCCCAGCGCGTCACCTCCTCGCGCGTGATCCTCCGCCTCGTGAGCGCGCCGACGAGGCCCGTCTCATCGCTCGCCTTCACCTTCGGATCGTACTCGAAGAAGGGGCCGCCGCCGAAACGCGTGCGGCGCCCGTCCGTGACGCAGGCGATCGTCACGACGTAGCGCTTCCCTCCGTGGCGGAACGTCCCCGCCTCGATCCCCACGCCGAAGTCGCCGCCGCGGTGCGCGCGCGTGGCCCGCTCGCGCGCGCCGCGCACGATCTGGGCCAGCGTGGACGGTCGCCTCGGGACCCGGCTGTTGACGTCGACGGCCTCGACGCGCACCTTCGGGAAGAAGAGCCGGAACGCGCGCCTCGCCGCGCGCACCTTGACGGGATTCGTGGAGCCGACGCGGACGATCACCGCCTCGCCCGCGCCTTGACGAACTCCACCAGCTCGACCGAGATGTCCACCGACCCGAACGGCGGGATGATGTAAAACCCGGGCGCGAACTCCGCCGCGCGCTCGATCAGCTCCTTGGCGATCTTCAGCCCCTCCGCGCGCTGCCGGTCCTCCGGCACCGCCTTCATCCGCGCGATCACGGACTCCGGCATCGTGATGCCGGGCACCTCGTGCGCGAGGAACTCGGCGTTCCGCGCGCTCACGGCGGGCAGGACGCCGAAGAAAACGGGGAAGCCGCCGACGCCCGCGCGGACGCGGTCGTAGACGTGCGGGATGCGCTCGATGTCGTACACCGGCTGCGACAGCGCGAAGTGCGCACCCGCCTCCATCTTCTTCCGCAGCCGGCGCACCTGGTGGTCCACGTCCTTCACGTTCGGGTTGAAGGCGCACCCGATCGCGAAACGCGTCGCCCGCTGGATCGACGCGCCCGAGTAGCCCTTCCCCTCGTTCATGTTCGCGATGAGCCGGATCAGCTCGAACGAGTTGAGGTCGTACACGCTCGTCGCCTGCGGCTGGTCGCCGACCTTCGCGGGATCGCCCGTAATCGGCAGGAGCGCGGTGATCCCGAGCGCGGCCGCCTCGAGGATCGTGGACTGGAGCGCGATGAGGTTCTTGTCGCGGCACGAGAGGTGCACGATCGTCGGCACCCCCTCGCGCTCCATGAGGTGCGCCATGCCGACGTTGCCCATGCGCATCACGGCGAGCGGGCTGTCGCCGACGGTGATCGCATCGCAGCCGGCCTTGACGAGCCGGACCGCGCCCTTGAGCGCCTTCTCGTACGCGAGTCCGCGCGGCGGATCGAGCTCGACGCATACGAGCGTCTCCTTCCCGATGCGATCTCCGAACGTGAGCTTGGCGGGCGGGGTCGCGGGTTCAGGCGCGGGCTCCGCGGGCACGGGCTCGCGCGGTCTCAACCGCCGCGGCATCGGCCGCGCCGCGTGCAGGACTGACGCGACCGCGCGGACGTGCTCCGGCCCCGTCCCGCAGCAGCCGCCGACGATGTTCGCCCCGGCGTTCACGATCTTCCGCGCCGTCTCGGCGAAATACTCGGGGGTGGTGAGGTACATGTAGCGGCCGTCCACGTACTCGGGCAATCCCGCGTTCGGAAACGCGGCGAGGCGCGCCTTCGTGGAGGCGCCCATCCGGTCCAGGACCTTCGCGGTCCAGTGCGGCACGCTGCAGTTCGCGCCGATCACGTCCGCCCCCGCCGCCTCCAGCTCGCGCAGGGCGTCCTCCGGCTCCACGCCGAACGGAGTCTTCGTCTTGAAGACGAACGCCATGAGGCAGGCGCACGGGAGCTTCGTCGCCCCGCGGGCCGCGCGCAGCGCGAGCTTCAGTTCCTCGAGGTCCGTGAAGGTCTCCAGGAAGAGCGCGTCGCAGCCGCCGTCCTCGAGCGCCTTCGCCTGCTCGGCGAACGCCTCCGTCTTCTCGTCGGCGGAGCGCTCGCCCTCCTCGCGCTTGACGCCGGTGAGCGGGCCGATCGAGCCCGCGACGAACCTCTCCGGCCCCGCCTGCTCGCGCGCCAGCTTCGCGCCGGCGAGGTTGATGTCGCGCACGCGCCCGTGCAGCTCGTACTTCCGGAGCCGCACGCGGTTCGCGGTGAAGGTGTTCGTCTCGAGGAGCTCCGCCCCCGCCTCCACGTACTCCTTGTGGATGACGCGGACGAGATGCGGGGTCGAGAGGTTCAGCTCGTCGTAGCAGCGACCGAGGGGGACGCCTTTCGCGTAGATCTGCGTCCCCATCGCGCCGTCGCCGATGACGACGCGTTCCTCGAGGGCCTTCAGCAGGCGGGACATCCGAACCCTTATATCGGCAGGCGGCGGGAAAATCCATCCCGACGTTGAAGGCGGCGCCCGCCGACGTCCGATACTGCACAGGGGGAAACCTCATGCCGCACGGCATCGAGTGGATCGTCGACGCGACCGGCTGCCCGCCCGCGCACCTGCGCGACCGCGACCGGCTGGAGCGCCTCTTCGAGCGGATCGTCGAGGAACTGGATCTCCACCCCGTGGGGCGTCCGGCGTGGCACCGCTTCCCCGACGCCGGGGGACTCACGGGCTTCTGGATGCTCCAGGAATCCCATCTCGCCGTCCACACGTTTCCGGAGTTCGGCTCGCTTTGCGTCAACCTCTTCTGCTGCCGGCCGCGACGCGCCTGGGAATGGGAGGCGCGGCTCGCGCAGTGGCTCGGCGCGCGACGCGTCTCCGTCCGTTCCTTCGAGCGCGACCACGGACCCGACGCGCGGGAGGAAAGCGCCTGATGCTCCGCGCGAACTGCCCCTCGTGCGGCGCGGCGCTGCGCTTCGTCTCCAAGGCGTCGCTCTACACCGTCTGCGCGGCGTGCGGGAACCTCGTCCTGCGGAAAGACCTGGACGTCGAGCTCGTCGGGGCGCTCGGCCAGCTCCAGGACGACGGGACCCCGATCCGGCTCGGCACGCGCGGCGCGTTCCACGACCGGAAGTTCGAGGCCGTCGGCCGCATCCAGCTTCAGTTCCCGGCGGGATTCTGGAACGAATGGCACCTCCTCTTTGCCGCGGGCGAGTCCGGCTGGCTGGGCGAAGCGGCCGGGACGTACGTCGTGACGTTCCACACGAAGGCGCGCGGCCCGCTGCCCGCGTTCGAGCGGCTCTCGCCCGGACAGAGCCTCGACATCGACGGGGAGGCGTTCGCCGTGAAGACGCTCGACGCGGCGACCTGCGTCGGCGGCGAGGGAGAGCTGCCGTTCCGCATCGAATCGGGATACATGGCGCCGGTCGCGGACCTCGCCACGCACGGCCGGCGCTTCGCCACGATCGACTACAGCGAGACGCCGCCTCTCCTCTTCGTCGGCGAGGCCGTCGAGTTCGACGAATTGAAGCTCGAGGGCCTCCGGACGCTGGAGGGATGGTAGATGCGTCCCCAGACCGCGCCCCAGCTCAAGTCCTTCCAGTGCCGGAGCTGCGGCGGGTCGATCCAGCTCCGCACCCCGCAGGCGCACCACGTCGCCTGCCCCTTCTGCGCCTCGATCGTCGACGCGCGGCACCCGGAGTTCCTCCTCATCCAGCAGTTCCAGGGGAAACTCGCCTTCAAGCCGCTCCTCCCTCCCGGGAAGCGTGTGAAGATCCGGGGCGAGGAGTACGAATCGATCGGCTACCTGCGCCGCACGGTCACCATCGAGGGGACGAACTACACGTGGGAGGAGTACCTCCTCTACCACCCGCATCGCGGCTACCGCTGGCTGGCGCAGTACGGCGGCCACTGGAATTACATCAAGGCGTGCACGGGCGTGCCGAAGGTCCGGGGCGACGAGGCGCAGTACCTCGACCTTCGATTCAAGAAGTTCCAGAGCGCCGAGGCGCGCGTCACGTTCGCGCTCGGCGAATTCTTCTGGGAGGTGAAGCGCGGGGAGAAGGCCGCCGTCGTCGACTGGGTTTCGCCGCCGTACGTCCTCTCCTCGGAGAAGACCGAGGGCGAGATCGCCTGGTCGATCGGCGAGTACATCCGGCCCGAGGACGTGTGGAAGGGTTTCGCGCTCGAGGGCGCCCCGCCCGGGCAGGTCGGCGTGGGGCCGAGCCAGCCGTCGCCCTACGAGGCCGCGCGGCGGCCGATGCGCTGGACCTTCTGGATCCTGCTCGTCCTGCTCGTCGTCGGCCAGTTCGTCTTCGTCGGCGCCGCGAAGAACGGCGTCGTCCATACGGAGCGGCTCGCGTGGACCGGCGCGGAGGCGGACCGCGCGAAGGTGAGCGGGATCTTCGAGGTCCCGGCCGGGAGCTCGAACGTGGAGATCGAGCTCGACGCGGCCGGTCTCTCCAACAACTGGGCGTACCTGAAGCTCGCGCTGATCCACGCGGAGACGCACGAGGCGTACGACTTCGCCAAGGAGGTCTCCTACTACTCCGGCTCGGACTCGGACGGTCCGTGGACGGAGAGCGAGCTCCGCAAGAAGGCCTTCGCGCCGTCGGTGCCGGGGGGCCGATACTATCTGTGGATCGATCCGGAGTTCGGGGTGGCGCCGAAGCCCGCGGGACCGGGGCCGCCGGGCACGGCCCCCTTCACCGTCTCCGTCGCCGTGTACCGCGACGTCCCGCGATGGGGTCCGTTCTTCCTGGCGCTTCCGCTCCTCCTGTTCCCCTACTGGTTCTACCTCTGGCGGCGGCGGAGTTTCGAGTACCGCCGCTGGATCGAGAGCGACTACCCGATGCCGCCGCTCGTGAAGATGCAGTCGGGGGATTCCGATGAGTAAGTTCTACATCGGCTGGGCGGCCCTCGTTCTCGGGCTGTTCTGCGCGATGAACCTCTTCGGGTGGACCATCACGGACGAGCACGAGGACCACCAGATCCCGAAGAGCATCCGGGACAATCCGGGCGCCTACCGCAGCCACTACACCGGAGGGAAGTGATGGTTCGTCCCGAGGGATGGTCCGCGACGGCGAGCACGCAGCCCGCCGGAAGTGCCCCACCCGATGTCGGATGCCGGAGGCCGGATGTCGAGAGACGCCCGCACGTCGGAATCCGGCATCCGCTATCCGGCATCGAACGGGCCGCACATGTACGGGCGTCCGCCTCGGTGTCGCGGACCCGCTCCGCACTCGACCCACACATTTTCTTGGGAGTTCGGTCATGATGCTTGCGCTCTCGATCGACTGGAGCAGGCTGGCCAACGAGCTGCTCACGGCAGTGATCTTCTCCGTCATGGGGATCGCCCTGCTCGTGCTGAGTTTCCTCGTCCTGGATAAGCTGACGCCGGGAAGCCTCTGGAAGGAGCTGCTCGAGGAGCACAACACGGCCCTCGGCATCCTCCTGGGCGCGTTCGGGATCGGGATCTCGCTGATCATCGCGGCGGCGCTGATCTAGGAAGCGATCAGCCGTCAGCTATCAGCCGTCAGGTGTCGGCTGAATGCTGATGGCTGAGTGCTGATGGCTGATGGCTGAATGAAACACGCGTTGCTCGTCTCGGTCTTCGTGCTGGCCACCTGCGGGCTCGTCTACGAGCTGATCGCCGGTGCGGCGGCGAGTTATCTCCTCGGCGACTCCGTCACGCAGTTCTCGACGATCATCGGCGCCTACCTCTTCTCGATGGGGATCGGCTCGTGGCTCTCGCGCTACGTGGGACGGGGGCTCATCGCGCGGTTCATCCAGATCGAGATCCTCGTGGGCGTGGTCGGCGGCCTCTCCTCCACGATCCTCTTCGTCGCGTTCGGCCAGCTCCCCGCCTTCCGCCTGATCCTCTACGCCGTCGTCGCGCTCATCGGGATCGGGGTCGGAATGGAGATCCCGCTCCTCCTCCGGATCCTGAAGGACCAGCTCCAGTTCAAGGATCTCGTGGCGCAGGTGCTCTCGCTCGACTACGTCGGCGCGCTGGCCGCGTCGATCCTCTTCCCGATCTGGCTCGTGCCCCACCTGGGCCTGATCCGCACGTCCTTCCTCTTCGGCATCGCCAACATCGGCGTGGCGCTCTGGACGACATGGCTGTTCCGCGAGCATCTTCCCGCGGCGCGCTTCTTCCGCGTGCAAGGCGCCGCCGCCCTCGTCCTCCTCGCCGCGGGCTTCGCCGGCTCCGCCGCCATCTCCGATTTCGCGGAGGAGGGACTCTACGCGGACGAGATCATCTTCTTCAGGACGACCGCCTACCAGAAGATCGTGGTCACCCGCGAGGCCGACGACGTGCGCCTGTACCTCAACGGACACCTCCAGTTCAGTTCGCGGGACGAGTACCGTTATCACGAGGCGCTCGTCCATCCGGGCCTGGCGGCGGTCGCGGACCCGGGACGCGTGCTCGTCCTCGGAGGCGGCGACGGCCTCGCGGTCCGGGAGATCCTGAAGGACCCGCGCGTGCGCGAGGTCCGCCTCGTCGACCTCGATCCCGAGATGACGCGGATCTTCCGCGACCACGCGTCGCTGTCGCAGCTCAACGGCGGCGCGCTTCGCTCGCCGAAGCTGCGGGTCACGAACGCGGACGCGTTCCTCTGGCTCGAGGAGGCGGGCGACCGCTACGACTTCGTCGTCGTGGACTTCCCCGACCCGACGAACTACTCGCTGAGCAAGCTCTACACGACGAGCTTCTACCGGCGGCTGGCCCGTCGCCTGGCGGAGGGCGGGATCGCCGTGATCCAGAGCACGTCGCCGCTCTTCGCGCGGAAGTCGTTCTGGTGCATCGCGGAGACCGTGCGCGCCGCGGGCCTCCAAGCCGCCCCCTACCACGTCTACGTCCCGTCGTTCGGCGAATGGGGCTTCGTCCTCGCTTCGCGCGAGGCGTACCGACCGCCCGAGCGGTTTCCCGAGGGTCTCCGGTTCGTGAGCGCGGCGACGTCCCGGAGCTTCTTCGAATTCCCCCCGGACATGGCCCCCGTGCCCGTGGAGGCGAACCGGCTGAACCATCAGGTGCTGGTGCAGTACTATGACTCCGAGTGGAAGACGATCAACCCCTGACGGCGGCCTGACGCGGCGCGACTTCCTCGCCGGGAGCGGCGCGCTCTTCCTCTCCGGCTGCCTCGGGGCGAAGCGGAAGCGCATCGAGGGCGAGATCGTCGCCGACGCGCGCGCGCACGGCCACCTCCTGCGCGGGCCGCTCCCCACGACGCCCTCCCGCACCGTCGAGGTCCCCGTCGTCGTCGCGGGTGCGGGGATCGCGGGGCTCTCCGCGGCATGGCGCCTGCGGCGGGCGGGCGTGGAGGACTTTCTCGTCCTCGAGCTCGAATCCTCCGCGGGCGGCAACGCGCGGTGGGGGTCGAACGCCGTCACGGAATTCCCGTGGGCCGCGCACTACGTGCCGCTGCCGACCAGGGAATCCGTCGCGGTGCGGGAGCTCTTCCGGGAGCTGGGCATCATCGTCGGGACGGACGCGCGCGGCGAACCGGAGTACGAGGAGCGGTACCTCTGCGCCGCGCCGCAGGAGCGGCTCTTCGAGTTCGGGCGATGGCACGACGGCCTCTACCCGTCCGCCGCGGCGGACGCCGAGGACCTCGCGCAGCTCCGGCGCTTCCGCGAGCGGATGGCGGAGTTCCGCGGGAAGTTCGCGATCCCGGTGGAGCGCAGCTCGCGCGGGCTCCTCGAGCTGGACGCTCTCACGATGCGCCGCTGGCTGGACCGCGAGGGCTTCACGTCGCCGCGGCTGCGATGGTACGTGGACTACGCGTGCCGCGACGACTACGGGTGCACCATCGACACGACGTCTGCGTGGGCCGGAATCCACTACTACGCGTCGCGGCCGGAGGACGAGGAGGTGGTGACGTGGCCCGCGGGGATCGGGTGGATCGCGCGACGGCTCGCGGCGCCGCTGGGCCGACGTCTCGTGACAGGCGCGCTCGTGGCGCGGGCGGACGGCGAAGGGGTGGACTATCTCGACACGCGCACCCGCGAGCGTGTGCGCGTGCGGGCGAAGCGCGTGATCCTCGCGCTGCCGCGGTTCGTCGTGCAGCGCGTGTTCCCGCGGACCGCCGACGGCTTCACGTACGCGCCGTGGGTCGTGGCGAACGTGACGGTGGACCGCGTGCCCGAGGGACGCGGGGCGCCGCCCTGCTGGGACAACGTCCTCCGCGACGGCGACTCGCTCGGCTACGTCGTCGCGACGCACCAGTCTTTGCGGACGCGGCCGGGACCGAGCGTCCTCACGTGGTACCTCCCGTGCACGGGCGATCCCGCGTCGGAGCGCGCGGCGCTGGTCGCGCGGCCGTGGGAGTACTGGCGCGACCGGGTCATCGCCGATCTGCGTCCGGCTCACCCGGACATCGAGGAGCGCGCGAGCCGGATCGACGTGATGCTCCTGGGCCACGCGATGATCCGGCCGGTGCCGGGGTTCGTGTGGGGGAAGTCGCGCGCCGAGGCGGCCGCACGGGTCGGCAACGTCCACTTCGCGCACTCGGACCTGAGCGGGCTCTCGCTCTTCGAGGAGGCGCAGTACCACGGCGTGCGGGCGGCGGAGGAAGTGCTGCGCGCGATGGGCGTGCGGTGCCCGAGCCTGCTGGGTTGAACCGGACGCCCGTGCGGCGTCATCGCAGAACGGCGTCGATGTCGAGCACCGTGATCTTGCCGTCGCGGTCGGGCATGAACGACCCGCTACGCCATTTCGAGCACGGCCTTCACCACCTTCTCCGCCCCCGCCGCCACCTCGCTGATCCGCGTCGCCAGCATGTAGCAGGCGGTCGTGGCGATCTTGTTCTTCCGATCGACGACGATATCCGTGACCGGCGTCTTCACGTGCTTCGCGCCCATCTTCTCCAGCGCCTTCGCCGTCCCCTCGTCCGTGCCGATCGTGAGCTCGGGCTTCACGTCTTTCCCGAAGATCGCGGCGACGAGGGCCGGGGCGATGCAGAGCGCGCCGATCGGTTTCTTTGCCGCGTGCAGATCGCGCAGGAGCTTCTGCACGCCGGGATCGACCTTGCAGTCCGGCCCGTCCGACGCAAAGGTGCACAGGTTCTTGGCCGCGCCGAAGCCGCCGGGGACGATGGCGCGGTCAAGGTCGGACGCCTTCACCGTCGCGACGTCGCGGATCTGCCCGCGGGCGATCCGCGCGGCCTCGACGAGGACGTTGCGCTTCTCGCCCTGGGGTGCGCCCGTAACGTGGTTGACCACGTCCGCCTGGTCCTTGTTCGGCGCCAGGCAGACGATCTCGGCGCCCGCGCGGTCGAGCGCCAGCATCGCGCAGACGGCTTCGTGGATCTCGGCGCCGTCCTTGACGCCGCACCCGGACAGGATCACGCCGATCTTCTTCGCCATGGCCCTCTCCTCGCCCCGCGCGGGGGCTACTTGTCCTTCTTCTTCGGCGCGAAGAGCTTCATGATCTCCGCCTGGAGCCTCTTCGCGACGTCGTCCTTCGAGTCCTGCGGCATGCGGTCGAAGAACTCCATCCCGAGCTTCATGATTTCCCGCATGTCGTCCTCCGGGATCTCCCGGATGCGGTCGCGCAGGAACTTGTAGATCTTCTTGCGCCACTTGGGGCATTCGTCCTGGAGGACGGCGGTCACCGGTCTTGGATGGACGGCGATGCCGTCGGAACCCGCCAGGAGGCACACGGTCGCCACGAGATGAAGCATGAGCGATCTCCTGCCAAAAGCAGGAGGAGTATAACAAGTCGCGGCGAGGGATGGAAGACGGCCGGCGGTGGAACGTCGTCCCCTCCCGTGCTATGATCGCGGTCGATGGGCGACATCATCGAACGGCTGCGGGTGCGCACGATTCCCCGAGGCGGCGGGCGGCCGCTGCGTCTGTGCTTCGATACGGGCTCTCTCCACTCCTTCGTGAAGGCATCGGCGGCCGCGCGGCTGGGGAACGTACTCGAGCTCGGCGAACCCCAGTCGTTCGGGGGCCTGGGAGACGGCCATTTCGCGGCACGCGAGATCGTGCACTTCGAGGCGCGCCTCCTCGATTTCTGGTGCCCGCATTATGCGTACGTCGTGGACGACCGTGTGCTCGGGGACGACTACGACATGCTGGCCGGCCACGGCTTCATGCAGGGGTTCGACGTGCGATGCGACCCGCGAAAGCGGCGCATCGTCCTGAATCGAAGCTCGCTGCGGCTGGCGCAGACGGTCCGGTAATCGCGCGGGTCAACGCGCCTTCTGGAACTGCCGGTTCGCGTTCTTGGCGGCGCACTGCTTCATCAGATCGCGCCAGCGGACCCAGAACTCCCCGGACGGCATCCCCTTCAGACCCTCCACCTCTTTCACGCCGACGCACTTGTGCTTGCGGGCGTGATCGAGGACCTTGTTCTCCACGACCCCGCGGAACTCGCGCGCGAGGATGAGGAGCGCCTGGGTCCGTTCTTCGGGGCCGAGTTTCTTGAGCCGGTCCACCTCGGCCGGGCGGGTGTTCTTGATCCAGAGGAAGAACGCCATCCGCGGAAAGGCCTGGACTTCGCGGGGGGGCTGCTTCCGGGCCATCTCCCTGAACAATCCCGATGCGAGGTCCTTGTAGCCCTTCCGCTCCTCCTCGGTGAGGTTCTTCGATTGCTCGTGGACCTTCTTCTGCACCTCCGGGGGGAGGGTGCGGAACTTGTTCAGGTTCTCGCGCAGCCGGTCGCGTTCCTCCGGGCTCATCTTCTTGAACCGTTCGAGGCGCTCGAGGAGCTTCTTGCGCTCTTCGGGACTCATCTTCCGGATGCGCTCCAGCTTGGCCGGATCGACGGTGGACGACTGCGCCGCGACCGCCATCGCGAAGGCCAGGACGAGGAGGCAGGCCCGCTTCATCGGTGCTCCTCCCCCTCGAGAATGGCCTTCCCGTCCGGGCCCAGAGCGGACTCGTCGGCGACCATCTCCAGCGTGGCGAGGGTGTCGAGATTCTCCAGAAGATCGAGGTTCTCCACGAGTTCCCGCTCCTCCTCGGTGGCCTGAGGCGGGACGGGCTTGACGGACGTGCGCGGCAGGAAGAGCAGGAGAGAGACCACGACGACCGCGGCGGCCGCGGCGATAGGCGCGAGGAACCGGAGGATCAGCGGTCGCCGAACCCGCGCCATGATCCGGGCGGCGAAACCGGGGGACGGCTCGATCGCCGGGTAGTTGTCGAGCAGCTCCCACGTCCGCCGGAGTTCCTGCTCCTCACGGCGGCAGGACCCGCACTCCTTGAGATGTTCCTCGACGCCGAGCCGGAGGGCGCCGGCCACCCGGCCGTCCGTCCACTCGGAGAGGAGTTGCCTCGCGTGCCTGCATTCCATAGTCCCGCTCCTCGTTCACCCCGGTGGACTCCCCCTGGAACCGCCACGCAGACGACTCTCCCTCATGCCGGTTCCGGCCCGCGCTTCGCGCCGGCCCCCGAGGGGTCCGACGGGGTTCACCCATGGAACCCATGAGCGGCGGCGGAAGTTGCGGGGAATCGCCCCGGTCAGTAGACGGCCCAGTTCTCGACGGCCCGGAAGCCCGCGGACTCGTAGAGACGCAGCGCGGCGTC
>JACPRC010000026.1 GCA_016190175.1 Planctomycetota bacterium
CGGAGTGTCGAGCGCGATGGAGCGGGGCTGTCCAGCGGAACCCTTGACACGGCGCCGCCGCGCAGAGCGCGGCGGGCGCTTCGCGCCGCGGCCGAAGGCCGCAGCGCCGTGTCAACGGTGGAGCTGCCCGGAAGGCGAAGTATTCATGTCGGCGGCGAAGCCGACATGAATACTTCGGGCTACGTGGATTTTTCGCCCACGACCATCACGGACAGCGCGAAGCGCGACTCGAACTTCTCGTCCAGCGCCAGGAGCGGCCGGAGGAGCCTGAACCCGCGCACCTGCCCCTCGGCCAGCGCCTTGCGCCGGAGGATCTTCCCGTTGAAGAACCAGCCGATGGCGCCCAGGGTGTTGTGGTGGCGCGCGTGCAGGACGCGGAAGCCCGCCTCCCGCACCTTCCGCAGCGCCTCCTCCATCGTGTACCGCCGGTAGTGCCCCACCCCGCGGTCGATCTCGCAGTAGAGCCGCGGGTCCGCCGGCACGTACAGGACCAGTCGCCCTCCCGGCCGGAGCACGTCGCGCATCCGGCGCAGCGCGCCCGCGTCGTCCTCGACGTGCTCCAGGACGTTCAGGCAGACGACCGTGTCGTAGCCGCCCGGCAGGTGGTTCGTCCCGCCCATCAGGTCGAACGGCCGGACGTTCACGTTCGGCCAGTGGCCCAGCGTCGTCTGGAGCTCGCGCAGGTACTTCGGCGACACGTCCGTCGCGGTCACGCGCTCGCGCCCGAGGAAAAACCGGGTCATGATCCCGACGCCCGCCCCCACTTCGAGGACGTCGTTCCCGATCCAGCGCCGGATCCGGTCGAAGAGCCACTTGTAGTAGAACATCCCCTCGCGCTGGAGGAGCCGCAGCGTCCCGTGCGCCGTGTCCGTGGTCGTGTCGTCGACGAACATGTACTTCAGGATGATCCACAGCGCCTGGAACGCGTCCTTCAGGCCGATCTTCTTCCCCTCGGCCTTGCTGCGGCCGTGGTAGGAGATCGGGACCTCGTACACGCGGCACCCGAGCTTCGCCACCTTCGCGGTGATCTCGGGCTCGAAGCCGAACCGGTCGGAACGGATCGGGATCGAGCGGAGGATCTCCGTCTTGAAGACCTTGTAGCACGTCTCCATGTCCGTGAGGTTCAGGTCCGTCGCCATGTTCGAGAGGGTCGTGAGGACCCGGTTGGCGACGGCGTGCCAGAAGTAGAGCACGCGCCGGGGCCATCCGGCGAAGCGGGAGCCGTACACGACGTCCGCGTCGCCGTCGAGGATCGGCTGCACGAGCTTCGGGTAGTCCCGCGGGTCGTACTCGAGGTCCGCGTCCTGGACGATCGTGATGTCGCTCTCGACGTACTTGAACCCGGTGCGGAGGGCCGCGCCCTTGCCCTTGTTCACGGGTTGGTAGACGAACTTGTACGTCGGCCGCGGGGGCGGGCCTGCGCGAAGCTCCGCCTCCCGTTTCCGCAGGACCTCGCGGGTCCCGTCCGTCGAGCAATCGTCGACGACGACGATCTCGGAGACGAGCGGGATTTCGGCGACGCGGCGGAGGATCTCCCGGACCGTGACGATCTCGTTGTAGACGGGGACCACCACCCCGACGGTGAGGGAGGTGTCGTTCACCCCGTTAGACTCCCTTCGGCGATTCGCGTGCGCGGCATTCACGCCCCCTCGCGCTCCGGAGGACGCGCGCCCGGCACCGCGACAAGTCTAACGGGGTTCACCGGGGAACGATACGGCTACTTTCCCAGGTGGTCAAGCAGTTTGCGCGCCGCGGGATCGTCCTTCGCCTTCCCCAGTTCGGCGCGCGCCGCGTCCTTCTTCCCGAGCAGGAACGCGACGACGCCGGCCGCAAGCGGCGAAGGAGCCGCGGACGCCTCGAACTTCGCCGCGTCCCTGAGGAGCTTCGGCAGTTCCACCGCGAGCGCCTCCTCGGGCTTGAGCGACTCGAACGCCCCGCGGAAGGCCTTCTCCGCGTTGCGGAGGTCGCCCGCGCCCGTCAGGGCCAGCCCGAGGTAGAACTGCATGGCCCCGCTGTCCGTGTCGGCGAGGAAGGCCTCCCGGAACGCGTCCACGGCCCCGCGCCAGTCGGCGGCCTTGAAGCGGCGCATCCCCTCCTCAACGTCCTTGTGCATTCGGGCCTTCCGGAGCCGCTCCGAGGAGACCGGCGCGGTCGTGACGTCGGACCGAGGGTAGACGACGGGGCGCGTCGCGGTGTAGGGTTCCCAGTATGCCGGTCGGTAGAACCGCGCCCCGGTCCAGCCCGTGTAATAGGGGCCGCCGTAGTAGGGCGTGGACCAGTAGTAGCCGCAGCCGTAGTAGTACCCGCCGTAGGTGCGCAGGACGATCGTCCCGCGCCCGCTCTGGTCCCGGTACTCGACGACGATCTGCGCCGGCGCCGCCGATTCCGCCGCCAGCAGGATCCCGATCGCCAGCGCGCCGGTGAGCATCCACTTCTTCATCTTCGCCTCACTTGCCGGGCCGGTTCCACGTCACCTTGAACGGACCCAGCCATACGTCCAGCCTCTCCTTGCCGCCCGAGAAGTGATAGTAGTATACGCTTTCCTTCGCGCAGTAGTACGCCGTCTCCTCCGCGCGGTACGGCGTGTCCGGCGCGTCCCCCGGGAAGTGGACGACCTCGAACTTCTCCTTGTCCTTCGCGCACGTGGGCCACTCCCCCTTGAGGTTGACCTGGGCGCACTCCGCCGTCCCCTCCTCGACGCGGTCGCGGAGCCGGCGCCACGTTCTCGCGTCGTTGATCACGCGCGCGCGGATCTCCGTCGGCGTCGGGGCCGCGTTCGGGTCGTCGTCCGGGATCCCGAACGAGTCCTTTTCGTGGTCGTCCTTCCATTTCATGCAGCCCGAAGGGAAAGAACAAAGAACGAAGAAGAAAGAAGAAAGGAGCGGGGGAAGAATCCCCCGCACCCCCTCAAGCAAGAGGGGCAGCGCGGGGGTCGGCCTCTGCCCCGCCTTCAGGTTCTTCATACCTTCACGTCCGGTTTCCATCCCAGGAGCTTCTCGTGTCGCCGCAGCACCGGTTCGACCTCGGCCTTCAGGAACTCGCGCACCTGCGACGGGGCGCGCCCGACGTACCGCTCCGGCCGGAGCACGTCCCCGAACCGCACGCGCTTGAAGGCCTCGTCACTCTCTAGACGTTCCAGGAGGTCGTTCTCCCTGCCCTCTTTCACCCTCTCCGCCGCGGCCATCGAGTGGCGGCGGATCGTCTCGTGCAGCGCCTGGCGGTCGCCCCCCGCCTTCACGGCCGCCATGAGGATGTTCTCGGTCGCGACGAACGGCAGCTCCCTCCGGACGTTCGCCGCGATGACGGTCTCGTTGACGACGAGCCGCGACGCGACGTCGTGGTAGAGCCGCAGGATCGCGTCCGTCGCGAGGAACGACTCCGGGATCGCGATCCGCTTGCCCGCCGAGTCGTCCAGCGTCCGCTCGAACCACTGGTTCGCGGCGGTGAACGAGGCGTTCTGTCCCAGGACGAGGAGGAGCCGCGCGAGCGAGGTCATCCGCTCGCTCTTCATCGGGTTGCGCTTGTAGGCCATCGCGCTCGACCCGACCTGCTCCGTCTCGAACGGCTCCTGGATCTCCCGCAGGTGCTGGAGGAGCCGCAGGTCGTTGGCGAACTTGTGCGCCGACTCCGCGATCCCCGCAAGCGCCGAGAGGATCTGGGAGTCCGCCTTGCGCGTGTAGGTCTGCCCGGCGACGCGCCAGACCGACGGGAAGCCCATCGCGCGCGCGATCCTCTCGTCCAGCTTGCGCGCCTTCTCCTCCGAGCCGAGCAGCGCGAGGAAGCTCGCCTGGGTCCCCGTCGCGCCCTTGGCGCCGAGGAAGCGGAGCCCGCCGAGGCGGCGATCCGCCTCTTCGACGTCGAGGAGCAGGTCCTGGATCCAGAGGCACGCGCGCTTCCCGATCGTCGTGAGCTGGGCGGGCTGGAAGTGCGTGTAGGCGACCGTCGGCGCCGCCTCCCAGCGCCGCGCGAAGTCCGCCAGCGCGGCGACGACGTTCACGAGCTCCAAGCGCACCAGTTCCAGCGCCTCCCGCATGATGATGAGGTCGGCGTTATCGACGACGTACATGCTCGTCGCGCCGAGATGGATGATGGGGGCCGCCTTCGGGCACTGTTCGCCGTACGCCCTGACATGCGCCATCACGTCGTGCTTGAGCTTCTCCTCGAACCGGCGCGCGGCCGCGTAATCGATGTCCGCCTCGTGCGCCTTCAGCTCGCGGATCTGCGCGTCGGCGATCGGGAGACCGAGTTCCTTCTCGGCCTCGGCCAGCGCGATCCAGAGCCGCCGCCACGTCCGGAACTTCGTGTCGGGCGAGAAGAGCCGGAGCATCTCCTCGCCGCAGTAGCGTTCGGCGAAAGGACTGACGTACTGGTTCACCCCGTTAGACTCCTATTGGAAGGACCGTCGGCGAATCTCCTCACGCTGCCGCTCATCCCGAGGGCGTCGGCGGATGCCCCGGAAGAGTCTAACGGGGTTCATGTCCGTTCCGCGATCATCCACAGGTTCACCTGGTTGATCGCCGCGTGAGCGAGGACCGACGGCCACAGGTTCCCCGTCCACGCGGTCGTCCACCCGAACAGGAGTCCCACGAGGCCCGCGAAGACGGGCCACCCCGCGAGCTTCCGGCTCCAGGGGACGTGCAGGGCCCCGAAGAGCGCCGCCTGGACCCAGACGCCCGCGTGCGCCTGGAGCGCTCCGCGGAAGAACATCTCTTCGCCGACCGCGCTCGCCATCGCCAGCGCGGGGATCGCGACCCTCGGCGGGCGGCCGATCGCGCGGCCGAACTCCGCCTCCATCTCCGCCGCGTTCCGCGAGAAGGCGGCCGCCCCGCGCGTCAGCGCCAGCACCCCCGCGCCCACGCCGAGGCCGAGGGCGAGGTCGCGCCCCACGTCGCGCGAGACCCACAGCCGCGCGGGATCGCGCCGGCCGCCGGCCCAGAGCCACGCCCAACCCGCGACCGCCATGAGACCGTACAGGAGGAACGTCGGCGGCAGGCGCAGCATGCGTCACCGCCTCCGGTTCTTCTGCTCGTACGCCTCGACCACCCGCTGCACGAGGGGATGGCGCACGATGTCCGCCTTGCCCAGGTAGGCGAACGCGATCCCCGGGATTCCCTTGAGGAGCGCCTGCACCTCGACCAGCCCGCTCACCTTGCCCGACGCGAGGTCGATCTGCGTGATGTCGCCGGTCACGACGATCTTGGACTTCGACCCCATCCGCGTCAGGAACATCTTCATCTGGTCGCTCGTCGTGTTCTGCGCCTCGTCGAGGATGATGAACGCCTCGTCCAGCGTGCGCCCGCGCATGAAGGCCAGCGGCACGATCTCGACGACGTCCCCGTCGATGAGCCGCTGGAGCTGGCCGTACTCGAGGAAGGCGTTGAGCGAGTCGTAGATCGGGCGCAGGTACGGGTTCACCTTCGCCTGGATGTCGCCGGGGAGGAAGCCGAGCCGCTCGCCCGCCTCGACCGCCGGACGCACGAGCACGATGCGCCGCACCTCGCCGCGCCGGAGCCGCTCCACGGCCTTCGCCACGGCGAGGAACGTCTTGCCCGTCCCCGCCGGGCCGATGGAGAAGACGATGTCGTTCGCGTCGATCTCGCGGAGGTAGGCCGCCTGGCCCGACGACTTGGGCGCCACCCCCTGGCCCGGGCGGAAGATCTTGCCGGGAAGGCCCGCCATGCGCTTCGGCGCCTCGGCCTCCGCCTCCTCGGGGGTCAGGAACGCCTCCACGTCCTGCGGCGTCAGCTCGCCGCGATAGGTCAGGGTCTCGATCATCGATCGGAGCGCCGCGTGCGCGCGCTCGACCGCGTCCGCGGAGCCGCGCATCCGGATCGCGCCGTCCCGCACCACGATTTCCGCGCACGTGGCCTGGCGGACGGCCTTGAGGTGGCGGTCGTAGGGGCCGAACAGCTTCTGGAGTTCCTCGCGGTCGGGGACGGGGAGCGTTTTTTCCATCAGGGGAAGATCCTCGAAAGGAGCACGCTGCCGGCGAACGCGACGGGGACGCTGACGATGAAGCTGTCCATCATGTCCAGGATGCCTCCGAACTCGGGCAGGAGCCTCCCGGAGTCTTTCACGTCCGCCCAGCGCTTGAAGGCCGATTCCACGAGGTCCCCGATCTGCGACGCGATTGTAACCGACAGCGCCAGGGCGAGCAACGCCCAATCCGGGACGCGTGCGAAGTCCGCGTGGATCGGCGTCCAGCGCAGCACCGCGAAGGCGGCGGCCGTCCCGACGATCCCGCCGGCGGCCGCCCCCTCCCACGTCTTGTTGGGCGAGAGCGCGGGGGTCATCTTGTGCCGCCCCACGGACTTCCCCGCGACGAACGCGGCCATGTCCGATCCCTTGTTCGCCGCGACGGCGAAGAGGATGAACCAGGCGAAGCGGGCCTCCGCCACCGGCGGCGGCGGCGAGCAGGCGAAGTTCATCAGGCTCATGTAGGCGAACGCCGCGATCGACAGCGCCGCCGCCTCGACCGTGAACGCGCCGTGACGGAAGACGAGGAGAGAGAGGACGCACGTCACGAAGAGCGCGGCGGCGGGAAGGAACGCGACCGCGACCGGTCTCGCGAGCATCCACGACCACGGCAGCATCGGCGCCGCCACGAGCACGACCACGGGCGCGAAGAGGACCGCATGCCCGCGCCCGCGCATCATCAGGAGGAGCTCCACCGTCCCGAGCGCCGACGCCGCGGCGACGAGGAAGCGCACCGCGACGACGCGCTCGAACCGGTAGTCGAGCCAGACGATCGCGAAGAGCGCGGCCAGGAGGATCGGCGCCCCGATCACGCGGATCAGGAGCCGCCGCGCCTTCGAGGGCGCGGGGGCCTGGGCCGCCAGGAGACGTTCCGGAAGGAGGGGGGAGATCACTCGTCCGCGATCCCCCCGAAGCGCCGCTCGCGCGCGGAGAAGTCGCGGATCGCCTCGCGGAGCAGCTCGACCGTGAAATCGGGCCACTTCACCGGCGTGACCCACAGCTCCGTGTACGAGATCTGCCAGAGCAGGAAGTTCGACACGCGCACGTCGCCCCCGGTCCGGATCAGGAGATCCGGGTCCTCCGCCCCCGGGTCGTAGAGGTACTTTCCGAACGTCACCTCGTCGATCGCGGCCGGGTCGACGATCCCGCGGCGCGCGTCCTCGGCGATGCGCCGCGCGGCGTCCACGATCTCCTCGCGCCCGCCGTAGTTCAGCGCCAGGGAGAGCACCATCCCCGGGTTCGTGCGGCTGACTTCGACCAGGTCGTCGATCTCCCGGCGCACCTCGTCGGGCAACCCGGTGCGCCGCCCGATCGTGCGGAAGCGGATGCGGTTCTCCATGATCTCCCGGCGCTCGCCGGCGAGGTACCGCTGGAGGAGCGCCATGAGGAACTCGACCTCGTGCGCGGGGCGCTTCCAGTTGTCGGAGCTGAAGGCGTAGAGCGTCAGCCGCTTCACCCCCAGCCGGGTGCACTCGCGCGTGATGCGGCGGACCGTCTCGGCGCCCTCCTCGTGGCCGCGGACACGATGGAGCCCCTTCTCCTTCGCCCAGCGGCCGTTCCCGTCCATGATCACGGCGATATGGGCGGGGATCTTCGGAGCCTCCGGTCCGGTGGTCATGTCCGGAGGATGATCTTTTCGCGATCGGCGCCGACGGAGATCATGGTGACCTTGACCTTAAGGAAGCGCTCCAGGAACTGCAAATAGATTCGGGCCCGGCCGGGCAGGTCCGCGAACCGGATGACCTTCGACAGGTCCTCGCTCCAGCCCTTGAACGTCCGGTAGACCGGCTCCACCTTCGCCAGGAGATTCGTGTCCGTCGGAAGCAGGTCCAGCGTCTTCCCGTCGAGGCGGTACCCCACTCCGAACCGGATCTCGTCCAGCCCGCTCAGGACGTCGAGCTTCGTGATCGCCATCTCGGTGGTGCCGTTGATCATCGCCGCATACCGCGAGGCCACACCGTCGAACCAGCCGCAGCGGCGGGGCCGACCCGTCGTCGCGCCGTACTCTCCGCCGACTTCGCGGAGACGGTCGCCCGTCGCGTTCAGGAGTTCCGTCGGGAACGGGCCTTCGCCCACCCGGGTGCAGTACGCCTTCGCCACACCCACGACGCGGCGGATCTTGCTGGGCGGCACGCCGGTTCCGGCGGGGATGCCGCAGGCGTCCGAGTTCGAGGACGTGACGTACGGGTACGTCCCGAAGTCGATGTCGAGCATGCTCCCCTGCGCGCCCTCGAAGAGGACGCGCTTTCCCCGATCGACGGCCTCGTTTACGATCGGGACCGTGTCGGCGACGAAGGGCCGGATCCGCTCGGCGTAGCCGGAATACTCCTCGACGATCCGGTCCGCGTCGAGCGGACCTCCGCCGTACAGGGCCTTCATGATCGCGTTCTTCTCCTCGGTCATCGCCCGCACGCGCGCCCGGAAGAAGCCGGGGTTGTAGAGGTCCGCGACCCGCACCCCCTTCCGCGCGGCCTTGTCGGCGTAGCAGGGGCCGATCCCGCGCTGCGTCGTCCCGATCTTGCCCGAGCCCGACTCCGCGAGCTTGTCGAGGAACTTGTGGTACGGCATCACCACGTGCGCGCGGTCGGAGAGGATCAGGTTCTTCCCGACCGCCACGCCCCGCCCGCGCAGATGGTCGATCTCTTCGAGCATCTGGATGAGGTCCACGACCACGCCGTTGGCGATGATACACCGGCTCTTGTGCAGGATCCCCGACGGGATGAGGTGCAGGACGAACTTCTCGCCGTTCACCACGACGGTGTGGCCCGCGTTCCCGCCGCCCTGGAAGCGGACGACGACGTCGGCCTCCTTCGCCATGAGGTCCACGATCTTGCCCTTGCCCTCGTCGCCCCACTGGGCGCCGACGACGCAGGTGGTCTTCGGTTCGGTGCGCTTCACTTTCCACCCTCCATCATCAGGACGAATCGCGCGAACAGCCCCTGCGAATCGTGCGGTCCGGGGGCGGCCTCCGGATGGTACTGCACCGACGCGACGGGCAGGCTCCGGTGGCGGAAGCCCTCCACCGTGCCGTCGTTCAGGTTGAGGTGCGTCACCTCGCCCCCCGACGCGGCGAGCGACGTCTCCTCCACCGCGAAGCCGTGGTTCTGGCTCGTGATCTCCACGCGCCCCGTCGTCAGGTCCTTCACCGGATGGTTCGCGCCGTGGTGGCCGAACTTCAGCTTGTACGTCTTCGCGCCGAGCGCCAGCCCGAGGATCTGGTGGCCGAGGCAGATCCCGAAGAGCGGCTTCTCCATCCGGACGAGGGCGCGAGCGGACTCCACCGCGTACGTCACCGCGCCCGGGTCGCCCGGACCGTTGGAATAGCAGACGCCGTCGAACTTCGAGAGGTCCTCCGCCTTCGCCGTCGCGGGGAAGACCGTGACGTCGCATCCCAGACGCACGAGCGACCGCACGATGTTGTACTTCACTCCGCAGTCCACGACCGCGACGCGGCGTCGCAGCGGCGTGCCGGGGTCCGCACCGTCGCGAAGGACGAACTCCTTCCAGTGCCGCGGCCGGTCGCCCGTCACGTTTCTCACGAGGTCGAGGCCTGCCATGCTGGGGACGGCCTTCGCCTTGGCGACGAGGCTCCCGTCGTCGAGATCGGCCGACGACAGGACGCCGTTCATCGCGCCCTCGATCCGCAACTTGCGGGTGAGGGAGCGCGTGTCGATCCCGTGGATCGCGACGATCCCGTGCCGCCGGAGGAAGTCGCCGAGCCCTTGCGACGCCCGGTGGTTGCTCGGCGTCTCCGTGAATTCGCGGGCGACGAACCCCTCGACCCACGGCTTCGCGGACTCGAAGTCCTCCTCATTGACGCCGGTGTTGCCGATGTGCGGGTACGTCATCGTCACGATCTGCCCGTTGTAGGACGGGTCGGTCAGGATCTCCTGGTAACCGGACATCGACGTGTTGAAGACGACCTCGCCGGACTTCTCGCCGTCCGCGCCGAAGGAGTCGCCGGTAAAGACCGTCCCGTCGGCGAGCGCGAGCTTGGCAGTAGCCATCAGCTTTCAGCCCTCAGCTATCAGCAACCATCCATCGGCCATCAGCCTTCAGCCGGATCGCTGAAAGCGGATAGCTGACGGCTCACTTGATCACCTTCCCCTCCTTGTCCACCGGTCCTACGATGACCAGCGAGAGGTTCTTCGCATCGAGGTACTTCTGCGCCACGCGCTTCACGTCCTCGCGGGTCAGGCCGCGCACCGTCTTCACGAACCGCGCCAGGTGGTCGGGCGACAGATTGAAGCGTCGCATCTCGATGAGGCCCTCCGCAACGCTCCCCGACGTCTCCCACTCGAAGACGACGCTGCGCGAGAGGAACTTCTTCGCGCTCTCGACTTCCGCGTCGGTCGGTCCTTCGTCGACGAATTTCCGGAGCTCCTCGCGGGCCGCGGCGAGCGCATCGTCCTTCTGCTCGGCCTTCGTGCCGATGTAGAGGACGAAGGGTCCCGCGACCTCGCCCGCGCCGTCGGTGATCCCGCCCCCCACCGTGTACGCGAACCCCATCTCATCGCGGATCTTCATCGACATCCGGTCCGTGAATCCCGATCCCTTGCAAAGGACGTACTCCATGAGCGCGAGGGCCGCGTAGTCGGGGTTGAGGCGGTCGATCCCGACGTGACCCAGGTAGACGTTGACCTGGTTCTTCCGGCGGAACTCGTACCGTTCGCGCGGTTCGGTCTGGCGGGAGACGCCCGGAACCTCGGGCCGTTCCCACGCGCCTCCCCCCCTCCAGTCCCCGAACCGCCGCGCCAGATCGGCGAGGGCCTCGGACGGATTCACGTCTCCCACGACCGCGACGATCGCGTTCTCCGGCCGGAAGAAGCGGCGGTGGTGCGCGATCACGTCGTCGCGCGCGATCTTCTCCACCGTGTTCGCGTACCCGATGCCGGGCCGTCTCATGGGGTGGTTCGGATACACCGTCTCGTAGAAGAGCCGCCGCGCGACGCTCTGCGGATCGTCGTCCATCGACTGGATTTCCGCGAGCTGGTCCTGCTTCAGCTTCTTGAAGCGGTCGTTCGGGAAGCTCGGGAATAGCAGGAGGTCGCGCACGAGGTCGAACGCCAGGTTGCGGTGCTCCGAGAGCACCTTCACCGAGACACCGGTCGCGCCCGTCTGGAGCGCCCCCCCGACATCCTCGATCATCCCCGCGATCTGCTCGTGGCCAAGCGTCCGTCGCCCCGGCTCGTCCCGGATCCCCTCGTCGAGCATCTCGCCCGTGAGCGTCGCCACGCCCGCCTTGTCGTCGGGCTCGAGGAGGGCGCCGGCCCGGACGTACGCCTGGACCGAAACGACGGGGACGCCCTCTTTCCGCTTCGCGAGGAGGGTCAGACCGTTGCGAAGCCGCACCTCCCAGTATTCCCCGAGGTCCGGCGCGGCCTGCGCGCGCGCGAACGGGCTCCGGGCGCATCGCGCCGGGGACGGCCCGGACCGCCTCCCGTTCTTCCCGTCCTTTTTCTCCTTGTGGAGCGCCGTGCCGACCGTCCTCCGCTTCGCATCGAACACCGCCCGCACGGTCTCCTGGATGTCGGCGGGCGTCACCGCGGCCACGCGGCCCATGTACTTCCCGAGGTAGTCGGGCAGCCCCAGCACCTCGAACTGCACGATGCTCTGCGCCAGGTCGATCGTGGACTCCTTGCCGAACGCGAAGCTCGCGCGCAGGATGTTCTTCGCGCGCTGGAGTTCGGCCGTGTCGACCGGCTTCGCCCGGAGCCGCTCCAGCTCCTCCAGCACCGCCTTCTCCGCGGCCTCGATCCTGGCTCCCGGCTTCAGCTCGACCTGCACGTAGAAGACGCCGTCGTGCTTTCGCGCGTTGTTGGTGGTCTCGACGCCCCCCTCCGCGACGAGGTCCTCCTTCTCCACGAGCCGCAGGTGGAGACGCGACTTCTTCCCGTGCGAGAGCAGCGTCGAGACGACGTCGAGGACGATGTCGGTCTTCGTGCCGACGACGTCGCTTCGGAAGGCGACGAGGAGGCGGTCGGCGGCGTCCTCCGTCTCGACGGTGAAGCGCCGCTCCTTCTCCTGCGGCGGCTCCTTCCCCTTCGGCGGCGGCGGAAGCGCCGCCGCGGGGAGGGGCTCGAAGTGCTTCGCGGCCGCGGCGAAGCACTCCTCGACCCTCACGTCGCCCACGATCACGAGGATCGCGTTGTTCGGCTGGTAGTAGGTCCGGTAGAAGTTCACCATCTGCTCGCGCGTCATCTTGTCCAGATGCTCGCGCAGGCCGAGGATGGGATGGTTGTAGCCCGACTGGGCGAAGACGACTTTTTCCATCTCCTCCCCGAGCGGCCCCCACGGCGAGTCCAGCCGCTGGTTGAGCTCCTCGAGCACGACCTTCTTCTCGTTCTGGAACTCCACCGCGTCCATCGTGCACTTCGTCATCCGGTTCGCCTCGAGGGCGAGGAACTCGTCGAGCTTGTCGGCGGCGACGTGGAACCAGTAGACGGTCATGTCTTCGGAGGTCCAGGCGTTGTTCGCGCCGCCCGCCTCGAAGGTGATGCGGTCGATCTCGCCGCGCTTGTAGCGATCGGTGCCCTTGAAGAGCATGTGTTCGAGGTAATGGGCGAGGCCCGTCATTTCCGCCGTCTCGTTCACCGACCCCACCCGGAAGCCGAGGCAGGTCGCCACGACCGGGAGCGCGCGGTCCTCCTTGACCACGATCTTCATCCCGTTCTTGAGCGTTCGAGACTGCAGGCCGGCCAGGAGGTCGCCGCCCTGGACCCGATTCTCCGGCGCGGTTCCGGCGCGGCCGTCATCGCCGCGCGGGGTGCCGTCCGTCATCCTCCGCTCGCCCCCGCAGGCGCACAACAGGACCAGGAGGATCGCCCGGCTATTCCTCTTCAGCATGCGCCGTCTCCTTCCGCTCCACCGCGGCCTGCGCCGCGCGCTTCAGCCCTTCCACCTCCGACCGGTCCAGGACCCGGTACTGCCCCTCGGTGAGGGGCCCCAGGTTCAACGCCCCCACCCGGATCCGCTTCAGCCGTTTCACCTTGAGCCCATACCGCGAGAAGATGCGCCGCACCTCGCGGTTCATCCCCTCGCGCACGGTCACCTCGAGGACGCACGACTCCCCCCGTGCGCGGGACCGCTCCCGATGTTTGACCCTCGCGAGGACGGGCGCGGTCCTCCCCTCGGCCAGCCACACCCCCTTCCGCATCCGTTCCAGCAGCTCGGGGGTGACCGACCCGCGGACCATGACGTGGTACGTGCGCGGCACGGCGTAGCGCGGATGGGTGAGGAGGTTGCACAATTCCCCGTCGTTCGTGAGGAGGAGCAGCCCCTGCGACTCGGCGTCGAGCCGCCCCACCGCGAACAGGCGATCGCGCACGCCGTGGAGCAGGTCGAACACGGTCTTGCGGCCGCGCTCGTCCTTCGCGGTGCAGAGGATGCCCCGCGGCTTGTTCAGGACGAGGGTCAACGGTCGCGGCGGCCTCAGGTAGCGGCCGGCGCACTTGATCTTCTGCCGCTCCGGGTCGACCTTGACGCCGACCTCCGTCACGGGGCGCCCGTCCACCTCGACTTCGCCGAGGCGGATGAGTTCCTCGCACCGGCGCCGCGAGCCGAACCCGCCCGCGGCGAGGAGCTTGTGCAGCCTCTCGCGCCCGCTCACGTTCTCACCAGCTTCACGCGGATCGGCGTCGAGACCGAGCACTTCGCGCCGCGGACGTCGAAGCGCTCCAGGGCCGTTCCGAATCCCGCGGCCGTGACCAGCGCGCAGTAGGGGGCGTCGGCCAGGGGCGCCGTCGACATGCGCCCGCGCGCGTCGCTGCGGCCCGCGTCCACGAGCAGTCCGTACGTGTACCGGTCCCGGTTCGGGCGGACGAGGTAGATCCCCACGGATGCATCCTGCTTCGGCACCTCCCGGTCGTCCTCCACCGCGAGATCGACCCTCGCCCCGCCGGCGGGGGCCGGCTCGGGGCGCCACACGAACTGGGCCAGGAGCGCGCCTTCGCTCACGCGGAACGACCGGTTCTCGGCGTCGCGAAGGAGCCGGACCGTCCTTCCCTGCGCCTCCACCGTCTCGACCCTCGCCACCTGGAGGTTGTAGAGGCCGTCGGGGACGTTGTCGAGGGAGACCCGGCCCGACGCGTCGGTCTGCGTCTCCTGGAAGGCGACCGAGTACGCCCCGCGGTCGTTCCCTTCGTAGACGGAATCCACCCGCACGGACAGATCCTGGGCCGGCGCCATCCGCCGGTCGAGGACGAGCAGGTCGATCCTCGCGCCCGCGCGGAGGTGGATCGGGCCGAGGGAAGTCGCGGCATCGGGTGCCACCGCGACCCGGTGGCGCGCGGCGTGTCCGACTCCTCCGCGCTCCGCGGTGACGGTGTAGAGACCCGAGGCGAGGGCGGGAAGCGCGAACCGTCCGTCCGCGTCGGTCGTGACGCGACCCGCGATGCGCGCGACCCCGTCGAACGTGAAGGCCGCCACCTGGGCGCCCGGAGCGGGCTCGCCGGTCGGGGCGACCACGGTGCCCGTGATCGAGCCCGATCCGCTCTCGGCGGCGGGGAGGGCGCGGGGATGGCGGGGCAAGACCTGCGTCGCGGCCGCGTGGTCGGGGTTTCGCGCGTCCCGCGTGCGCACGGGCGTGTGCGGCGGGCGGACGCGGCCGAGCGACGCGACCGCCAGGACGAACACGGCGAGTCCGGCGAACGCGAGGCCGATCAGGACGGCGCGATGCGTATGCGACATGTCCCCGGGGGCGAGATGATAGCAAATTCGGACGAAGACCGATACCGAAAAGCCGGAGGCGGCTACAATGCCGCCATGACCCTCGCCGTGATCGGCGACATCCACGCGACGTGGGACAACCTCGGTCCCGTGCTCGAACGCGTGCGGCGCGAGCGCGTGGACGGCATCCTCGTCGTCGGCGACCTCGGCGCGAACGAATTCGGACTTCTCGCCCGCGCCGCCCCCGACACGGTCCGCAACTACCGCGAGAGCGCGGCCGAGGCGCTTCGGCGCGTGCGCAGTCTCGGCGTGCCGGTGCTCTGGGTCCCGGGGAACCACGACCCGCGCGACCTCGCCGGCGAGGGGAACGTCGACGGCAGAGTCTCGACGGTGGCCGGGCTGCGCGTGGCGGGGATCGGCGGGGCCGGTCCGGACCGCTACGGGTTCGCGTACGAATGGGACGAGGACGAGATCCTCGCGCGCGCGGTGCCGGAGTGCGACGTGTTCCTCTGCCATGCGCCGCCGCGCTGGACGCCCATCGACATGGTCGGGCGCGCCGTCCATGCGGGGAGCGATGCGATCCGCCGGTGCGCGGAGCGCCATCGAGGGGTGCTCGTCTGCGGCCACATCCACGAGGCGCCGGGCTTCGCGCGGATCGGCGAGTGCCTTTGCATGAACGTGGGGGGCCTCGGGCCCCCGTACGGCCGGCCGCAGGTGGGGTTCGTGCGGGGGATGGACGAATTGGGGCACGAGGACCTCGCGAGCGGCACGCGGCAGAGACTACTTCGGCAGGGGTAGCGTCGGCTTCGCGTCCGTCCCCATCTCATCGAGCCACGTCACAACTTCACCGTTTGCCTCCACGGCGACCAGACCTCCGTGCTCGCTATGGTTCCGAAGCCGCCAGACGTCTTTCGAGTACCAGGAATCGGAATGGAAGACCTCCCCGGCATGACTCATCGTGAAGCGGACCCGCTTGCAGGCAAACGACCCGGCGTTCACCACTTTCGACTGCTCCGAAATGCTCGTCTCGCCGGGCTTCTCGGGTCCGGATTCGAACGCCATCGGGGCTCTCCCGACGCGGACCTCCACCCAGACCCTCTCACTGTTGCCGGCCACCCAGGCCTTGCGAACTCTCCCATCCCTTCCGACTTGATACAGCCATCCGGAAGCCCAGGGCCCCGCAGCGCTCCAGTCTTCCATAAGCCAGTCGTCGCC
This sequence comes from Planctomycetota bacterium, assembly GCA_016190175.1. Taxonomy (GTDB): domain Bacteria; phylum Planctomycetota; class MHYJ01; order MHYJ01; family JACPRB01; genus JACPRC01. The sequence continues at coordinate 15,859 of JACPRC010000026.1, forward strand.
CAATCTGCCTACCACCCTGCTCGTCAGTGCGGAAGCTGCACCGGGTCCCCCATAGACGACGAAGCGCCCTTCCTCCAGGTCCGCAGGATCTCCCCTAAAGGCGTTGGGAGCGCATTCGAACCGGTGCGCGTTTTCAGAGAGGCTGCCGAAGAACATCGCGGCCGACATGCACCACCCCCATCATGAGGGGTCGGGGCCCCCGCTACTTCCTCGCCTTCGCCGCCTTCTTCGCGGCTACCGCGACCCGCGCGCCGCCACGGCTCTCCGAGATCGCGCGGTCCAGATCCTCGATGAGGTCCTCGACATCCTCGATGCCGACCGAGAGCCGCACGAGCGCGTCCGGCAGGCCGCCCTTCTCGCGCTCCGCCTTCGGGATCGACGCGTGCGTCATCGTGACCGGATGGCCCAGGAGCGACTCCACCCCGCCGAGACTCTCCGCGAGCGAGAAGACGCGCGTCTTCGTCGTGAAGCGGATGTTGCGATCGATGCCGCCGTGCAGTTCCACCGAGATCATCCCGCCGAAGTCGCGCATCTGGCCCGCCGCCACCTCGTGCCCCGGGTCGTCCGGCAGTCCCGGGTAGCGCACCTGTTTCACCTCCGCGTGCCCGCGCAGGAACTTCGCGATGGCCCGCGCGTTCTCGCAGTGCTGCCGCATCCGCACCGCGAGCGTCTTCGTCCCGCGTAGGACGAGGAAACAATCGAGCGGTCCCGGCACCGCCCCCACGGCGTTCTGGTAGAACTTGAGTTCCTTCCACGCCCCCTCGTCGTTCGTGACGATCGCGCCGCCCACGACGTCGCTGTGGCCGCCGAGATACTTCGTGGTCGAGTGGACGACGAGGTCGGCGCCCAGCGAGAGCGGCTGCTGGAGGTACGGCGTCGCGAAGGTGTTGTCCACGACGACCCGCACGCCGTGCGCGTGCGCGATCTTCGCCGCCGCCGCGAGGTCCGTGACCGAGAGGAGCGGATTCGAGGGCGACTCCAGCCAAAGCAGCCTCGTGTTCCTCCGGATCGCGGGCTCGATCTCATCGAGGTTGAACGCGTTGACGAACGTGAACTCGATCCCGAGTTTCTCCCACACCTTCGTGAAGAGCCGGTACGTCCCGCCGTAGAGGTCCCGGCACGAGACGACGTGGTCGCCCGAGCGCAGGAGGTTCAGGACGGTGTTCTCCGCGGCAAGGCCGCTGGCGAAGCAGAGGCCGAATCTCCCGCCTTCGAGCGCCGCGAGGTTCCGCTCCAGCGACGCGCGCGTCGGGTGGTTCGTCCTCGCGTAGTCGTATCCTTTGTGCTTCCCCGGGGCCTCCTGCACGTACGTCGAAGTGAGGTACACCGGCGTCATGATCGCGCCCGTCGCCGGGTCGGGCCCCTGCCCCGCGTGGATCGCCGTCGTCGAAAACCGCATCACATCCCTCGCTCACCGTTCCGTCCCGAACGCGGAACATCACGCTTCGGTCATTTCCGCGATCGCCTGAACCAGGTCGTACTTCGTGAGGATGTCGTACCTCCGCTCGCCGAGCTCGACGAAGACCGCCGGGGTCTGCGCCGTGATGAGACCCGTGATCCGGTCTACGGTCGCGTCCTTCGCGACGACCGGGAGCGACTTCCCCATCACCTCCCGGACCACGAGGGACTTGAGGTCCCGGCCGGCGAGCACGAGATCGATCACCGCGTCCTCGTAGAGCGCGCCGACGGGGACGCCTTCCTCGAGCACCGGGAGTTGCGACACGTCCTCCTTCTTCATGAGATGGAGCGCGTCGAAGACCGTCTCGCTCGGCGGCACCGTCAGCAGCTTCCGGCCATGCTTGCGGCGGAGGATCTCCTCGGCGGTCAGCTTCACCTCCGGCTCGAGGAACTGGTTCTGCCGCATCCACTCGTCGTTGTAGACCTTGGAGAGGTTCCGCGTCCCCGTATCCGGGATGAAAACGACCACGAAGTCCTTCTCCGAGAGGCCGCGGGCGATCCTGAGCCCCACGCTCACGGCGCCCCCGGTCGAACCCCCGGCGAGAATCCCCTCGCTGCGGACGAGCCTGCGCGCCGCGAGGAAGCATTCGCGATCCGTCACCTGGACGACGTCGTCCACGAGGCCGAAGTCCATGTTCTTCGGGAAGATGTCCTCTCCGATTCCCTCGACCTTGTAGGGGTGCGCGCTTCCGATCTTGCCCTTGTGGAAGAACTCGTGGTAAAGCGAGCCGACCGGATCGACGCCGACGATCCGGACCTTCGGGTTCTTCTCCCTCAGGTACTTCGCCACGCCGCAGATCGTGCCCCCCGTCCCCATCCCCGCGACGACGTGTGTGACCTGACCTTCGGAGTCCTCCCAGATCTCGGGGCCGGTGGCCCGATAGTGGGCCTCGAGATTCGCGGGGTTGTCGTACTGGTTCGGGTAGAAGGAATTCGGGATTTCCCTGGAGAGTTTCTTCGCGACGGAATAGTAGCTTCGGGGGTCGTCCGGGGCGACGGCGGTGGGGCAGACGATGACCTCCGCGCCGAACGCCTTGAGCAGGTTGATCTTGTCCTGCGACTGCTTGTCCGTGATCGTGAAGATGAGCCGGTACCCGCGGACCGCGGCGACGAGGGCGAGCCCGACGCCGGTGTTTCCGCTCGTGCCCTCGATGATCGTCCCGCCCGGTTTGAGGAGTCCGCGGCGCTCCGCATCGTCGATCATGGAGATCCCGATCCGGTCCTTGACGCTCCCGCCGGGGTTGAGGTGGTCCGCCTTCACGTAGATCCGCGGCTTCAGGCCCTCCGCGATCCGGTTGAGGCGGATGAGAGGAGTGCGACCGACGGCGTCGAGGATGCTCTCGTATCGCATCAATCCACCCTAACGGAAGGTCGTTGAAGAGCGTGTTATATAGTGGAAGACGCCTCCGGGTCAACCCCGTTAGACTCCCCCCCGTCAGGAGGAGTCTAACGGGGTCAATGTTGCTCCTTGAGGCGCGCCCGGACCCGGTTATAATGGCCCGGCTCGATTCGGAAGGACCCCCATGCGCGTTCTCCTGGCGCTCGCCCTCCTCGTCCCGCCCGCCACACCAAGAGTTGACAGGGAGCTTTTGGTGCTGGCCACGGACGTGACGCTGATCACCGCCGAGGGGCTGCAGATCCAAGCCCGGGCGGTCTCCATCGCGGAGGCGTCCGGCCACCTGACCCTCGAATACGCCGACGCATCCGACCGGAAGCAGACCATCCGCTGCGCCGACGTCGTCGAGGTCGTCTTCGGCCGCCTGAACCCGCGCACGAAGTTCGTCCCCGAGGACGTCGTCGTCACGACCGCGACGGGCGACACCCTGCACGGGACGATCTCCGGAGCGCTGCTCGGATCCGACAACAAGCCGTGCGGCGTGAAGCTGGCCACGGGTCCGTTCGGCGACGTCGACTTCCTGTTCGAGGAGCTGGCGGTCATGCGGTTCCTCAACAACAAGGCGTTCTGGCCGCGGAAGGAGCCCGTGTTCGCGAAGAAGAGCGACCATCTCGTGACGAAGACGAGCGACGTCGCCGAGGGGACGATCCTCTCGCTCGCGAAGACGGGGGTCGAATACTACTCCTCCCGCCTTCGCCGGAACCAGACGGTCCCGCTCGACCACCTCGCGATGATCGTCTTCATGCCGCCGCAGAAGGCCCCGCCTGCCGCGCCCGACACCCTCCACGCGATCGTCAGCACCACGGACGGCTCCACGATCCAGGGCCTCCCCGTCGAGCTGAAGTCCGGGGTGCTCGTCCTCAAGGACCTGCGCGGGACGACGTACCGGGTCTCGACGGCGTCCGTCGCGAGCCTCCACTTCAAGAACGGCCGCGTGGTCTACGTTTCCGATCTCCAGCCCTCGAAGGTCGAAGAGAACGCCAACTTCATCCGGCCGGAAGACGGGCGCGCGCTTCCGAGCGACCTGGTGTATCCCTGGCAGGCCGACCGGAGCGCCGCGGGGACGAAGCTCTCGATCCGCGGAAGGGAGTTCCGCAAGGGGATCGGCGTGCGCGCGTACTCCTCCCTCACGTATGCCCTCCAGTCCCGCTTTCGCAAGTTCCAGGCCTCCATCGGGCTCGACGATGCCCTCGAGCACGGGGACGTCGTGTTCGAGGTCTGGGTGGACGGACGCAAATCGCTCTCGCATCCCTCGAAATCCGGCGACGCCACCGCGGACATCGAGGTGGACGTCTCGGGAGCCGGGGAGCTGCGGCTCGTCGTCGACTTCGGCGGGAACGCGAACATCGGCGACTTCGCCGACTGGGGCTCCGCGAGGCTGGTGAAGGAATGAGCCGTGGCTCCGCGTTCACGCTGATCGCGGCGCTGGTCGTGGCCGCGCTGGCCGTCGGCGGTTGGCTGGCGCGCCGGCAGAAGGAGGCCTCCCGGGCCGCGCAGGCGAAGACGGCCTCGCCGCCCGTGGACGAACTCCCGGATCGGCCCGAGTTCCGCGCCGCCCCCGTATCGAAGAAGGACGCATCCCCCGCGGACGTCCCGAAGAGGACGAACCCGGCCGACGAAGAGCTCGCCCGGCGGCGCGGCGAGCACTCGAGACAGTGGTTCGAGTGGTGGATGAAGAACCGGGAAACCGAGACGAAGGCGGGGCTCGACGTTCTCGCTTCGTCCGCGGCCCTTCCCCCCGAGCGCGTATCCTCGATTCGCTCCCTCCTTGACGTCGAGGAGAAGGCGTGGAGGACGGACTTCGAGAAGCGCATGGCGCCGGCATTCGAGGGCCAGGGCCACCCCAAGTTCGCTTTCATCGAATCGGCCGAATACCGGGCCTTCATCGACGGGATCACGGGCGAGACGGACCGGCAGGCCCGGACGCTCCTCGATGGCGCGCAGTGGAAGCCGTACGAGGAATGGCGCGCGAAGTACGTCCGGAGGATGTACTTTCACGTCGAGGAGAAGCGGTGACGGGCACCCTGGGGTTCGACGCCGTCCCTTTCCTCCTGGCGATCCCGGTCGGGTCGGCGATCCTCCTCCTGCTCCTTTCCCGATCCAGGTCGGAGTTGAGCCTGCGCCGTCGCGTGTTCTCCTTCCTCGTGCGGACGGCGATCGTCTCGCTCCTGCTCGCCGCGATGGCGGGTCCGTCCTGGACGCAGCGGGTCCCCGGCGAGCCGGTGACCGTCTACCTCCTGGACGTCTCCGAGAGCATGGGGACCTCTCTCGCCCCGGCCGTCGAGCGCGTGGAGGCGCTCTCGCGCGGAGAGTCGGCCCGGGGCCGAAGGACGGCGCTCGTCCTCTTCGCGGGGTCGGCCGAGATCGTCCGCGCCCCGTCCGTCGCTCCGATCACGGTGCCCGCGGACCGGCGGCGCGCGCCCGGCTCCGACCGGACCGACTTCGCGGAGGGGCTCCGCGTGGCGGAGACGCTGGCGCTCCCGAGCGCCCGCTACGTCTTCGTCACCGACGGGCGCGATCCGCTCGGGACGGCGCCGGTGCGCGACGACGTGGCCATCCTCGTGATTCCGTCCGCCGGCCGCGACGTCGCGGTCACGGGCCTTCACGCGCCCCCGGCCGTGCGCGCGGGCGAGCCGTTCGACCTCCGCATCGACTTCTCCGCGACGGCGGAATCGGAGGTCGAGGCGTTCCTCCTGATCGACGATGTCGAAGTGCGCCGCGAGCGCATCCGGGTCGCCGAGGGGGCAACGACGGCCCGGGTGCGGAGCCTCCAGCCGGCGCTCTCGCACGGCCCGCACCGCGTCGGCGTGCTCGTGAAATCGGAGGGCGACGCCGAGCGCCGCAACAACTTCGCGGGGACATCGGTCTTCGCGCTTGGCCGGCCGCGGGTCCTCGTCGTCGAGGATCCCGCCGGCGCGGGCGACGCCGTCGCCCGCATGCTCCGCGCGCACGAGTTCGACGTGAAGCGGATCCCCGTCTCCCGTCTCGGGGACGAGCCGCTCCAGGACTACGCCGCCGTCGTGGCCGCGGGCGTCCGTGCGGGCTCGTTCGGGGAAGCGCGGGCGCTCCGCGAGTACGTCGCCGCCGGCGGCGGCTTCTGGCTCGCCCCCCCGCCCGACCCGGCCGCCGCGGCCGAGTATGCGCGCTCGCCGATCCAGGAGTGGCTCCCCGTCGAGTTCGATCCGTCGCCTCCGAAGGGAACGGGGCGCGACCCCGCCCGTCCCGAACGCCGGGGAGAGTCGAACCGGAAGGAGACGGCCTCCTCCGCGACCGTCGCGCTGCTCCTGCTCGTGGACAAGTCCGGGAGCATGGCGGGCGACAAGCTCGAGATCGTGAAGGAGGCGTGCCGGGTCACCGCCGACACGCTCCAGGCGGGCGACTCGGTGGGCGTCCTGGCGTTCGACACGAAGCCCCACTGGGTCCTCGAATTCACCGACCCGGACCGCAAGGAGTACATCCGCGACCAGATCTACCGGCTCCTCGCGGACGGCGGGACGGACATCCACCCCGCCCTCGTCGAGGCCCACCGCGCGATGCTGGCGCACCCGCGCGCGCGGGCCGCGGGCATCAAGCACGTGATCCTCTTCTCCGACGGCGACACGCGGCCCGCCGACATCCCCACGCAGGTCCGCCGCATGGCCGAGGCGGGGATCTCGGTCTCGACCGTGTGCATCCTCTTGCAGGACTTCGACCTCTTCCTGATGAAGGAGATCGCGGATCTCGGCAAGGGCCGGTTCCGCTACACCAGCAGCTTCGCGCACGTCCCGAAGATCTTCACCGAGGAGGCGCGCGCGCTGCTGGCGGAGAAGCGCCCGCACAAGGAGGAGGAGGCGCGCCCCACGGATCCGACGACGACGGACCCGACGGGAAGCGACGACCCGAAGGCGGGTGCGGCGGTCGTGCCGAGGATCCTGGAGCCGCACGAGATCCTGTGGGAGGGAATGCCGTCGCCGCTGCCGGCGCTGCGGGCCATCCATTCGTCGAAGGCGCGGCCCGGCGCGCGCGTCCCGCTCGGCGCGGAAGACCGGCGACCCGTGCTCGCGGTCTCGCGCGTCGGACTCGGGAGGGCGGCGGTGTGGACATGCGACCTCGAGGGGCGCTGGAGCGCGGACTGGCTCCGGTGGGCCGAGGCGCCGAAGCTCTTCGCGCACCTCGTGAGGCACCTGTCGAGCGCGTCGGAGAACCTCGACTTCGCCGAGCGCGTCGAGGTCCGGGCGGACCGCGCGACCGTCCGGGTCCGGATCGCTCCCGGCCCCGCGGGCGAGCGGCTCCGGCTCACGCGACTCCAGCCGCGCCTGGAGGAGGTCCCGCTCGTTTCCGACGCGGAGGGCGGCCGGCGGGCCGAATTCGCGGCGGAGGGCGATCCGACGCAGGTCCTGCTGACGCGGGAGGAGGGCTTGCCCGCCGGAGCGGGAGCGAAGGAGGGCGGGCGCTCGGAGAACCTGACGCTCCTGGTGCCCAAACCGTACGAGCCCGAGTTCCTGCCCGTGCCGCCGCTGGCCGACCGCGCGATCGAAGGAGGCCGCGCGGCGCCCGACGAATCGCGGAGGACGCCGCTCGCCTTGTGGCTCATCCTCGCGGCGGCGCTGCTCCTCCCCCTGGACGTCGCGCTGCGGCGGATCCGGTGAGGCAACAGAAGCGACCTGTCCACTCCTATTCCGCCTTCAACGCAGGTCATCCTCGAACCCGCGGCTCCCGCGCGCCAGGAGGAGCGCGACCAACGGATGGCGGCGAAATTCCGCTTCCGGGAAGCCGCGAAGGAACCCACAGTTGCGGGTGATGCGAATCGTCGCAGCCGCCGCGGGCCGGAAGGTCTCGAACACTCCTTCACGACTCGAACTCGCTCCGTGGCACCCCGGACTGACGAACAATCGATTAGAGCGTCCCGACCCGCACTTCCGGATGGTTCGGAACCGGGACCGTTATCGTGGTGTCAGAGAGCTTCTTCTGCATGACGACGTGGCTTCCACGCTGCCGCACCTGAACGAATCCATGCCTCCCGAGGATCGCACACACCTCGCTTCCCGAGAGGACGCGCAATCTACCCAACCGCGATCTCCAAGCGAGTGACGTACACCTCTTCGTGCAGGCGCTGCTTGACCTCTTCGGGTGAAGCCGATTCGAAGAAAAGTTCGATGGCTTCTCGGAGATTGTCGCGAGCCGCCTCGGCCGTCCCCCCTTGGCTCGCGATATCCAACTCCGGGCACAACGCCGCGTACTCGTCGCCCTCGCGCTCAATGATCGCGGTAAGTTGCCTGGTCACTGGATCACCTCCACATCGGGCACGATGAGATCTAGGTCCCCGTCCTTGACGTCCCCCGTCAGTATGGCTTGGGCTGGGTCGGCGAGAAGGGGGGAGAGGAACGCGGTCGGGGCGCCGGGGGCTTGCGGCAATCAGCGTGGCTCAGTTTCGGACGATCCGAACGGTCGCGACGATTCTCTTGAAGATCATGCTACTGGTGCTCTTCAGGTCCCGTCCCATGTCGCACGCCTCGACCTTCATCGTCACGTTGAACCCCTTGTGCTCCTCCTCGATCGTCTTTCCCGGAGTCGTCTCATCGATGCCAAGGTTCAAGACGATGCTATCGCCGAACCAGACATACACGGAGGTAGTAGATGCCCCGTAGTAGAGACGGTCCCGGCTGACCTCGATGCCTCCTTTGTCGAGGATCTTCACCCCATCCGTAGGTTTCTTCGCGTAGTTGCGCGAGAAGTCTGTCTCGGTCAGAGTGTAACTGATGTCGACTCTCTTCTTCTCGCGACACTTCTCGATCTTGGATTCGAGCGTCGAGCAGAAAGACTGGTCCGCGTATTGACGCGCATCCTGGTACTTGCTCATCGCCTCGGTCCACTTCCCATTCTCCTCAAGGGTCGCCGCGTCCCTCATGAGGGTATCCCCCCTCTTCGAGCGCGAGATGGGATCCGCATCCTCGGTCTTGGCGGGATGCTTGTCGTCCATCCAGCTCGTTTGCTCCGCGGCTTTCCCAGCATCCGTGCGTTTCCGGAGAGCAACAATCTGATCGTGGATCCGTGCCGCCAATGCGAACTCCTGCATGCGAATCGCTTCGTACTTCCTCGCGTCGAGTGCCTTGAGTTCCTCATCGAGTTGTCCCTGGTGGATGTGGGATAGCGCCCCCGCCATCTCCACCGCGCTCGCGAACCGCTCCTCCGGCCGCTTCGCCATCGCCCGCGCGATCGCTTGATTCACCCCGGCCGGCACCCCCTCGATCTCGGGCGGCATCTGGTTCAGGATCTGCCACTCGATCGAGCCCGTCGCGAACGGCGGCCTCCCCGCCAGCAGCTCGTACAGCACGCACCCCATCGAGTAGATGTCGGATCGCTCATCGGTCGCCTCCCCCCGCACCTGCTCCGGACTCATGTACAGGAGCGTCCCCGTCGCCGCGCGTCCCGTCAGCCGCGTCATCGAGTCCTTCAGCCGCCGCGCGATCCCGAAGTCCGCGATCTTTACCGTCCCGTCAGCGTCCCGCATCAGGTTCGACGGCTTCAAGTCGCGGTGGATCACCTTCTTCGAGTGCGCGTAGGCCAACCCGTTGAGCGCCTGCGCCACCCACGCGGCCACCTTCTCGATCGGCACCTTCCCCGCCTGGGCCAGCCCTTGACACGGCGCAGTGCCGCTCCGCGGCGCGCCGCCATCGGCGGCCGGGGCCGCAGGCCCCGGCGCCGTGTCAAGGGCAAGCGTCCCGCCCGCGACGTACTCCATCACCAGGAGGCGCGTCCCCGTCGCCTCGTCGCGCTCCAGATTGTGCAGCCGCACGACGTTCGGGTGCGAGAGCGACATCGCCAAGTCCGCCTCGCGCCGCAGGTCCTCCACCGCGCGCGGATCCGACGACAGCTCCGGCGCCAGCACCTTGATCGCGACCTCGGCGCCGTTGCGCTCGCGGTCGCGGGCGAGATAGACGACGCCCATCCCCCCGCGCCCCAGCTCGCGCTCGATCTCGTAGCGGCCGCACAGGACGGGCGACGCCGGCACGCTCCCCGTCACCGCGTCGTTGACCGAGGCCGGCGCGCCCTTCAGGAACTCGCCGCAGAAGCGGCACTTGACCGCCGTCTCCTGGATCTCCTCGGAGCAGAACGGACAGCGTTTCATCTCAGGCCGACTCGAACTTCCGCCGCCAGTCCCCGTACGCCCACTTCGCCCCGCATCCCTTGCAATGCTCCCGGCTTAAGTGATCGATCGTCTCGATCCCGTTCACGTGGCCGCACGCGCACGCGTACGACAGGAGGTCGTCGGGACCGGAGATCTGCGCCAGCGCGGAGCCGCACTTGAAGCATCGCTCGTCCGCGAGATGGCGGAAGAACTCCCCCGCCGTCGCCTTGTCCAGCGCCCGGCCGGCCCCGCGCGGCGTCAGGAGACGCACGAACGGAAAGAGAAGCGCGTGCACGAAGCCGCCGGCCAGCGCCCCCGCCCCGGCGCCCGCGAGCGACACGCCGTCGACGCTTGCCTCCACCGCTCCCAGGGCGGCTCCGGCGGCCCCCAGGACGACGAGAAGACAGCCGATCATGTCGCGTCCTCCCGCACCTCCGGGCTTCCACGGAAAGAACGCGCGGCAGACGATCATGACCAGGAACAGGGAGAGGAAGAAGCCCCCGACTCCCCCCGCGACGCCGCGGATCTTGCGGATGTCCTCCAAGTTCGCGCTCTCGCGGACGATCGGATCCCCCCACACCAGGATACGATATGTGCCGCGGCCGTACCCCGTGTCCCGCGAATCGAGCCCCTCCTGACGAACCGACGCCGCTCCGATCACGACACCCGCGAGCACGAGCAGCGCGAAGACGGAATTCTTGCCGATGCGCCCGTCCGGAGAATCAGTGTGGGACAGGAGACATCGGGCGCAGAGCTTCATGACCGTCGGCTCGTGCACGACGACGGGCGGCCGGGGCGGCTCCTCCCGGACGATGACCGCCGTCACTACCTCGCGCGCGGCGGCGAGCGCCGCCGCGAGGGCGGCCGACAGCTCCGCGGCGTTCGCGTACCGCTCCTCCAGCGACCGCGCCGTCGCGCGATCCACGACCTCGCGCAGCGGCGGCGGCAGCGAGTCCATCCGCATTTTCGTCGGCCGCTCGCCGGTCAGCATGTGGTAGAGCATCGCTCCCACGCCGTAGAGGTCCGTGCGGTAGTCGACGATGCCGCCCTCCTCCTGCTCCGGCGCCATGTAGCCCGCCGTCCCGATCTGCTCCATCGTCGCCAGGCCCATCCCGCGCGCGATGCCGAAGTCCGCGACCTTGATCTCGCCCGTGCGCGCGAGGAGCACGTTGCTCGGCTTGACGTCGCGGTGGATGATCCCCTTGCGGTGCGCGTACGAGAGCGCCTCGCACACCTCGCGCGCGATCCGGACCGCCTCCGGCGGCGCCAGCTTCCCGTCCCGCCCGATCCGCTCCAGCAGGTTCTCCCCCGCCACGAACTGCATCACGAGGCACGGGCCGAAGTCCGTTTCGAGGACGTCGTGCACCGGCACGATGTTCCGATGCTCCAGCCTGGCGATGATCTTGGACTCCCGCTGGAATCGATCGAGGGCCTCCGGCGACATCCCGAGGACGAGTTTGAGCGCGACGGCGCGATCGAGCTTCGTATCCCGCGCCTTGAAGACCGCGCCCATGCCGCCGTGTCCGAGCGCCGATTCGACCGTGAAGCGGCCGGCGAGCGTCTCGCCGGGCCGGGGCAGCGCCGCGGGCCCCGTTGGACCGACTTGGCGCTGGTCCGACGGGGCGGGCTTGCGCGGAAGGGCGCCCGTGGGCGCGTCGCCGACGAGGGACCGCTCCGCCGACGTGCCGAGCTTGCCGCCGCACTCGCCGCAGAACTTGACGGCCGGCGGATTCTCGAACGCGCATCTCGGGCACTTCACTTGACCCGCTCCAGAATCCAGAGCTCCTGACATACCGGCGTCCAGGAATGTCCGCTTTTCCCCCTATCGGACCGGGGCGACGGCATAGCGGAGGCGGAGCCTGGTTCCCGGGAACACGGCGTTCATCCCGTTGAGTTCCTCGCAAAG
>JACPRC010000166.1 GCA_016190175.1 Planctomycetota bacterium
GGCTCCTCAAGCTGAGCGGCTTCCCCGAGCCGTTCACCCGCGGCGAGGAGGCCTTCTACAACGTCTGGTCCCCCGAGCGGAAGAAGCTGCTGGTTCGCCAGGACATCCGCGACGCCTCGAACATCCGGGAGATTTCGCTCCTGGAAATGCTGTCCCACGTCGTCCCCGGGCGGGTGGGGAGCCCCCTTTCCATCAACTCCCTCCGGGAGGACATCGGGGTCGCCTTCGAGACCGCGAGGGACTGGCTGCTGATCCTCGAGGCCTTCTATTATCTATTCCGGATCCACCCGTACTCCCGGAACATCGCGCGGGCGATCCGGAAAGAGGCGAAGGCCTATCTCTTCGATTGGGGGGAGATCCAGGACCCGGCGGCCCGGTTCGAAAACCTGGTCGGGCTCCATTTGTTCAAGGCGGTCCATTCATGGCGGGCCACGGGGGAAGGCGAGATCGCGTTGCATTACCTGCGCGACAAGCAGAAGCGGGAAGTGGACTTCCTCGTGACCGAGAAGGGGCTCCCCGTCGTCCTGGTCGAGTGCAAGCGGGGGGAGGAGACGTTCTCTCCCGCGCTGGACCACTTCCAGCGCGCGCTGAAGGCGCCCGTGGCGGTGCAGATCCTGGACAAGCCCGGCGTCTTGAAGAAGCTGCGGGCGGACGGGTTCGTCCGTTGGATCGTATCGGCGGACCGATGGCTGGCGATGCTGCCGTGAGGCGGGTTCCCCGTTTCGAAGGGAATGCGGCCGCGCCTGGAGGGGCAGGCCGCACCAAGGACCGGTGGAACTGCGGGTCCGAAGATCGGTGTTTGCACAAACCGCACTGTCTTGCACGTCTGTGAGGCAAGATCGCAGGCGTGCCCAGGCACGCTATGCACGTTCCCAGATCTGGCGCGCGGTGACAAAGAGCTCCTCGGCTCTTGTGTCGATTGCGTCTTCGTCCCACTGCTCTCGTCCGTCGAAGTATCGGTTCAGCATTAGGACGGAGTTCTTGAGGGCCTGCTGTTTCTTAGAAAAAGGGTCATTATGCATGGCACCATTAAGCGGCCCCGTGACAATCGTCAGATTGCCAATGGTGTGAATTATCTCGTTGCGCCTGCCAACCCGATCCTTGATCTTCTCCCATTTCGCCATCTTCGCCGCATCGCTGTCGACGAACCAGTTACCCGACATCTCCTTCGGGACGAGTTCTCCATCGAGAGGCCAGTTCTCCGCCCAATCCTGCGGCATTACATGCTCGATAGAGAGCGTCGACGTTGAGACCTCTTCTGTCTTGGAGCTGCGGAGTCGCTCATCAACGAGCTTCAATACCAACGCGAGTTGCTTGCTTGAAAGAGAACGGTAGAGATCACCGCTCCTCCAGTGGTGTGCGAATTCCGCGTCGTCGGGCCACTCGCGAGTTGATCCCTTTCCAGCCAAGAGCAGGCTCCGTAACGCGTCACCTATCACCTGGGTCTTCCTCAGGGAGACGGTCAACTCAAGAAAGTACTTGTTGTACTCTTTGGTGTCCTTGCCGCACACGAGGCGGCGGACCAGGAAGGACTCCAGATCAGCAAGGCATTTCGCCACATCATCTTTCGGAAGTGCCGACTCTTCGAGCAGGTAGATGACCAACGGATAAGCGGTGCTCACATCCCACACTTCCAGCCGTTCAGCGAATCGTGCGAACGGATCTCCGTTCGGGCGCTCGATCAAGGCCCTATATCGGGCACCGAACCTCGTAAAGTGACGGAGTTCGTCTTCAACGGAGGGGAAAGGGGAAGTGTCCCTTATCCAGTTCTTGTATTCAATGTGGACCCTCCTCGAGTCTACGGGCAGACCGAGCCTCGAAGAGAGAAACATTCGAGTCACAACATCAAGGTGGGAAGACCAGACACTTCCCCGTCGAATCCATTGGTCCCAGAACCTATCCTCGAACTTGCTCCAATACTCGTCATACAGGTGATCCCGGTCCTCTTGGCCCTTCTCTGCGCGCATGAAAACATAACTCCGAAGAAGGTCGGACTGGCTTAGAGGTGCGCCGCGCGCGTTGAGCGAATTGAAGATCTCCTGAGAATCGTCCTGTTCGTCCAAGATGATTTCGACTACCGCGAAGTCGTCCTTGAGCACGCCGTAGAGTTCTTGCAGCAACCCTTTCTTCTTTTCGAGATCATCCCCACATGGCTTGGAAAGCTCGGCAATCCTGTCGCCAAAGAAAACGTACGCTTCGACAAGGCGGTCTCGGGGCTCAGGCTTCCTCTTCCGTGGGAGTCTGACCACAGGATAGAGATCCTCGACCTTCTGTCGACTCCCAGCGGTTATTACATCGCAAAATACCTTTCGGTTGAATTGCGTTGGCCACAGCTTGAATTGTTCCTTTTCTCTGTCGTCCATCAAGTCAAGATCTGGATTAAGCAGAAAGCGGTCGAGCGCGTGGGCAAGAGTAGCGAACTTGTTGAGGAGCGCATAGTCGCGCACCGCGGCTATCAGGAGCTGCAACGTTGTAATCCGTTGCTGCCCGTCGATCACTAGAAACCTCGTCACCTCCTTTGTGGATTTCTTCCGAACCGTGTCCAAAATGAGCGCGCCAAGGAAGTGCGGAGTAACCCTCTTCTGAGCCAAGCGAAGGTCGAGCTTCTCGAGAATATCCTCAAGGAGAGGAGTCCAGTGATTCTCCGCAGACCACACGTAGTGCCGCTGGAAGATGGGGACGACGTACCGGAGAGAGTTGCCGAATAGATCGAGGAGCTTCCGCGGATTGGCCTGCATCTCGGTCCCTCCCTATCCAGCCCCGGTCATCTCTGTGCGCCTTCCACTGATGGCATGGGGCGCGCGCAAGTGGGCCCCGCTTCCTTCGTGGCATCGCACTCCTGGATCCGTCCGGCGCTTCCGCGTCTTGCCGGCCCTCCCCCTCACGAGAGCCGGCCAGGCGACTACTTGAACTTCACGTTCATCCCGATCCGCTGCTTCCCCCGCAGCACCGTCAGCGGCATCGACTCGCCCACGCGGAACTTCAGCCGCACGTGCATCAGCAGCTCGATCGCCTCCATGTCCTTCGTCTCGCGGTCCACGCCGACGACGACGTCGTCCGTCTTCACGCCCGCGCCCGCGGCCGCGCCGCCGCTCTTCAGCTTCGTCACCCGGATCGCGATCGCGTCCTCCGAAAGACCGAGCGCCTTGCGCTCGTCGGCCGAAAGGTCCTCCCCTTCGAGCCCGATGTCGGGCCCGCTGTCCCACCACGACTGGCGCCACGAGATGTTCGTCTTGCGCCAGTCGCCGCCCTTGAGCGCGAAGGAGAACGTCCGGCTCTTCCCCTCGCGGTCCGCGACGACCTTCAACGTCCCGCCCTTGAAGGCGTTGAGGATCCAGATGAAGTCCGCGGGCGTCACGACGCGCTTGCCGTCCACCGTGACCACGCGGTCGCCCGCCTGCATGCCGGCCTTCTCCGCGAGGCCGCTCGCCTCCTTCACGACCGTGTTCCTGTCGATGTCGAGGACGATGCCGAGGTTGTCCGGCAGCGGGAAACCCCACACCGTCTCCTTGTTGAGCCGCCCCACCATGAACTCCTCCTTGCGGAGGTAGTAACCCGCGTGGTGGCAGTGGAGGCATCCCCCGGGCCGGCGCGGGTCCCGCTTGAAGGAGAGGAGATCCTGCGTGTCGAACGGCTTCCACGGCGGCGCCGTCTTCGACGCCTCCTTCCTGTGGATGTCGAGGACCTTTCGCATCGCGTCGCGGATCCCCTCGACGCTCATCATCGTCTCGCTCTTCCCGTCCTTGCGCTGGCCGTACCGCGAGTAGACATACCCGCTCGCGTTGAGGAAGAACATGTGCATCGTGAGGTCGGGGTCCGCCTTGAAGAGGTTGATGTCCACGTTGTCCATCGTCGTGACGCGGAGGCAGACGAAGTCGCGGGAAAGCCTGGCGATCTCGGCGTCTTCCTGAGCAACCTGCTCATAGAGGGACTTGCCGTCCCTTCAAGCGATTCAGCGGAAGAGGACCCAGAGGGGCTTGCCGGTCCTGCGCGCCTCGGCGAAGGCCCGGCCGCGGTCGGAGAGCCAGTTGATCTTCGCGTCCTGGACGCCGCGCGCGCCCGCCGAGGAAACGAGCGTCAGGAGAGCGGTCGCGGATAGAAGACGGAAGCTGCGCATGAGTTCTCCCGAGATGCGGCCCGCTCCACGCCTATTATACGGTCGTTTCCGGAGGATGGGGACATCTTCCCGCTCACCTCCCCCGCACGAACCACCACGCGGCGGCCGCCGTGACGGCGAGGAGGAGGACGAGCAGCGGGATGTGGATCCACAGCGCCCGCCGGAAGGCCGCCAGCGCCGTCCGCTGCGCCTCCCGCCCGAGCGCCCCCGCCCTCTTCACGACCCGCCGCACCGCGAGAATCCTCGCCACGCTCGTGACGAGGGTCACGAGGAAGAGAAGCCCGAACACGCCTCCCGCGATCAGGCGGTACGTCTGGAAGAACTCCCCCGCGCGCTTCGCCATCGCCATCGAGACCAGCGCCACCAGGACCGTCCCCACGAGCGCGACGATCGTCCCCCAGATCCGCTGCTTCACCGGCGCGTCGAGCGACTCCTGTGCGACCCGCACGATCTCGTGCTTCTCCTCCCGGATCCCCTCGACCGTGCCCTTGACGAGGGACTCGCCCGTTTCGTGCGCGATCCGGGGGAGCTTCGCCCCGATCACGGCGGCGAGCTTCTCGCCCATCTCCGCCGCCTTCCCGCCGAGGAAGCCCTTCTTGCCGGCGATCATCGCGCCGACGGGGTCCTTCTTCATGCAGTCCTCGCACGCGCCCTCGCCGTCGATGACCTTGTGCTTCTTGAGCGAAGAGAGGAGCTCCGTCGTGAGCTGGTCGCGCGTGAAGAAGTGGCCCGTGCAGAACCACCGGCCGCAGTAGCTGCACATCCGCTTGACCGTCGTCATGCTCCCGAGGTTCGCGAGGCAGTCGATGCGCGAGCACTTCCGGTCGATCGCGCCCTTGATGTGCTCGGACCGGTGGCGCGCGACGCAGTCCACGCAGAAACCCTGGCCGGGATGGAGGGTCGGGAGGCACGTCGTGAGGAAGCGCGCGTACTCCGGCTTCGTGAGGTGGCGCGGGCAGTAGGTGTCCCCGCACATGAGGCAGGTCCCGAACGAGGTCAGGACGCCCGCCTTCTCCTCACAGTCCTCGTAGGTGCAGCTTTTCTCCATGGGCGATCACGAACCGACGATACGCGCGATGCAGACCCACGCCAGGGACGAGAAGGTGCTGACGCAGAGCAGGACCGCGCCCCGGCTCCACTGGCCCTTGGCCAGGCAGACGATGCCCACGACGAACCCGACGCACGGGAGGAGCAGGCTGACGATCCAGTCGCCCGCCGTCGCGGGGCTCGCGAGGGAAGGCGCCGGCGGCTGCGGGGCGGACGCCCTCACCGGGCGGCCGGGATCGACCTTCGGCAGCTCGCATCCGCACGAACGGCACCGCTCCGCCCCCAGCCCGCTCGGGCTCCCGCAGTTCTCGCACGTCTTCGCCGCGCCGTGCGACAACAGGGCACGACAAGACGGGCAGACCTTCGCCTGCGGCAGGATCGCCTCGGCGCAGAACGGACACGGGACACGCTCCTCCGCCTCGTCGGGAACTTCGTCCGGCACCGCGCCATTATACCACGCCGCGATTCCCGCTACTTCGTCGCGGCCTCCGCGGCCAGCCGGATCCCCGCGTACGTCGTCGTCGTCCCGGGCAGCTCGTGCCGGTGCGTGGCCGCCTGGCTCCACACGGGCGGGTTCTGCCACGAGCCTCCCTTGGTCACGATGAGGCTTCCGTCGCTCGACTTCGTCGCGGTCCAGTTCACCATCACGCCCGCCATGTCGCGGACGCCGAACGGCGACTCGTCCGTGGGGAAAAGCCCGACGCGTTCGAGGATCGTGGGCCGCTGGTTGAGCGGCACCGCGCGCGACTCGCTCGTCGCCGCGAAGGCGGGATCGAAGCGCTCGCCCCACGGATAGGGCCGGCCGTCCGCCCCGCGCGCCGCCTTCTCCCACTCGTCCTCGGTAGGAAGGCGGAACGTCCACTTCCCCCGGCCGCGCGCCTTCGTGAACCACTCGGCGTACGCGATCGCGTCGTGCCACGAGACGCCCATCACGGGCTCGTCGGGATGGAAGGCGCCGAGGACGAAGCGGTCGCCCTGCCTGCGGAAGAAGACGAGCTTCTCCGCCTCCGACCGCGAGGTCCGCTTCGCCGCCGCGGCCGCGTCGTGGAAGTCCCGGTCGTTGAGGAAGTCGAGGTACTCGCGGTTCGTGGCCGAAAAGCGCGCGAGGAAGAACGCGGGGACCGTGACGACCGCCCGCGCCCGCGGTTCGTGGCTGTAGTCCTTGGTTACGGAATCGCCTCCGGCGAGATAGGGGCCCGCGGGGACGGTCGCGAACCCCTCGGGCGCCTCCCGTGCGAGCGCGACCTCCCCCTCGACGTCGGCGCCGCTCTCGAGGAGAACCGGATAGCGGGCTTCGACCCATCCGTCCTTGCGAAAGAGGACCAGATACGAGCCGGGCGGGAGCGTCAGCGGGAAGCGGACCTCGTTGACGTCGTCCGTCTTCAGCGGATAGACGGTCGCGGCGCGCGCGCGTTCCTTGTCGGCGTCGGGCGCGTCCCAGAGGACGGCGTCGGCCGCGGGGACCTCGATCTCGGTCACTCGGCCCGCCGGATCGCACGGGAGCGGCAGGAGCCGGCGGCGGCGCTCCTCGTAGCGGAAGAGCCACGCGCGGGCGTCGGCGCGGAGCCGCAGCGTCGCGGGCCGCTCGACCGTCTCGCCGAACGCGGCCGCGCGCGCGGCCCACCACGCCGTCATCGCGCGGTCGCCCGACGCCCGCGCCTCCTCGAACCGCTCGCGGTAGAGGCGTCCCAGGATCCTCCTCGCCTCCGCGAGATCGGGGAGAAACGCGAGCGCGGCCAGCGCCGCCTGCTCGGCTTCCTGCTCCAGCGTGAAGCCCTCGCGCCGGGCGCGCTCGACCTCGTCTTCGCGGGTCCATCGCGTCTCCTTGGAGGAGGCGGGGTCGTGGGAGGCGACCGGCGGGAGCGGGGTCTCCCGGACGATCCGCCGCGCCTCGTCGCGGCGCGCCATCGCGCGGAGGGCGCGGGCCATCTCCTCCGAGGCCCGGCGGCGGGAGGCGTCGGGGTGTTTCGCCGCCGCAAACGCCCAGTCGCCGCGCCGCATCGCCTCGTCGGCCTCGCGCGCGGTGCGCCTCGCCTGCGCGGACCGCGTCGCCGAACGCACGGCCGCCGCCGCCCCGACCACGGCGCAACACACGAGGAGCATCCCCACGGCCGCCGCGATCACGCGATGGCGGCGGACCGCGCGCCCGAATCGGCGGACCGGCCCCGCGGGCCGGGCGAGGATCGGCTCCCCCGCGAGGTGGCGGCGAAGCTCGTCCCCGAACTCCGCCGCGTCCGCGTACCGCAGCGCGGGCTCCTTCTCCATCGCCTTGAGGCAGATCGTCTCCGCGTCCGGATGGACCTTCGGGTTGATCCGGCGGGGCGGGGCGGGCTCCTCGGTCAGGATGCGATGGTAGATCTCCGCCGCGTTGTCGCCGGGGTGGGGCGGCCTTCCCGCGAGCACGCGGTACATCATCGCGCCCAGCGCGTAGACGTCCGTCCGCAGCGAAACTCCCCGCCCGCGCACCTGCTCGGGCGCCATGTAGAGCGGCGTCCCCAGCGTCGTGCCGGAGCGCGTGAGATCGGTGTCCGGCTCGACGGGACGCGCCAGCCCGAAATCCGCGACCTTCGGTCCGCCGTCCGCGCCGATGAGGACGTTCGACGGCTTGAGGTCGCGGTGGATGATCCCGCGCTCGTGCGCGTGCGCCACGCCGCGCGCGACCTTTTCCAGCACATCGAGATGCGGGCGGATCGCCCCGCCGCGCAGGGACGTCTGGAAGGACGGCCCTTCGACGAGTTCGAGGATGAGGAAGGGGCGCCCGTCCTCGTCGCCGGCGTCGTGGACCGTCACGACGTTGGGATGGGAGAGGCGCGCGACGGTCTCGGCCTCGCGGCGGAAGCGTTCCAGGGCGCCGGCCCCGGCGAGCGCGTCCGCCTGGAGCACCTTCATCGCCACGAAGCGGCCGAGCTGCCGGTCGCGGGCGCGATAGACGACGGACATGCCGCCGCGGCCGATCTCCCCGAGCCGCTCGTAGCGCGTCGCGGAGCCCCGTTCGCGCTCGTGGCGGCGGATCCCGTCGCGGACCCGCGCGGCCCATTCGTCGGTCACATCATTCTCCGAACAGCTCGCGCCACTCCTCCTCGAAGGCGCCTTCGCTCCCGGTCGTCTCCAGGATCTCGCGGCGGATCTCGGAGCGGATCTCCTCGCGCACCGCGTAGAGGTGGTTGCGCACGTCGCTCTCCTTGATCCCGAGCCTCGCGGCCACGCCCGCGTACGTCGGACTCTCGGCGGAGGACATCTCGTATTCCTCGTACGCGCGGAACTGCGCGTCGCGCCCGTCGGAGATGAGGCGCTCGCGGACGCGCGCGACCGCGCCTTGGACCAGCTCCGCCATCCACGCCTGGTCGAACGCCTTCTCCGGGTCGGTCGCCTTCGGATCGGCGAGGACGTTTTCGAGCGGCGCCTCCTCGTCGCCGAGCCTGAGGATCGCGGCCCCTCCGCCGCGCTTCAGCCGCTGGAGCGCCTCCGCCTGGTGGGAGACGAAGCGGCCGAGGAGGAGCTTGAGATACTTGCGGAAGCTGCCGCGGTCGGGCTCGTACCGTTTGAGCGCGTCTCCCTGCAGGAGCCAGAGGAGGAACGCCTGCGTGATGTCCTTGGCGTCCTCGTTCGACTTCCCCCAGGTGAGGCGGACGTAGCGGTAGACGGGTTTCCAGTACCGCAGGGCGAGGGCGTCCAGGACGGGCCGCACGTCCGGGTTGTCGGGGTCGTGGATGCGCGAGACGAGGCCCCACGTCGTGTGGGGGAAGCCCGCCGCGCCGCCTCCGATGCTCGTATCTCCGCCGGGTCCCATGATCGGGGGCGCATTATAGCGATCCGGCCGGTCAAACGGAACGGCGCATTCGCGGAATCGTGATATCATGCTCTCCGCGATGACGTCGCGACGCACCTCCCTGCCCAGGCCGGGCGACCGCCTCGATCTCGGCGCGGGGCTCCGCGTCAGTCCCTTCTGCGTCGGCATGACCGGATCGCCGGAGACGGTCTGCGCGGCATACGACGCCGGGATCAACTTCTTTTTCCTGAGCGCCGATATGCACTGGCCGCTCTACGAGGGGATGCGGCGCGGTCTGGAGACGCTCCTCGGGCGCGGCGTGCGCGACCGCATCGCGGTCGGCGTCGTGTCGTACGCGACGCAGCCGGAGTTCTGCTGGATGCCGTTTCGCGAGGCGGTCGAAGCGGTGCCCGGACTGGAACGGATCGACGTCACGATCGCCGGCGGCGTCTATGGACCGGAGTTCGCGACCCGGGCGCAGGTCTACCGCGAACACCGGCGGCAGGCGTACCTCGGGGCCCGCGCGATCGGCGCGAGTTTCCACGACCGTCCCGCCGCGGCCGATGCGACGGCGCGAGGCCTCGTCGACATCTCCTTCGTGCGCTACAATCCGGCGCATCCCGGAGCGCGGGCCGACGTCTTCCCGCATCTGCCGGAACCGCGATCGACGCTCCTCTACACGTTCAAGAGCACCGACGGGTACGTGCCGCCGTCCCGGTGCGCGCAGCTCGGCCTCGACGGCGCCTACTGGCGTCCCCGCGTGACGGACCACTACCGCTTCGCGCTGACTTCGCCGCGGGTGGACGGCATCCTCTGCTCGCTCGACGGGCCGGCCGAGGTCGCGGAGTTCGCGGCGGCGATGGAGGCGGGGCCGCTCGACGAAGAGGAGGAGCGGTATCTCATCGAGCTGGCGATGCTGGACCGGGGGAAGGCGGGGCTCCGGCTTGACGGCGGGCCAGGACGCCCGCTCTGAAGGTGACCGCCGCCTACCAGCCGTACTCCTCCGTGATGGGCTCGATGACCATCGACCTCACGAGCGCCTCGCCGAGATCCGAGGACGTCTCCTCCCAGCTTCCGGAGTAGACGCTTCCGATTTCGAGCGTCATGTCGCCGCGACCGACGGCGCCGGTGATGGAAACCGTGGCGCTGGAACTCCCCTCGTCCGGCGTGCGGATCTGCCACATGCCGTTCCCTCCCAGCGCGATGTTCGTGAGCTTGGCCGTGAAATTGTGGTTCACGAGCAGGTACTTGATCTTCCCCGTGATCGTGATCTTCGCGCCGGAGCCGGTCCACTGGGGCGAGACCCGCCAGTCGAAGGTGGTCGTCGTGGCGGAGCCGGTGCTCGTCGTCGCGCGGTTGCTGAGATCCATGGCCGGCGGGCTCGATCCCGCGTCAAAGGAGACGCTCATCTCCACGAGGCTCGCGCCCCACTCGTCGAGTTTGTCCTGAAGAGCGTCCTCGAAGGTCGAGGTGAGCCGGTCCTCGGCGGATTCCTCCATGGCGGACTTCCGGGATGCCGACGACCAGGTGTCGGAGAGGACCTCGTTGAAGCTCGATTCGTACAACGCCTCGATCGGATCGCAGCTCTGGAGAGCGGAGGACCCTGCCGCCATCATGGCGACGAGGAGCCAGTGTCCGGCGTTCTTCATCGGAGCATCTCCTTCCGTCTCCGGAAGACCCGTCCGGTCGCGGAAGGGGCCCGAAAAACGGAATGGGATGTCGCGATCCGTCGGCGGGAGTCGGCGACAATCCGCCTACGAGTCCTTGGGCTTGCGCCGGAACGTGGTGTCCGCGACGATCCGGCTCTCGCGCGCCTCGTGGTCCCGGAGCAGCCCCGTCAGGCCGACGATGTCGGTGACGGAGGGCGCGCCGCCGGCCGCGATCCTCCGCCGAAGCTCGGTCAGTTTCGACCGGATCGTCTCGTGATCGGCGAGCAGGTCCTCGATCCCGGCGGGATCGTCGCGGTCGACCATCTCGCGGAGCCCGTCGGGGCCTTCCTCACGCGCGAAGTGGGCTTCGAGGAGATCGTGCAGGTCGTCCAACAGCGGACCGGCCCCGTCCGGCCCCTTCGCTGCCTCCAGTCTGTCGACGAGCCTCCTCATGGCGAGGTGGTCCTGCTGCAACCGGGGAAGGTGCAGGCGGCGGGTCTCGCCGGTGGGATCGGAGGATGGTGCGTCGCTCATGGTGCCGGCAGCCTCCGTCGATCGACGCCGCGATGCTACCACCGCCGCCGGGTCCCATCAAGAACCCATATGGGCGACGGCCGGATTCCGGACCGCGCGCGCGCGGCCGATCCGCGCGAGGAAGTCGACCAGGACGAGCTCCTGCGCGCGCGCCGCCGACCGCAGCATCCGGTTCGAGTGCATGTGGAGGAGGCTCGCCGCCAGCTCCCGCATCGGAACCGCGAGCCGCCCCCGCGCCTCCAGGTCGCGCAACTCGGCGACGACCGGCGTTAGGCGCTCCGACCGCGCGCGCAGGTGGCGGATCGCGCGCGCCAGCGGATGCGTCCCCTGCTTCGACGGATCGAGGAGCGCCTCCACCGCCGTCTTCTCGTGACGGAACTTCTGGCCGATCTGCCCGTCGAGGATCCCCCTGCTCCGGAACTCCGCGCGGTACGAATCGCGGATCCGCTCCAGGGCGGCGAGCTTCTCGTCGGATGCGAGGCCGAGATCGTCCAGGAGCAGGTCCATCCCGAGGAGGGCCAGCCGCCACCGCGCGTCGAGTCCTTCGTCGCCCGGCAGGAGGCCCACGATCGCCGCCGCCGCCTCGCTGTCGATCCAGAAGAGGCGCTCCGCGGCCGCGACGCCGTCGGGGCCGCCGTATCGCTCGACCTCGCGCTCGTACGTGTCGAGCTGGACTCGGGAGATCCGGCCGTCCGCGACGAGCGGCGCGGCGAGACGATGGAGCGCGGGGAGCACCTCGGCGAGCAGGCGCTCGGGCCGCCCGTGGAAGCGCACGCGCAGGTGCCACTCGGGGTCGCCGTAGCGGACGAAGAACCACCGGTCCGCCGCCCCCGACCGGATCGCGCTCTCGGCGAGCGGCCTCACCAGGTCGCGCAGGACGCCGTCCGCGGTGGCCGTGCCGCAGTACAGGTTCGCGTGGAGCCATTCGCTTCCCGGCGCGAAGGTGCGCTCCGCGGTCCTGCTCGACGGGGCCGCGAGCGTGCTCCTCACCGGCGCGCCCGCGCGGAGGAAGGGCACGACGATCTCGTGCACGAAGCGGCCCCCGGGCCCGCGCACGAAGACGTCCTCGGGGCCGGCCGCCATCTCCTCGAGGGCGACGGCCTCGCGGTCCTTCACAAGGTGGACGAACGTCTCCACGCTCAGGGGATTGTCGAGATCGACGGGGAGCGTCGCGTCGCCGTCCGCGACGGTGACGAACCGCGGCAGGTGGCGCTCGCGCCGGATCCGCGCGAGGTCGCGGACCTCATCGTTCAGGATCAGCCAGCGCGCGGGCGCGAGGATCGTGCGGCCGTACCGGACGCGCGGGAGGAACCGCGCGGCCGCGAACGGACCCCAGTCCCACGCGAGCGAGCCCGCCGTGCCCTGGTGCTGGAGCCGGCAGAGGAACTTGTAGACCCCGAGGCCCGTGGAGCGGTAGTTGTGCGCGTTCGTCATCCGCGGGAGCACCTCGCGGCCGAGCCGCTTCGACCGGAGGACTACGCGGCCCTCCCGCACGGATACCATGAGGTCCTGGATCGGGATCTGCCGGTCGGCGGGAACGGCGGACGCGCCGAGAAACGGGATCTCGTAGTCGCGCAGCACCGGGCGCGAGATGACGTTTCCGTGGCGGCCGGCGGGGGCGTGCACGACCTCGGCGAAGATGGCGTCCGGGCGGAGCCGCTCCTCCGCGCGCAGGAAGTCGCGGACGCGGGCCAGCAGTCCGTCGTCGAGGTGGCAGAAGCGGCCGAGCATCTGCGCGCCGGAAGGACCGCCGGCGGACTTGAGGTGGAAGCGGAACTCGCCGCGGTCCACGGCCTCCTCCGACGCCGCCAGAATCGTGCCGAACGCCGAGATCGCGTCCGGGAGCGGCGGCGGCTCTTCCGTGCCCAGGTCCTCGTCCTCAAGGACGATCTCCGTGGCGCCGCGGCGCTGCGCCTCCTCGATCTTGCGCACGAGCATCGAGCGCCCGGCGTCCCACGCGACGGTGGAGTCGCCGTTGCGCGGGCCGAACGCGAGACCGGCCAGGAGCGGCGAGGCCTCGGCCGCGGGCGCGGACGACTTCTCGAACCCGACGCCGGCCTCCTCGTCGAGCGCCTCCGCGAGCGGCACGTCGCGGTCCTGATAGCGCTCGTGGAACCGCTTCGCGAACTCGTCCCACTCCCGGCGGCTCCGTGCGCCGAAAAGGCGGTGCAGCGCGCCGACGCCGCGCAGGATCTCGCGCGTCACGGCGGGCGCGAGGGTCGCTTCGGCGGCCCTGGAGAGGTCCACCTGGAAGAGCGACGCGTCCGTCTTGACGGAGAATTCCTCGAGCCGGCGGGCCGTCTCCCGATACCGGTCCGGGGGATTCGAGAGCCCCGCGGCGTCCAGCGCCGCGAGATCGGCGCGCACGCGTTCCAGCCGCTCCGCGGCGGCCGGGTCGCAGGGGCGGAGCCGCTCGACGAGCCCGTGGATCGGCTCCGGTCCGGTGACGGCGGGGTCGAGGTCGGAGACGAGGATCTGCGCGTCGACGAGGGCTTCGACGAACGCGCGCGCCTCCTCCGCGGCGATCTCCGGGGTCACGAGGGCCGCGGCGAGCCGCCCCAGCGTGGCGCCCCCGGCGGCGCGGTCGAGCGTCGCCTCGAGGTGGCCGCTCGCCTCGACTCCGACGAAGCGGAGGACGCGCTTGCCGATCCAGCGCGACTCGTGGTAGCGGAACCGGCCGGCCGCGCGGTAGAGGCTCGAGTTCGGCCGGAAGACCAGCGCCTCGCGCAGCGCGGGCGTGCGCTCCAGCGAATCCGTGAGCGCCGAGACGTAGCCCATGTCGAGGCGCGTGTGGCGGCGGACCGCGTCGCCGACGCGAAGCCGCGTCGCGGCGCCGATTTCGCCCAGGGAGCAGCCGGCGAAGAGACCGAACGGCGTCGAGCGGCCGGCCATCCGCTGGAAGTAGCGGACCAGGGAACGCTCGACCTTGCGCCCGCGTTCGCCCTCCGGCTTCTCCTTCCAGAAACCGAGGCTGGACTCGAGGGCGGGGGAGGCGACGAAGAGCGCCTCGCGGACGTCGGGCCGATCGAGGAACGCGGCGAGTTTCGCGCGGTCGCCGTTCCAGCCGACGAGTTCGTCGACGGGAAGGAGCGGCGTGCGGAGCGCGAAGAAGCCCGCGGGTGCGAAGTCGGGTGTCATGGTCGTTCCTTTCACATGCCGGACAGGAGGAGGACGCGGTCCCAGGCCGGTTCCACATCCGTCGCCGCGGCCAGGAGCGCGAGCCCGATGCCGGAGACGCCGATCAGCAGGCCCGGCTCGTCGTGCCGGCCGTCGGGTCCCCAGGCCGAGAAGCCCGCGATTCCCGCGTCCGCGCGGCGGAAACGGAGCGTGCGGTCGAACCACTCGCGGGCCGCCCGGAGGAGGCGCTCGTCGCCCGACGCGTGGAACATCCGGTTCAGGACGTGGGCGATGCCCGCGGCTCCGTGGCACAGACTCGCGTCGCACACCTTGCCCTCGACCGGCGAGGCCGCGGCCGCGCGGAGGGCGATCTCGACGGCCTCGCGCTCCCGGCGGGTTTCGCCCATGCGACGCGACGCCTGCAGGAGCGCCGCCGCGATCCCCAGGTCCCCGTAGCACCACGCGAGTCGCGACGGCTCGGGCGCGACGCCGACGCCGACGATCGCCGGGAAGCAGGGCCCCGCAACCGGCAGCCGTCGAACGAGCAGCCACTCCACCGAGCGCACGAGCAGGCGCGCCGCCGCGCTCCGGCGGACGTCCGCCGCGACCGCCTCTCCGAGGAACGCGACGACGCCCGCGAGCCCGTGCGCGACGCCGAGATCGAAGTAGTCGCCGGGCGCCTTCGCGCGCTGCCACGAGCCGTCCCTGGGCGTGGTCCGCCACGCCGCGCCGTCCGCGCTCTCCTCCAGGGCGTCGACGCACCGCTCGAGGCACTCCCGCGCCTCGGGGAGCGGCAGCCGTTCGAGGGCGTGGACGCCCGCGCCGACGACGCCGTTGATGAGATCGAAGTCGGAGGGCAGCGCGAAGAGACCCGCTTCAGGGAGATCCTCCATGTCGCCGAGCCCGAGATGCGCCGCAACCCAGGCGATCCCGAGCCCTTCGCCGTACAGGGACGGCGGTCGTGGCGGCAGCGCCTGCGCGAGCGCGAGCAGTTCGTCGAGCCGGAGCCGCGCCTCCGCGGACTCCCCGCGGTAGTGCCGGAAGATCACTTCTCCGGCGCGCCCGCCGCCGAGCGAGAGGTCCTCGCACGGGAAGTCCGCGAGCGCGCGGGCGATCTCGTCGACTGCGCGCGCCGCGCGCTCGCCGAGTTCGCCTTCGAGGATGGGGGCCCACGGCGCGGCAGAGCCGCAACGACCGGGTGACCGGAGGAGAGCCGTGGACCGGGAGACCTGGGGACCGGGAGACCCTGTATCCGACGCGGATCCGCGCGCGTCGTCGAGGATCTTCTCGCTGCGGCAAGCGGTTGCTCGTGAGCGGCACATGCGCGTCTCCTCCCCGCTCGGATCAGCAGGCGTTCGTGCCGCAGCTCGTCGGCGTATTCGTGCAGTACACGCAGTTCGTGAAGCCGGCCGTCTGCGGGTTGCCTCCGCCGGTGTCGCCGCCGGTCGTGATGAAGATGATCGGGCCGGTCAGGGTGATCGCCGATATGAGGGGGAGGAAATATCCGCCGTCGACGCCGGCCATTTCCGCGCCGCTCAGGTCCCGGATCGTCTCGCGGTTCAGGGGCAACTTCTTGAGGGGGGTGTTCATCGTCGCTCCTCCATGAAAAGGGGGCCGGGGCGGGATCCCCCGCGTGGCCGCGAGGGATCCCTCCGTTCATGCGTCAACAGGTGGCCGTGCCGCAACTCGTCGGCGTGTTCGTACAGTACACGCAGTTCGTGAAGCCGGCCGTCTGGGGATTGCCGCCGCCGCCGCCACCGCCCGAGCAACCTTCGAGCAGGAGCAGTGCGGTCGTCGTGAGGGTCCACCATCCGCCGTCGACGCCGGCCATTTCCGCGCCGCCCAGCTCCCGGATCGTCTCCCGGTTC
The DNA here is from genome assembly GCA_016190175.1 of Planctomycetota bacterium. Taxonomy (GTDB): domain Bacteria; phylum Planctomycetota; class MHYJ01; order MHYJ01; family JACPRB01; genus JACPRC01. Next base: position 16,102 of record JACPRC010000166.1, read on the forward strand.
AGGGGCAGCTTCTTGAGGGGGGTGCCCATCGCCATTCCTCCGTAAAAGGGGTTCATGCGCCGCGAGTACCGCTTCGGCGCCGGGTCGTAGTTCCGCGCCCGGCCGGCCGTGTTTGAGGAAAAATCGGCGCGCGGCGATTCGCGTCAAACGCCCGGCCGGGAATACGGAATCAGACCGGCGCCATGAGACTCGTCTGCGTCCGGCAGCAGGATCCGGCCGATTGCGGTGCCGCGGTGCTCGCGACCGTCGCCCGCCACTACGGCAGGCCGATCTCCGTGCAGCAGCTTCGGACCCTGACGGGGACGGACAGCCGCGGAACGAACCTCCTGGGACTCGTCGAAGCCGCGAGGAAACTGGGATTCGAGGCGCGCGGGGTCCAGGCGGAGATCGAGGCGCTCGCCGAGATCCCGCTCCCGGCGATCGCCCACCTCCGCGGACCGCAGGGGAACCACTTCGTCGTCGTCCATCGCGCGGATCGCAAACGCGTCACGGTCGCCGATCCGGGCGCGGGGATCGAGAAGTGGGATATCGCGGACTTCCGGCGCCTCTGGAGCGGCCATCTCGTGCTGCTCGTCCCGGGCGAGGACCGGCGCGAATTCGCGGGGCCGAGGGGCCCGATGCGGCGCCTCTTCGATCTCCTGTGGGTCCACAAGGGGACGCTCCTCGAGGCCGTCGGGTGCGCGATCCTCATGACGCTGCTCGGTCTCGCGGGCTCGCTCTACGTCCAGCAGCTCCTCGACTCGATCCTCGTGCACCAGGGGCGGACGCTCCTCGACGTCGTGGGCGCGGGCATGATCGTCGTCCTCCTCTTCCGCGTCGTCTTCGGGTCGTTCCGCCACTATCTGGTGGCCCACATGGGCCGCCGGATCGACCTGGGCCTCCAGCGGCGCTTCTACGGCCACGTCCTGCGCCTCCCGATCTCCTTCTTCGAGTCGCGGCGCGTGGGGGACATCCTCTCGCGGATGAACGAGACGGCGCGGGTCCGCGAGGTCGTCGGCGGCACCACGGTCTCGCTCGCGCTCGACGGCGTCCTCGTCCTGGGAGGCGCGGCGCTGATGGTCGCGTACTCGCCCGCGCTCGCGCTCGCGGCGCTGGCGACGCTCCCGCTCTTCGCCCTCTCCACGTTCGCGCACCTCCCGTGGATGAAGCGGACGCAGCGGCGGATGATGGAGGAGGCGGCGGACCTGCACGCGCGCCTCGTCGAGGACGTGACCGGCGTCGAGACGATCCGCGCGTGCGGCGCGGAGGAGCACCGCATCGTCCGGACCGAGGCCGCCATGGTCCGCTTCACCAGACAGGTCTTCCGGAACCAGATGGTCTCGCTCAGCCTGAACGGGCTCGGCCTCTTCGCGGGCGGACTCGCGTCGCTCGCCGTCCTCTGGGTCGGCGGCCATCGCGTGCTCTCGGGAGAACTGACCGTCGGACAGCTCATGCTCTTCTCGAGTCTCATCGGGATGATGACGGGGCCGGTGGAACGGCTCGCGGGCGTGGTCATGAACCTCCAGGACGCGGCGATCGCCCTGGACCGGATGGGCGAGATCCTCGACCTCCCGGCGGAATCCGCGGGGGGCGGGGCGGCGTTCCGCGGGCTCCGCGAGGGGGTCCGCCTGCGGAACGTCTCCTTCCGCTACGGGTGCCGGGACTTCGTGCTGCGGGACCTCGACCTCGACGTCCCGGCGGGGAAAACGGTCGCCATCGTGGGGGAGAGCGGCTGCGGGAAGTCGACGCTCTGCAAGCTCCTCGCGGGCTTCCACGCGCCGACGGAGGGGAGCATCCTCGTCGACGGCATGGACGCGCGGGACTACGACGCCGGGTCCCTGCGGCGGAAGACCGGCTGGGTCCAGCAGGAGCCCTTCGTCTTCAGCGGGACGATCCGCGAGAACATCGCGCTCGGGAGGCCCGACGCGCCGTTCGAGGAGATCGTCGAGGCGGCTCGCATCGCGCAGCTCGCCGGGTTCGTGGACGGGCTGCCGGAGCGGTACGAGACGAAGATCGGCGAGCGCGGGACGAACCTCTCGGGCGGGCAGCGGCAGCGGATCGCGATCGCGCGCGCGGTGCTGCGCCGGCCCGACCTCTTCATCTTCGACGAGGCGACGAGCCACCTCGACACGCGGACCGAGACGGCGCTGCAGGAGGCGCTGCGCGGCGTGCTCGAAGGGCGGACCGCGGTGCTGTTCGCCCACCGCCTCTCCACCGTGCGGATGGCCGACGTGATCGCCGTCATGGAGCACGGGACGATCGTGGAGCGCGGGACACACGAGGAACTGCTCGCGCTCGGCGGCCGGTACGCGGAGCTCTGGGCACGCCAGCAGGGCGCGGAGCCGTGGATCCTCATCGACAAGGAGGCCGCATGAGCGCCGAGGTCCTGGAGCTGAAGGACTGCGACGAGGCGGTGGAGATCCTGCGCGTCCGTCCGTCGCGCGCAATCCGCGTCGCGCTGCTGTGCGTCCTGCTTCTCCTCGGGTGCGGCGCCGGCTGGGCCCGTGTCGCGAAGGTGGACATCGTGGTCCGCGCGGCGGGGCGCGTCCGCCCCTCCGCAGGCCCGCTCGCGGAGGTGTGCTCGGAGGTCGGGGGACGCATCGCGGAGGCGCGGTGCGCCGAGGGCGACCGCGTCGAGCGGGGCGGTCTCCTGGCCAGGCTCGACTCGGCGAAGCTCGACGACGAGATCGAGGCGCAGGGACGCGCGATCCGGAGCGACGAGGAGGAGTGCGTCCGGCTCGACGCGCTCCTCGGGACGATCCGCGGACAGGAGGCGGCGGCGCTGGCGAGGATCGACTGCGAGGTCGAGGCGGCGGAGGCGGAGGAGAGGCTGGCGGAACTCGACGTCGCCGATGCGCGGAGGCGGGGCGATCTCCTGCGCGAACTGGTGAAGGAGGGGCTTGAGGCGGAGCAGAAACTGCGGGAGGCGGAGGGGGAACTGGCGCGGGCGAAGGTGCGGTTCGCGGCGGCGCGCGCGCGGACGGAGGCGGCGCGCGGCCAGAGGGAGATTGCGCGGAAGGACGGCGCCGCCCGCCGCGAGGAGGCCGCGCTGCGCCTGGCGTCGAAGCGCGCCTCGGCCGAGCGGGCCCGCGAGGCGCTCCGGAACCTCGGGCGCGACCGCGAGCGGTGCGAGATCCGGGCCCCGATCTCGGGGATCGTCGTCTCGGGCCGCCCGCAGGTCGGCGACTTCGTGCATGCGGGGCGGCCGATCCTGGCGGTGGCGCCCGAGGCGGGGCTGCGCATCGAGGCCGTGGTGCCCGCGTCGGAAGTCGGGCTCCTGGGCGAAGGGATGGCGGCGCGCGCCCGGTTCGACGCGTTCGACTACCGCGAGTACGGCTCGCTGGGCGGCCGCGTCGAGTGGATCTCCCCGGACTCGGAGACGAACGACCGCGGCGAAACGGTCTACCGCGTGCGCGTGCGCGTGGACGCGGAGGACCTCGGCGGGCGGGCCCGCCTCCGGATGGGGCTGACCGCGCAGGTGGAGATCGTCACGCGGCGGGAGTCCGTCTCGACGCTCCTCTTCAGGAAGGTGCGGGGCGAGGTGTCGTTTTGAGCGATAGTGTTTGCACCGGCGCGCCCCGGCCGCTAGGCTCCCGCCTCGAATTCACGGGAGACCGACATGAAGGCACGCACCGGAATGCACGCGTCCGCTTCCCTTCCCGCCACCGAGGCTTTCGCCGCTGGAGGCGCCTGGCATTCGCCCCAGGGACAGGTCGTCCGCTTCTTCGCGGATCCGGCCCTCACCCTGACCCACCCGGAAGGGATCCACAATCCGTACCTCCCGCCGCCGGGGTTGGCGTCGTAGCGCCGCCCTTTTCCGCTTGAAGACGGTGATCGGGGCGGGCCAGCCCGCCTTGTTCACGTCGGCTTCGCCGCCGACGTGAAGCGGCGCCCTACGGGCAGCTACGCCCGCTTCCGGCGGGCTCCGCTGGACAGCCCCTCCGGCTCCGCCCGACACCCTGTCGGGCTCCGCCCTCGGCCCGCGACGCGACTGTTGCCCCATGCGGTACGCGCCGCGGGCGGATTATTCATGAAGGCTCTCGCCTTCATGAACAATCCGGGCTAGACTCTCCCGGCTTGGATCTCATCCTGCTCCTGGCCCTCGGTTCGCTCCTCATCCTGGTGATGTTCGGCTGGATGCTGCGCAAGCACGCGCCGGCCGTAGCACTGGTGCCGGAGGGGCTCCGCATGGGCCCCGACACGATCGTCGCGTGGGACGGAGTCGTCGCTCTGGACTACCGGCGCCGCCAGAGCCGCGCGAGGTTCGCGGTCCATTCCGGTCAGGGAAGGCTCGACTTCACGAACGAGCAGGCGGGCGAGCCGGACCCCGAGCGGCTCAAGAACGCGATCGTCGCCGCGGCCGGGCTGTCGGCGGCCGCCGAGAAGCGCCTGCCCGGCGAGATCGTGGAGCGATGGCACCGGGAAGTCGAGGTGGTGGAGCCGGAAGAGCCCCGACGGGGAGGACGCGGCGTCAAGGCGGCGCTGGGCGCGGCGGGCATTCTGGGACTTCTCCTTCTCAAGCTCAAGAAGATCGCGTTCCTCGTCCTGGTCGGCCTCCAATGGGGCGTGAAGGCGCTCAAGCTCGCGAAGTTCGGTCCGACCGTGATCTCGATGTTCGTCACGATCGGCGTCTACGCGCTCCTGTGGGGCTGGCTCTTCGCCGTGGGGTTCGTGGTGCTCATCTACCTGCACGAGATGGGGCACTGGGCCGTGATCCGGGCGAAGGGCCTCAAGGCGGGGGTCCCGATCTTCATCCCGTTCGTGGGGGCGCTCATCGCGCTGCGCGGCCAGATGGCGGACGCGACGGTCGAGGCCGAGATGGCGTACGGAGGTCCCGCGGCGGGGGCGCTCGCGTCGACGGGCTGTTTCGCGCTCTGGCTCGCGACGGGCTCGTCCCTCTGGCTGGCCCTCGCCTACGTCGGCTTCTTCATGAACCTCTTCAACCTCGTGCCGATCGCGCCGCTCGACGGCGGGCGCATCGTCACGGCGATCTCGACGAAGCTGTGGATCGCCGGCATCGTCGCCGCGGGGCTCCTCTTCTTCTATACCTTCAACGTGATCCTGCTGCTCATCGTCTTCCTGGGGATCGGCCGGGCGTGGTCGCTCATGCGCGGCAAGGAGCGGCAGGCGCCGGGCTACTACGCGATGGCGCCGTCGTACCGGCTCTTCATGGGGACGGCGTACTTCGGGCTCGCGGGGTATCTCGGGTTCCTCGCGTACCACGCGCACGAGATCCTGAAGGCGCTGCAGGGGCGCGCGTAGCGGTCGCTACGAGAGCGCCACCCGCGTCCGCTCCCCGGTCGTCCCCGCGATCTCGCGCTGGAACCGGCCGGGGATCGCCGTGCCGCACTTCGGGCAGCGGCCGTCGCGCAGGAGCGCCTTCGCGACCGCGAAGCCGCGGCGACGGATCACGCACTCCCCGCAGCCGTGGCAGTACGTGTCCTCGCCCGGATGTCCCGGGACGTTTCCCATGTAGACGTACTTGAGTCCCTCCTCCATCCCGATCTCCCGGAAGCGCTCGAGGGTGCGGATCGGAGTCGAAGACAGGTGCGAGAGATCGAGGTACGGATGGAACCGCGTGACGTGCCACGGCGTGAACTCGCCGAGCTCGCTCCGGATCCACCGCGCGATCCCGTGCGCGATCTCCTCGGCGTCGTTGATCGTCGGCGTCACGTTCGTCACGCATTCGACGTGCATGCCGTACTTGTGGAGCGCGAGTTTCGTCATCTCGAGGACGGGCTCCCAGCGCGCGAGGCCGGAGATCTTCTTGTACGACTCCTTCGAGAACCCCTTGATGTCGACGCGCCACGCGGAGAGGTACGGGCCGATGAGCTCCATGTGCTCCGGCGTCGCGTATCCGTTCGTCATGTACGCGCTGTAGACGCCGAGCTTCTTCGCCTCGATCATCGCTTCGAGCGTGTGCTCGATCCAGATCGTCGGATCGTTGTAGGTCCAGCCGATCCCTTCGCAGCCGAGCCGTCGCGCGAGATGCGCGCTCTCCTTCGGGTCGAGCTTCTCGAGGTTCTCGCCGAACTTGTCGGGCTCGTCGTGCGAGATCTCCCAGTTCTGGCATCCGGGGCAGTGGAAGTTGCAGCCGCGCGTGCCCATCGAGAGGATGCGCGTGCCGGGGTAGAAGTGGTAGAGGGGTTTCTTCTCGATCGGATCGACGCACGCGGACGACGTGAGGCCGTAGAGGAGCGTGGTGAGGGTCCCGCCCTCGTTCAGGCGCGTGCGGCACGCCCCGCGGTCCCCGGGGGCGATGACGCACCGCACGGCGCAGACGTTTCAGCGGACCTTGCCGTCGCGCAGCTTCTCGTAGAGGAGGCTCTCTTTCACGGGGGCCATTATACCCGATTTCGCGTGAGATGCGGCGCGACGGGACGTACACTGGCGGCCATGTCCGGAGAGGGAATCACCCGCCGCGGCTTCCTCAAGGCGGCGGGCGCGGCGGGGGGCGCCATCGCCGGCCGCGACCTCGTCGGCGGCGCGCAGGCCCCCGCCGGCGCGCCGGTCCTCGGACCCGACAAGGTCGCCTTCACGATCAAGGTGAACGGCAAGCCGTGCGACCTCAACGTCGAGCCCCGCACGACCCTCCTCAACGCGCTCCGCAATCACCTGGACGTCACGGGGCCGAAGGAGGGATGCGGCCACGGCGCGTGCGGCGCGTGCACCGTCTGGCTGGACGGGAAGCCCGTCCTCGCCTGTCTCATGCTCGCGATCGACGCCGCGGGCCGCGAGGTCACGACGGTCGAGGGACTCTCCCAAAAGGGGCCCGACCCGCTCCAGGCGAAACTCGTCGAGCACGAGGGGCTGCAGTGCGGGTTCTGCGTCCCGGGCTTCGTCATGTCGATCAAGGCGTGCCTGCGGGACAACCCGAAAGCGACGCCCGACGAAGTGAAGCGCTCCTGTGCGGGCCATGTCTGCCGTTGCGCCGCGTATCCCGGCATGTTCGAGGCCGCGGCGGCGGTCGTGAAAGGCGAGGCGCCCGAGCCGGACGTGACGAAGCTCTCGGGCTCCGAGCTCAGGAGATACGTCGAGGAGAAGGGCCTGCCGCGCCTCGACGGCGCCGACAAGGTGACGGGCCGCGCGAAGTACGCCGCCGACGTGAAGCTCCCCGGGATGCTGCACGCCCGTGTCTTCGCCTCGCCGTTCGCGAACGCGACCGTCGAGGGTGAACCGGACGTCGCGGCTGCGCGCAAGGTGCCGGGCGTGCGGCACGTCGAGGTCTTGACCCGGTCACCGAAGATCGGCGAACCCGTCGCGATCGCCGTCGCCGAGGACCCGCAGGCGGCGGACGAGGCGCTCGCGGCGCTCGGGCTGAAGCTGCGGCCGGGCGAGGTCCAGACCGATCCGCACGAGGCCTTCCGCCGGGGAGCCGTGAAGGAGGACCAGAAGTCCGAGTCGATTCGGAAGGCGATCGAGTCGGCGGCCGCGTCCGCCTCGAACACGTATTCAGTAAATATGGTTCAGCATTCGGCGCTGGAGCCGCACGGCTGCGCCGCGCAATGGAAAGACGACTCGCTCACCGTCTACGAGTCCACGCAGCACGTGTGGGGCGTCCACCGGGCGATCTCGGCGGCCACGAAGCTCGGGCAGAACAAGGTCCGCGTCCTGTGCGAGCACATGGGCGGGGGCTTCGGCGCCAAGATCGGCCCGTGGAACTTCACGCCCCGCGTCGTCGGCCTGGCGAAGGAGCTGGGCGCGCCGGTGAAGTGCATGAACACCCGCGCCGGCGAGCTCCTCGGCGGCGGCGGGCGTATCCCCCAGGTCGTCGAGGTTCGCGTCGGCGCGGAGAAGGACGGCACCCTCGTCGGCGAATGGCGGAAGTCGTTCCCGCTCCGGATGGGACCCTACTGGTACAAGATGCCGTCGGCATGCGACCAGGTGCAGGGGAGGACCGACGGCGCCGGATGGGCCCCCGCGCTCCGCGCCCCCGGCGCGCCCCCCGCCCAGTTCGTGGCCGAGTCGATCATGGACGACCTGGCCGCGAAGCTCGGCATGGACCCGCTGGAGCTGCGGATCAAGAACCGGCCGGAGCTCAAGCGCTGGTTCGACGAGGGAGCGAAACGGATCGGCTGGGAGCGCCGCCGGACGAAGCCATCCGGCGATCCGGTCGTCCGCGGGATCGGCGTCGGATGCGGGGAGTTCGCGGGCGCGAGCGGGTGCGACTTCATCGAAGTCGAGGTGGACCGCCGCACCGGACTCGTGCGCGTCGTCAAGGTCGTCGTCGTGTTCGAGGGCGGGTTCCTGAACCGGCGCGCCGTGCTGAACCAGGTCCGGGGCGGCACGATCATGGCGCTCTCGTGGGCGCTTCTCGAGGAGCGGGTCCTCGATCCGCGCACGGGCGCGATGATGAACCCGAACTTCGAGTTCTACAAGATCGCGGGACCGCTCGACGTGCCGGAGATCGAGGTCGTGCTCCTGGGGCGCGCCGGGAAATCGGGCGGCGTCGGCGAGGCGCCGGTCGTGCCGGTCGCGGGGGCGCTTTCGAATGCGATCTTCAACGCGCTGGGCGTGCGCGCGGCCCGGATGCCGTTCACGCCGCGGAACGTGCTCGAGGCGATCGGAGGATAGCATGGCGCAGATCCGCATCCATCGGGACGGGACGGTCGAGGCGCTCTGCGGGACGCAGGACATCGGGGGCGGCGCGCGCACGGCGGTCCTGATCCTGGCCTCGCGCGCGTTCGAATGGCTGCCCCTGTCGAAGATCGTCGTCCGCATCGGCGACAGCGACTTCGGCGCGTCGGGTGCGAGCGCGGGGAGTTCCACGACGGGCGGCGTGACGCAGGAATTCCGCAAGGCCTCCGAGGCGGTGAAGGCGAAGTTCTTCGGGGAGATCGCGCCGAGGCTCAAGGCCGGCGCCGGCGATCTCGAGATCCGCGAGGGCGGCCGCGTCGGCGTCAAGGGACAGGAGAGGTCGATCGCGTGGGACGAGGCGTGCTCGCTCCTGCGCGACACGGTGCTCGGTCACGCGCCGACGATCGTGGAGCCCGAAGCGCAGTGGGCGTTCGTGCACGAGGACGGGACGGTCGAGCAGGCGACGGAGGAGACTCACCCCGCATGATGCGCTTCGAGTACGTCACGCCGAAGACAGTCGAGGAGGCGCTGAAGCACCTGCCGGAGGGGCGCCCCAAGGCGGGCGGGACCGAACTCCTCCCGATGATCCAGGATCGGCTCATCGCGCCGAAGCGTCTCGTGAATCTCCTCGGTCTCGACTTGCGGGCGATCGAAACCGGCGCGACGCTGAAGGTGGGCGCGCTGGCGACGCTCGCCGAGGTCGCCGCCCATCCGAAGATCCGCGACGGGTACGCGGCGCTCGCGCAGGCGGCGGGGGAGGCCGCGACGCCGCAGGTCCGCAACATGGGCACGGTCGGGGGCAACCTCTGCCAGCGCCCGCGCTGCTGGTATTTCCGGAGCGACCAGTTCCGGTGCCTGCGCAAAGGCGCGACGACCTGCCCGGCGATGGAAGGCGACAACCGATATCACGCGATCCTCGGCAACACCGCGTGCGCGGCGGTGCATCCTTCGAATCTGGCCCCGGCGCTTATCGTGCTCGGCGGCACCGTGCACGTCGTCGGACCGAAAGGCGCGCGCGCCGTCCCGGCCGCGCGCTTCTTCGACGTCGGGGACGACGTGACGCGCGAGACGACGCTGGAGCCCGGCGAGATCGTGACGGGGATCGAGGCCCCGCCCGGCGCGAAGAGCGTCTACCTCGAACTGCGCGAGCGGCAGTCGTTCGACTGGCCGCTCGTGTCGGTGGCGGCGGCGAAGAGGGACGGCACGATCCACATGGCCCTGGGCGGCGTGGCGCCGCGGCCGGTGGCCGTGGCGGACATGGGGCCCGACGAGGTCCTCAAGACGGCGCGTCCTCTCAAGCACAACGCCTACAAGGTCAAGCTCGCGCGCGTGCTCATGGAGCGGGCGATCGAGTCGCTGGGAAGATGAGTCGCCGGCCGCAGTGCCGCTAGTCCGCTTCGAACTTCAGAAGTTCCCATTCCACTTGGATGCGGTCGCAGCGTCCCGCGGCGGTGACCTTCTTTCTGACCAGCCCGCCGGGGACCGCGGAAGAGCACCAGAGCACGGCCGTGCCCGGGTAGTATTTTCCCAGCGTCCCTTCCAACCGCACGCAGCGGTGCTTCTTCCCTCCGGTTTCCACGATCTCGTCGATCTGCGTGGCCGCACCGTCGAAGTCGTACCCGACGATCTTGAGCGGGACGTCCCCGTTCTTCGGAATCCAGACGCGGCGTTCCGACTTCCAGTTCCCTTTCGTGACTTCCGATTTCCAGATCACGCAGTCCCATCGCTTTCCCATGAGGGGCAGCGTCTCTTCCCCGGCTTTTTCCGGCAGGGTCTCTCTCTCTTCGAGGAGACCATTCTCGTTTTCGGATACGAACGTCGTGGCGATGAAGACCCCCGTCTTGTCGACCTTCAGAAGCGTGGACGTGACCCGCTCTTCAGTCTTGATGCCGCCCGTTCCCCCGCCGGAGTCATTCTCCTGCGTGACGCGGTATCGCACGTGGGTCCCGGGTTTCCAGGACGCCCAAGGATGGCGCGGGGGGGGGGACTTTTCCTGAGCCGGAGCGAGCAGGGCAAGCCAGAGCCAAATCGTCATCGGACCGATCCTCCGTTCGAGAGACGGGTCGACCCGAGGTTCTACGGGCGCCGCGCTGGAAAATTGTGGGGGATGCGTTCAGGCGTGCGAAAGCGTCCTTTCGACGCCGGCGGCTCATCGCTCCTCGTGGTGGAGCGCCCGCGTCGGCCGCTCGTACTCCACACCGACCTGGAAGAGCCTCGGCGTCTTCTTCCACGCGTCGTTCGGCCGGAAGGACCCCGGCCGGTACTCCACGGCGAACCGCACGTCGAGTTGCCCCGCGTCGTGCGTGCCTCCGGTACGGTCGATGCGGTTCGGCGCCTCGGGGTCGATGAAGTCGAAGAGATGTTCGCCGTCCGGCGGATCCGTGAATTCTCCCCGGCCGTCCACGCGGACGAGGACGTGCAGCCGGACGAGCGGGTCGTCTCCCGGCACCCGTGCCTCCCACGAGAGCCGGCCCCATCTCGCGTCGGGGACCGTCGTCGAGACCTGCCAGTACGCCATCCGGTTGTCGAACTCGCCTGCCGCGTACGTGTCGTGGTAGCGCCAGGGGATCGCGTACGCCAGGGCGTCCTGCGCATGGGATTGCGGGCTCGTTCCGAACCGTCCGCGGAAGAGCCCCCGCGAGCCGTCGTGCGCGAGCGGCATCCGCAGCCGCATCGCGGGCTTCCCGATCTCGTCACGCGTGCCCGGCCATTTCTCGAAGAGAAGGACCTCTTCGTCGATGAGGACGTACAGGTCCTGCGGCTGCGCCATCCAGGTCGGCAGCGGCCGGCGCAGCGAGACCTCGCCGGCGGCCGGGCCGATGCCGGACTCCAGCGCGGAGACCGGCAGGAGGGACAGATGGAACGCCTCGTCGCCGGCGTCGTGCTCGCCGGCGGCGGATCCCAGGTAGCCGCGCCGGATCGAACGAAGGCCGCCCTCGGACGCCCTCGCGTATCCGATGATCTCGTCGCCGACCTTCACGGCGCCTCCGCCGTCGGTCATCCCCTCCGTCGAGTCGATTCCGTACGAATCTCCGACCGGCACGCCCATCGAGCGGGTCCGCTTCGGGGTCGCGAGGAACTTGACCTCGTCCACCGTCGCGACGAACGGCCCCAGGGTGACGTCCGGGGCGGCGCGCTCCAACCAGGATAGGTCGAGAAGCTCCCCGGACGGGAACTTCAGGATGCGGACGCGAAGGTCGTCCGCCGGGTGGACGGCGGGCACGTTCGCGTCGAAGGCGACGAGCTGAGCCCCGGCCCCGATGCTCGCTCTGAGGAACCCGCCGGAGACGTCGGCCGCGTGCCGGATGCGCATGCGGGCCTTCGAGCCGTCGGCGCCGATCAGCGTCACCCGGTCGCCGGCCCCGCAATTCTGTCGCGCGACCTCCGGCGCGGAGTCGCGCGCGACCCAGGTCGGGATCACAGGGGCGCCCGCGGCGTGCGCCTGCGGCGAGGTGCCGAGGACGCCGCGGAACAGCGGGATCGGAGCCGCGCCGCTCTGCACGCCGATCCAGAACCCCACGCGCGCCGGGTCCTTGCGCACGGGACCGAACCACTCGGAGTCGATCTGGAGCACCGTCGGCGTCGGGTACCGGTCGTCGGACGCCGGGGTCCCGTACGTGTCACCGGCGATCGACCAGAGTCGAACGGCGCTCGCGGCCTCGTGAGCTGCCGCGCGGGTGCCGTGCTGTCCCCGCGCGCAGCCCGTGAAGGCCGGCGGCGTCGTCCGGATCCCGTCGTAGTAGATCGCCTCCTGGCCGATCGTGAGGTAACCCCTGGCCGGAAAGGGCGCGACGGTCGCCACCGGGATCGTCGTCTCACTCGCGCCCAGCCCATCGTCCTTCACGACGGCGGTCTCCGCGATCGCGCCGAAGGGATAGCGGACGGCGCCTCCGCCGGTGCCGATGCGATCGTAGCTCAGTGCGGGAAGGCCGGCCTCGGAGGGCGTCAGCACCGCCCTGCGGACCCTGCTGGAGTATCCGAAGACCTGTACTTTCGCGCCCTTCGGGTGGCCGGCGGGGGCCGTTCCGCGCGCGGCGCGGAGATGGACGCCCGTCGTCCTGTCGTAGAGGATCACCTCGCCGCCGATCCGGATCGGCGTCGGTCCGTCCGGCAGGAAGGAATCGTCCAGGAGGGGGACCGACGCGTCTCCCGCGCCGACCGCCGACGCGAGCTCCGTCAGGATCTCCTTCCCTTCCTCGTTCACGTGGACGAACTTCGCGCCGGGATGGGAAAAGCCGTCCACGAGCAGCGCGAGGCGCGCGTACCGCGTGCCCTCCCAATAGGCGCCGATGTGGTACCACGTGTCCGGCTGCGGCGCGAAGGGGTGACGCACCAGGGCGAGGCCGTTGCCGATCGGGTCGTCCTTCGCGCCGACGGCCGCGTCGGACGCGGAGAGGAAGAGCACGCCGTTCTCGTAATGCAGGCTCATCCGGTTCGCGAAGTCCCCTTCGCGGATGTCGAGGAGCTGGATCCGCTGCGGGACCTGGCGGAAGCGGATCCAGAATTCGACGCCGCCCGCCGCGGCGTCGGGGAGGCCGGGCATCGGGGAGAACAGCCTCTTCCATCCCGCCTTCAACGTTCCTCCCGGAACCTCCACGCCCTCGTACGAGTGGCGGTAGGCGCCGCACGCGAGAGTCCATTCGCGGCGATCCTCCTCCGGGATCTCCACGAACGAGGGAGGCGGATCGTGTTCCCCGGGATCGAACCGATAGCGATGGTCGAGGAGCGCGCCCATGCCCCGGCAATCCTTGGAGACGGCAAGCTGGACCCAGGCCTCGCGGTCGGGCGTCTGCCGGGGACGGAGCGTCAGGTCGCTCCCTCGCGAGCCGGACGAGTTCACGGCGGCGACGCGCGAGGAGTTCCCGAACGGGTACCCCAGGTAGCGCTGGAAGTCGTACTGACACTCCCAGCGCCGCTCGACGCGGGTCGGCGCTCCCAGGCGGACGACTTCGCGGAGATGGCGTTCGCCGACCGTGACTCCCGACGGGGCGGTGACCGCCGCCAGCGCCTCGATCGTCACCGTGTCGTCGGAGAGCGTCGTGAGCGGCATCGTCCCGGTCCCGAGCAGGAACGCCGCCCCGGGATCGACGGCGTTCGCCTTCACCATCCTCGTCCACGCGCAGGTCGCGTTGTACCTCTCATAGGAGATCTGCCCCTTGAGGTTGGCCTCGAGGGCCCGGTCGATCAGCTCCTGGAGTCGCCCCAGCAGCTCTTCCATCGTGCGCAGGGCCGGCGGTTTCTGAAGCAGCTTCGCGAACGCCTCCGCCTCGTCGCGGTTGTAGAAGGTGAGGTGGTCGTCGGAGATCCTCGCCACGAGGCCCGTCAGCAGCTCGACGAGGATCTCGCGGGGAACGGTGTTCACGTTCACGGCGTGGCGGAGTTCCGCCTCGACCACGCCTCCGTCATAGTCGGCGGGCACCGGATCGGAGGTGAGGAACGCGTGCGCACGATCCGAGCTGGGAACCCGGGTCAGATGCGACTCCGCCACCGTCGTCTCAATCGGCGTCCGGCCGGGCTTCGTGATCCGCACGCGCGTACCGACACCGAAGTGTCCCGCGTCGTCGACGAGGATCCCCCGGACCGGGGTCCCGTCCCATGTCCTGATTCAGCTCATCGCGCGAATGCGCTGGGGGAAGACCCATCGCGCGTCGCGGCCCGCGTGGATGGTGACGGCGTCCCTGAAGTCGAGGATCGGGGAGTCGAATCCGCGCCGGAGCCGCTCCCGCAGGGCCGGCGGCGCCGTGCGCAGGTCGACCTTGCTCTGCTCGTCCCGCACCTGGATCCCCCGGATCGAGTCGGTCCCTTTCGGCCCGTCGGGGATCCGCGGCTCGAACTCGACCCGGGTGTCGTGAAACGGCGTGCCGAAGGGATCCTTGGGATGACGCCGCTCGAAGTGATCGGTCCCATGGAGCAGCCGGAAGACCGCGTAGTTCCTGGCGCCCTCCGCGCCGTAGGCGGACTGCGTTTGCCGGGTGGCTGCGGCCGCCGTCCTCTCCTGGGCGGTCATGGCGGACACGAAATAGGTGCCGATGAGCGCGAGCATCAGCACGACGACGAGGACGAGGACGAGCGCGGTGCCGCCGGATCCGGCGCCCTCTTCCGTAGGACGGGGCATTATGGTCACTCCGTACCCACTACGCGCGGGATTCGATTTCGTGTCCGCCGATGCGAACTCCGTCAGTCGAATTCCGACTCGCGTTCCGCGAGCGAGACGCGGGGGCCGAATCTCTCGATGAGCGCGGCGGCGCCGTCCCTGACCGGGTTGTAGTCGAGGACGAGCGAGCAAAGGAAGTCCGTGTGCCGGGAACGGGCCAGGGCACGCGCGCCGGCGGGACCGATTCCGCAGTCCGCGAGGTCCAGGGTCTCCAGCCGGGCCAGGCCCTCCCAGCTCGCGATCTTCCTGCCCGCGTTGTCGAGCCGGTTTCCCGCGAGCCGGAGCCGGCGCAGGCTGCGGGCGTTCTCCGAGGTGAAGAGCGCGGTCAACCCGTCGGATCCGATGGAGCAGCCGTTCAAGTTGAGATCCTCGACCGTAGCCAGGACCGGCGAGGAGGCGAGGGCGCGCAGGCCGTCGTCGCCGATGCCGCATGCCCACAGGCAGAGGGAGCGTAACCCGCGGAGGCATCGTGACGCGGCCAGAGCACGGGCGCCGTCCGCTCCCATGCGGTTCCCCGTCAGACTCAGATCCTCGAGTCCCGACAGGGTCTCCGATCGCGCGAGGGCCGCCGCGCCGGCCGCGCCGATGCCGGTCCCTACGAGGTGGAGGCGCCGGAGCCGGGAGAGGTGAGGCGAGGTCGCAAGGGTCTTGAGCCCTTCGTCGCCGACTTGATGGGGCAGGATGACGTATCCGTTGATCTCCAGGTCTTCGAGACGACTCGATGCTTCGGATCCTGCCAGAGCCTGCGCCCCGGCCTTGCCGCAGCCGTCGATGAGAAGGCGTCGGAGCCGCCAGTCCGACGCCGCGATGGCGGCGGCCTCCTCGTCGGCGCTGCGGTGGCCGCGGAGTCGCAACGTTTCGAGATCGCGCAGTCCCCGGCCGAGACTCCGCAGCACGTCCGGATCGATCGGCGTGGGCTCCCGCACCTCCATCCACCGCAGGCCGCCGGCGCACGGCGAGCCGGCGAGCGGCTCGAGGGCGCGCGGGTCGCCCGGCCACGATTCCGTGAGGATGAGATGCGTCACGTGCGCCAGCGGAGGCCAGGCGGCGAGACGGGCGATCACCTCGCGGTTCCACGGGCGTCCGAGCCACAGGCCCCGGACCGTGTCCGATTCGAAATAATAGGCGAACTCGGCGAAGCGATCTCCCGCCTCCACCTGGGCCGTCATGATGCCGGGCGGGTACTCGATGATGCAGGCCGCGGGTCGGACGTGCTCGGGCGGGCCGTCTCCCGACGGCGGAGAGTACGCCCGGTCCTCGGGTTCGACATCTCCGGGGCGCGGCGGAGGGGTCATCGGCACGCGCGCGAGGATATCCGCGGTCCCGCGGGGGTGCAAGCGGATCGAGGGCGCGCGAATGTCCGATTCGGAGGGCGGATCGGCCGCGCGGCGGCGGCGGCACCACGTGGCACGGTTGGATCCCTTGGGTGGAGGTGACGATTCCGCGGCCGGACTTGGCGGAGTAGCGAACTTGACTCTTGTCCTCCTCTCCTCCCGGCGGTATGCTCCACCTACGCCCGGCGCCGGCATGGATGGGCTTGAAATCCGGCGCGGAAAGGGATGGCCGACGAACGCGTCCGAAGGCAGATCACCCTCCGAGCCGCCCGCCTGATGTACGATCGCACCGAGACCGAGTACTTCACCGCCAAACGCAAGGCCGCCCGCGAACTGGGACTCGATCCCCGCTACCATCCCCGCGACCTCCCCTCCAACCGCGAGATCCGGGACGAGATCCGGTCGCTGGCCGAACTCTACGAAGGCGACCGCCGCGGAATCGTGCTCCGCGACATGCGGGTCGAGGCACTCCGCCTCATGCGAAAGCTCGCGCGGTTCGAGCCCCGCCTCATCGGCAGCGTCTGGACCGGCCACGTCCGCAGGGGGTCGGACATCGATCTCCACGTCTTCGCCGACTCGCTCTCCGCGGTCACGTCCGTCCTCGACGACAACGGATTCCGCTACGACGTCCAGCACAAGCGCATCGTCAAGTTCGGCGAGGAGCGCGTCTTCACGCACGTGCATGTCTTCGACCGGTACACCTTCGAGCTGACGGTGTATCCGACCGACAAGATCGGTTGCGTTTTCAAGAGCTCCATCACGGGGCAGCCGATCGAGAAGGCCACGATCGCCACGCTTGAGCGATCTCTGCGCGAGGAACGGCCCGGAGAGGATCTCGAAAGCGAACTCGACCGCATCGAGGACCACATCGACCGCTTCGAGCTGTACCGGATGCTGCTCGCGCCGCTGGAGGAGGTGAAGCAGGACCCGCGGCGCCACCCGGAGGGGGACGCGCTGTACCACAGCCTGCAGGCGTTCGAGCGCGCGCGGGACGAGCGGCCGTGGGACGAGGAGTTCCTGCTCGCGGCGCTGCTTCACGACGTCGGGAAGGCGATCGATCCCGCCGACCACACGGCCGCGGGCGTCGCCGCGATCGAGGGCGCCGTGACTCCCCGCACCGCCTGGCTCATCGCGAACCACATGGAAGCGATGGCCTATCGGGAACGCACGCTCGGGAAGGAGGAGCGCGCGAGGATCGAGAGATCGGAGTTCTTCGAGGACCTGATGCTGCTGCGCGACTGCGA
>JACPRC010000170.1 GCA_016190175.1 Planctomycetota bacterium
CGTCACGCCTGTATCATCTTTCGGAGCCGCCCAACCCCGGCAACCCGAAATGAGAAGCAGGCCCAAGACGGCCGCAAAGAGCGAGATCATGCGTTTCATCCTGTCTCCGGAATCTGGGCATGGTTCAACAAGGGCCTTCTGTCGGGACAGAACACAGAACGAAGAACCGAACGACCTTCAGCCCGTCTCATTCACGTCGGCTTCGCCGTCGGCGCGCCCCGTTAGATCGATCCGACGCTGGTCTAACGGGGCTAGCCCGCCTTATTCACGTCGGCTTCGCCGCCGACGTGAAACGGCGCCCTCCGGGCAGCTTCACCGGCCCTACGGGCCGATTCCGCTGGACAACCCCGCTCCATCGCGCTCGACACTCCGTGTCTCGCGCGACGGGCGGCCCGCGGCGCGCTATTGCACCAGCGGAACGCGCCGCGGGCGGATTATTCACGAGTTCTCGGCCTGCGGTCGAGAACCTTCGTGAATAATCCGGGTTAGGACTTGCCGGGAGCGGCGGAGGGCGGCGTCGGGCCGGCACCCGCGCCCTTGCCGGGGGAGGCCAGTTGCGAGGCGATCGTCCCGGAGGTGCGGGCGGACGCGGGGACCCGTGGAACCGGTTTCCGGACGGGCTTCCCCTCGGCTCGCTCCTTGGCCTTCTTCGCCTCGTCGCTCTGCCACTTGCGCTGGAACTTCTCGATCATCCCCGCCGTGTCGACGAACTTCTGTTTTCCGGTGTAGAACGGATGGCAGGCGGAGCAGATTTCGATGGCGATGCGGTCCTTCGTGCTGCGGGTCTTGAAGCTGTTCCCGCAGCCGCAGGTGACCTGCACTTCCTTGTATTCGGGATGGATGCCTTTCTTCATGGGCGCGCCACTATAGCGGCCTCGCGGAGGCGTTGCAAGGGAAAGTGGTCGGCCGCCGGTCTTTCACCAACCACGAATCACCAACCACGGTCCCTAGTTGTCCCCCGCGCGTCGCTTGATGTCCTCCCACCAGTCGCGCCATTTCTGATGGTCGTGTCCGAAGCCCTCCTTCTGGCCCGTCACGGCCTTCAGGGCGCTCATGGCGGCCTCGTCTACGTCGTAGTTGTCGTCGCGCTCCATGAGGTCGATCAACGGATCGACCGCCTTCTTGCTGTTGATCTCCTGGAACGCGCGGCAGATCGAGGTCTTCACCCACTGGACCGTCTCCTCGCCGAGTCGGCGGACGAGCGGATCCACCTGCTCCTCCGCGCGGAGCGCGCCGCATGCCTGCGCCACGATGGCCCGGACGTCGGACTCGGGATCGTCGATGTACTCGATAAAGATGTCCGCCGCCTCCTTGCGCTCCGAACGCCCGAGCGCGTCGATCACCGGGCCGCGGGACTTGCCCTTCGCGCGCTGCAGTTCGATCTTCAGGATCTCGATCACCTCGTCCACGCGCTCCAAGCGCTTGGCCATCGCCATGACGAAGGACGCGGCGGTCCGCCCGACGTTGAGGTCGGGGTCCGCCGTGCGGCGGGCGATCGCATCGAGGGAGTCCTCGTCGTCGAGCTTCCGGAGGACGGCGAGCGTCGAGGCCCTCACGTTCGCGTCGGGATCGTCGAGGAACTTCCGGATCCGCGGCGCGTGCTCCTTTTCGACGACGGACATCAGGGTCTGGAGTACCGCGACGCGGATCTGCGGGCTCTGCGAGGCCATCTTGTCGAACAGGATCGACAGGACGTGCGGGTCCTTCTGACCCTGGAGGGCGGTGAAGACCGCCTGCGCGCTCGCGTCATCCACGCGGTCCACGAGGTCGGCGAGGTACTCTGCCGCGCCTTCTCCGAGCTTGAGCAGCTCCGAGACGAGCGCGTCGCGCTCCTCGGGCGGGGCCGCCTTGATCTTCGCGAGATGCTCGTGGATGCGGCGACGGACCTCGGGGGAGGTGGTCGGCGGGTCCGACGGCTCGATCGGGGGGACCCCGTCCTTCCGGGCCACGGGGTCCACCCTCCCCGTCTTGGTGGGGTCCTCGGTGCGCTTCGCCGGCTCATCGGTGCGCTTCGTCGGCTCTTCCGTCCGCTTTGTGGTGTCGTCCTTGCGCGGCTCCGTCGAGGTGTCCTTCGACGTAGTCGTCTCCTTCTTCGGCTCGTCCACTTTCGTCAGGGCCGCCTTTTCGCCCTTGGTGCGCACGCGGAGCTCGTGGAAGCGGTAGGCGCCCTTCGTCCCCGCGCAGCACCGGTCGGCGGACTTGTCGGTGGCGCGCGCGACGTCGGCGTACCGGATGATCAGGAGGCCCAGGGTTGTGCGGAGGGTGACGATCCCCCGCCGGTCGTCCTGCGAGACGCGGATCCCGTCGACGATGTTTCCGTTGCGCAGGTGGACGCGGTAGTTGTTCTCAAGGTCGGGTTGCTGCTGGCAAAGGGACGCGAGGAGAACAATGTTCAGCATACTCTGACTCTAATCCACGGAACGGGACGAAGCCAGTGAATTCGACGCCCGACATGCGGCCGCGGTTCCCGCAACCGCGACCGCATGCCGGCGGGCCCTTGACACGGCGCGGCTGCGCGAAGCGCCGCCGGCGCTCCGCGCCGCGGCCGAAGGCCGCTGCGCCGCGTCAAGGGCGGGGGGCGTTACTTCAGCTTGCGCGCGCTCACGATGGTGACGGAGTTGTTCGGGTTCTTCAGGACCGTGACCATGCCTCCGTCGTAGGTGACGCTCATCGTCCCGCCGAACTGGCTGTCGGGTTCGACGACACTGCCTGCGGTGACGAGCGTGTAGACGTCCTGGGCGTTCTTCGCCAGGAGCACGCCCTGGTGGTCGAACGTCCCCATCGTCTTGATCTGCTCCTTGGCGGCGATGAGCCCTGCGTAGGAGGCGCCCGCGGTGCCGCCGAGCTTGATGTCGCCGCCCGCGATCATCAGGGTCCCGGTGAGCGCCGGGGCCAGCCTCGTGTTCCCCGTCGTCGAGATGCACTTCTCCGCGACGATCGACAGCGTGCGGTTGGGGGAGTTACCGGAGCCCGTGATCGAGACGTTGCCCTCGGCGTAGTAGGTCCCGGCCGGCGTGACGTTGTTGCCGGAGAGCGACCAGGTGTTGGATGCCGCGCTGTACGTCCACCCGTTCCAGCCGCCGGCGCCCGGGTTGATCATGGCACCCGTGGCCACGTCCAGGATCATCCCGTCGGCCCGGAGGGTGTAGTTCGCCAGGTTCCGGTATTGAGTCGGGTCGACGTCCGGGATGGAGATGGGGGGAACGCCTTCATTGAACCCGCCGGGCGGGACGGTGGCGCCGCCCTCGGCGATCTGCCCCGTGGCGTTCGCCGAGACCGAGAACGTCGGGTTTCCGGACAGCACGATGTCCCCGTTCGCGTGCGCGATCCCCTTGAGGCCCAGGATGTCGGGGGTGCCGTTGAAGAGGATGGAACCGTCCACGACGATGGCGTTGTCCGGGACGTAGCTGGGATCCGCGTACTTCACCAGCACCTCGATCTGGCGCTGCGTGTTGTCGGGCAGCGTGGCCGTGACGTACACGAGGACCTGGTTGTCGCTGTCGCGGAGGGGGTCCCCGTCTCCGTCGTCGTTGTCCTTGACCACGCAGTAGAAGCCGCCCGCTCCCAGGGGCATCGTCGTCCCGAGGAAGTGGTTCCAGTACCCGGGCGGCGGCGCCTCGTACATCGTGTTCACCCCGGGCTGGTAG
>JACPRC010000172.1 GCA_016190175.1 Planctomycetota bacterium
CCCTTCGAGTGCGCGTACCGGAGAGCCTCGGCGATCCGGCGCGCGGCGTCGAGCTTCCCGTCGAGCTTCATCGTCGCGGTCGCGAGCGTCTCGCCGTCGATGAGCTGCATCGCGATGAAGGGATGACCCTGGTGCTCCCCGACCTCGTAGATCTTCGCGATGTTCGGGTGGTCCAGGGACGCGGCGACGTGCGCCTCGCGGCGGAAGTAGGCCCGGGCGCGCTCGTCCTCCTCCTTCATCAGGAACTTGAGCGCCACCCACCGGCCGAGGTCCCGATCCCATGCCCGATGGACGGAACCCATGCCGCCCGACTTGAGGTGCCGGACCAGCCAGTAGCGGCCGACCCGGCGTTCCGGGAACCTCATCGCCTCCTCGACCTCCGCCGGCGCCGCCCGCGCGGGGCGCTCCAGTTCGCGGATCTGCTCGGGGGTGAGCGGCAGGCGGTCGAGGAGCCGGACGGTCGGGTCCTTCTCGCACGCGAGGACGGCGCCCTCCACCTGCTCGCGGGTGACCCAGCCGCGCTCGACCGCGCGCCGCGCGAGGGAGAAGTGGAGGTCCGAGGGGCGATCCGCCATTCATGGAAAGTATACCCGGACGGCGCTACACTCGACCGGGATGAAGAACAACCGGGACAGCTCCCTGCGGGGGATCCCGACTCCCCCGGGCGGCCACTTCCCGCCGTCGCAGTGGTCGTTCATCCGCAGGATCCCCGCCGCGGCCGGGGAGGAGAAGAAGGCGCTGCTCGACCGATTCACGACGCTCTACTACAAGCCGGTCTACCACTTCTTCCAGCGCGTCCTGGGCGTCCACGGCGAGCGGCTCAAGGACGTCACGCAGGACTTCTTCACGCGATTCGTGGAGAAGGATTTCCTCAAGAACATCCATCACGAGAAGAGCTTCCGGAGCTTCCTCAAGGTCGCCTGCCGGCGGCACTACATCAACTGGCTGGATGCCGAGCGCGTGCGGCGCGCGCCCGGCGGCAAGAAAGTCGTGTCGATGGAAGACGACGAGGGCCGGACCGCCGACGTCCCGATGCCGGAGGAACGCACCTCCGAGGTGATCGACCAGGAGCTGCGCACGGACACCGTGCAGCGCGCGGTCGCGCGGCTGCGGGAGCGGCTGGTCGCGGAGGGCAAGGAGACGTACTTCCGCGTCTTCGAGGCGCGCACGCGCTTCGACGGGGAGAAGCCCGCGGAGTACGCCGCGATCGCGAAGGAACTGGGGCTCGCCGTCTATGACGTGCGCAACTATCTCTCCGCCGCGCGCAAGGCGTTCCGCCAGGTCCTCCTGGAGCTGGCGGGCGAGACGGCCGACGACCCGAAGTCGGAGCTGAACGAGCTCGGGCTGGGGGGGTACGTTTGACCCCAGTTATCGCCCGTCGACCCTCGGCAATTCCGCTTTCTCTCTCCGGTCATCGCCGATATACTGTAAGGGGAAACGAAAGGGAGCCGAGGTGAGCAGCGCAAGGCGCTTGGTCAAGGTCGTCGTGGAGAAGCACGCCGACGGTTACGTTGCCTACCCGCTCGGCCTCAATGACATCGTCGTGGCCGAAGGGAATACTGTGGACGAAGCGCTCAAGAACATCCGTTCCGCCATCCGCTTTCACGTTGAGACATTCGGTCGCGCCGCCTTTGCCGAGTCTCCCGCCGAGTTCGTCCTCGCGGACGTAGAATGGGCATCCCCCCGATAGCCGGCAACCCCTCCATTACGCTTTTTGGTACGCCATCAGGAAGTTCGCTCTCGCAATTCTCGCTTCTCGGCAGATCGTCCGCAGCGTCCCTCGCTTGAGCGAATGTGCATGCGACCGGTTTCCGTCGGCAAGCACGGGCCGAAGGCGGACGCCTACGGTTTGAGCCACTCCGTCGCCGCGGGCGCCTTCCCGTCCTCCAGCATCTTCTGCCACTTCTCGTCCGTGAGGCGGTCCTCCTTCGGCCAGCGGAACTCGTAGTAGGTGAAGACCGCGCCCCAGAACTCGCGGACCTGGCCGTCTACCGTGACGCTCAACTTCAGCATCGCGGGGTACCCGACCGCCTCCTCGAGCACTTCGGGCGGACGGTTGTTGTCCGTGTGGACGTCGGCGACGAGCGCCATCGACAAGTCCGCGTCCGACGCGATCCGCTTCGTCCACTCCTCGGAGAGCGAAGCGACGCTCCGCAGCCGCCACGGGACGGCGAGGACGGCCTTGTGCTCCTCCTTCGACAGCCGCTCGCCGCGGAGTTCCTTGCGCGCGACGGATTCGAGGAAGCCGAGCACCTTCTCGAACTCCTCGTACTTCGCCTGAAAGTCCGGCACGGCCGCCCCGCGGGCCTCGAGGAGCTTCCGCAGCCGCGCCAGCGTCGCCGCGGCCCGCGCGTAGACGTCGGGATAGGGCTCCACGTAGCCGAACTCGGGCTGGGGCGGCAGGCCCTTCCCCTCGCCCGTGTAGCTCTGCTTCACGTAGAGGATCGTGTCGTGGCGGAGTTCCGCCCAGGAGGCGAGCGCGGCGGCGAGCATCTTCCTCTTCCACGCCTTCTCCTTCATGAAGGCGGGCGCACCGGCGGGCGGGTCGGCGAGGAGCGGCTTCACCGCGTACAGCCAGTCCCAGTAGACGCTCTTCCGCTCGCCCGCATCCTCCAGCTTCTTCCCGAACTCGCGCTTCATCTCCTCGAGCAGCCTGTCGTACCCTTCGAACTGGTCGTCGCGAAGGGACTTCAGGATCTCGCGCGCGAGGTCGGAGCCGAACGCGGCCATCACGTCGAGCCCCCGCGGGAAGCACCGCTTCGGCCCGATCCGCGTCATCTTGCCCGTGAAGGGGAGATCGCCCTTCCCGGTGTAGGACAGATTCTGCCCCTCCGCGTGCGTGCTGAAGACCAGGCGCTGCGTGACGACGGAATCGGGGACCGTGCGCTGGCCGATGACGTTGAAGCCTTCGCGCCCCATGCCGCTCGAGTCGATCCGCGGCTGCGCGCGCTTCTCCGACTCCGCGATGAAGCGGTCCAGCCTGCCCTCGTCGAGGAGTTCCTTCTCCTCGGGAATCCCCCCGTAGATCTCCTTCGCGAGCGCTTCCGCGTCGAGCGGCGACAGGTCGTCCGGCTCCCCCACGAAGACCTGGATGACGTCGTCGATCCGCCTCCACCGGTCGAGCGCCTGCGGGACGCGGTGGAGAAGTCCCACGAGAAGCAGGAACTGCCTCGTCTCGGCCCGGGCGTGCGCCGGGCTCCAGGGGTCCCTCGGCTCGCCGCTCGCGTCGGGGTCCTTCTCCGCGACGCGGAACATCCGCCGGCCGAACCACATCATCGCGCGGAAGTAGCGTTCGAACGCCTCGTTGCGGGTGTAGTGGCCGCGCGGGACGTACTGCGAGAAGTCCTCCTTGTTCGGCAGGGCCGCGGAGAGCTCGAACCTCTTGTGCTCGCGGATGAGCTCCAGGTCCTTCTTCACCGGGTCCTCGGCGTAGGCGGGGAGCTTCGCGTCCGGACGGAGGCAGCGCAGCGCGACGCCGAGGAAGGCGACGTTCCCGCGGTGCGCCTCGCGCAGGCCGCCTTCGGACGCGCCGGCGCGCCGGTCCGACTCGTCGAGGAGGTCGCGCGCGAGCGATTCGAGCGAGACGGCGAGCTTGTCGATCTCCACGGCGCGGAGGGTGTAGTCGAAGAGGAGATGCATCACGTGAAGCACGAGATCGGTCGTGATCGCGATGTTGCGCCCGCCGGACGCGTATTGCCCGTAGAGGCCGATGAGGTCCTTCTCGCGTTTCTGAGGGAGGATCTGGAATCCCTCCCGGCCCGAGGTCTTCTCCTGGGCCGGAACCTCCGAGAACAGGAGCAGACCGAGGGCGAGCAGCTTCTTCATGGGGATCTCCTTCCGAATTCAGACGCTCGGTGCTCGGGCGGGGTTCCCGACCGCCGCGCGGATCGACTCCAACGTGATCGCCAGGAGTTTCGTCAGTTCGGTCATCGAGATCGACAGGGGCGGCATGAGGACGACGACGTCCCCGAGGGGCCGCAGGATCGCGCCGCGCTTCCGGGCCTCGAGGGTCACGCGGTGCCCCATCGCCATCTCGAACGGGTACGGCTCGCGGGCGTCGGGGTCCTTCACGAGTTCGAGCCCCGCGACGAGGCCGCAGCAGCGGATGTCGCCGACCTGCGGGATCTCGTAGAAATCCTGGAACGCGTTGCCCATGAAGTGGACCTTCGGACGCAGGCGCTCCAGGACCTTCTCCTTCTCGAAGAGCCTCAGCGAAGCGAGAGCCGCGGCGCACGCCAGAGGGTTCCCCGTATAGGTGTGCCCGTGAAAGAAGGTCTTCCGCTCCGCGCGCTCGCCGAGGAACGCCCCGTAGATCCGCTCCGTCGCGAGCGTCGCGGCCAGCGGCAGGTATCCGCCCGTGATCCCCTTCGAGACGGCCATGAGGTCCGGCGTCACGCCCTCGTGCTCGCATGCGAACATCCTGCCGGTGCGCCCGAAGCCCGTCATCACCTCGTCCGCGACGAGAAGGACGCCGTACTTGTCGCACCGGGCGCGGAGACCTGCGAGGAACCCCGGGGGCTGGACGATCATCCCGCCGGCGCCCTGGATCACAGGCTCGACGACGATGCCCGCGATCTCGCCGGCGCGCGCTTCGAGGATCGCCTCGATGTCCTGGAGGCAGTGGCGGCCGCACTCGTCGAGCGTCGCCGCGCGTTTGCAGCGGTACGCGTACGTCGTCGGGGCATGGATCGTCTCGAAGAGCAGCGGGCGGAAGCGATCCAGGTAGAGATCGATCCCGCCCAGGCTCATCGCGCCGACCGTGTCGCCGTGGTACCCCTCCGTGAGCACCAGGAACCTCGTTTTCCCGGGCGCTCCCGACTGGCGCCAGAACTGGAGCGCCATCTTGAGCGCGACTTCCACGGCGGTCGAGCCGTCGTCGGAGTAGAAGACGCGGGTCAGACCCTTCGGCGCGATCGCAACGAGTTTCTCGGCCAGCTCGATCGCCGGCGGGTTCGAGCATCCGAGGAACGTGGCGTGCGCGACCTTCCGGAGCTGCGCGGCGATCGCGGCATCCATCTCCCGCTTGCGGTGGCCGTGGACGTTGCACCAGAGCGACGAGACGCCGTCGAGGTAGCGGCGACCGTCCGCGTCGACGAGGTACGAGCCCCGCGCCCGCGCGATCACCGGGAAGTCCTCCTCCATCCACGCCTTCTGCTGCGTGAAGGGATGCCAGAGGACGCGGCGGTCGCGCGCGCGCCAGGATGCGGATCGCATGGAGCGGCCAATATAGAATACCCTCGCGGCAAACGGAACGGGTATCCGTCCGATTTCAGCCGTCAGCAATCAGCCATCAGCACGAAGCTCGCTTCGTCCGCCGGGCTGAACGCTGATCGCTGAGGGCTGATAGCTGAACGCCTGCTCCGTTCGTGCCCTACGGGACCTTCCGTTTCCGCGCCACCGGCGTATAATTGACCGGGACAATTCCGCGGGCATGGACGATGGCGGATGCTTCCACCGGAACCGACGACGAGTGCCTCAACCCGATCGGCATCGAGCTCTGGCTCGGCCAGGCCCTCCTGATCGTCGGCATCGTCATCGGCATCTACCTCGCCGCCAGCGTCGGCTTCAGGGAGACGAACCGCTACGCGAAACGCGAGGACCTGTTCCAGGCACGCCGGTCGCTCGGCTTCGTGCGGCAGGAGTTTGAGGCGAACCTCGCCACCCTGCGCGCGTTCCGGGACCGGACGAAGGACAAGAAAGGCGGTGCGAGTCTCCCGCTTCCGGTCCGGACCAGCTACCTGGAGGCGGCCTCCGCGCAGCCCTACATGGTCCTCGTGGATCGCGCGCTCCTCATGGAGATGACCCGCCTGATGACCGGTTATCCCTTCGCGCTGCTCTGGACGGATACGGAGAAGCTCCCCAAGAAATTCGTGGTCGGCGAGGAACATGCCTTCGAGATCTGCGCCGAGGCGCTGGAACATGCCGAGAAGACCATCCTTCCCAAGCTGGCGGCCGAGGAAAAGGCGCTGGACGAGGCCATCGCGAATCTGGAGAAGGCACGATGACGTACCGGGCCCGCGAGAGGCTCGCCTTCTGGATCGAGCAGGCGTGCGCGCTCGGCATCGCCGTCGCTTCCATCTGGTACGCCGCCCGCATCGGCTACACGGAGGCGGTGCGCTACGCGAGGTACGACGAGCTGCGGAAGGAACGCAATCTGCTCCGCGCGATGGAAGGCGAGCTCGCGTTCAACGAGGAAAGCCTGCGCCGCACCCTGAGGGACTGGGACCATCGGGCGCTCCAACGCGGCCACGTCAATGCCCCCTGCTTCCAGGCCCTGCGGGAATCCAAGGAGTACGTCCTGATCTCTCCCGATACCTGGGAGGCCGTCACCCGCGCGTACGAGGGCATCCTGGAGGCGGACCTGGACCCGGAATTCCGTTTCCGCGGCCGCGGCGTCGACGGGGCCTACCACCGTCCGGCCTTTCTCGCGTTCAAGGCCGAGCAGTTCCGCGACGCACGCGCCCTGATCGAGAAACTCATCGCACGGACCGACGAGCGCATGCGGGGCTTCGGAATCCACGATCCTTTCCCTCCGAAGCGAACGCAACCGGAGCCGGTTCCCCCGCGCGACGCCGAAGAAGAGGGATTTGCCCGTCGCCCCGCCTCTCCGGGTTGGGGAACGGGTGCGCCCGAGAAATACGAGGGGCCGGTCGGGATCTACAGGAGCGAACGGCGCGAAACCGTCGACTCCAGCAGCCTGTGCGTTCCCGCGCGCGCCCGCGGTCCCGTCGTCATCGAGTATGCCCTGTCCTTGCCCAAGGAGCGCCGCCCCGCCCGGCTGTGGCTGTTCCTGACCGAAAGATACCCGCTGGAGTGGAGGGCGCATGATCCGAAGGCGGACGAAGAGACGTTGCGCGCGCTCGTCACCGGCAAGCTCGGCGGCCGGACGACGGTCCTCAACTACCCGCTGAGTCCGCCCACATCGGACATCGAACACAGGCCGCAGTACTCCTTCAACTGGGGCGGCCAGATCCTCGACACCCGCGATCCTCTGCCCTGGAACTGGGCCTACGTGACCGTCGAGGACGACCAGGGCCATTTCTATCTAGCCCTAAGCATCACCGCCTGGAAGATCAAGCGGAAAACGGATCCGGACGACGACTGGAAGCTCAACAACGTGCTGTTCCGTACGAGGCTCTCCCCTCATGTCCTCGTGCTGCCAGGACCGGGCTCTCCGGACGGACGGACGGGCCGGCTCGCCGATCCGAGCCTGCGGGAGGGCTTCCTTGCCTGCGGGGATGCGAAGATCGCGGAGGGCCACAGGGCGGCCGTGGGCAGCCCCCCTCTTCACTACTACAGGCTCGCCGAGCGCGATTTTTCCGCCGCGATCAACCTCGATCCTCAGCGCGCCGACGCGTGGGTTCGTCGGGGTTTCGTGCGGACCTATCTCTGGGACTTCGACGGCGCCGTCGCCGACCTCACGCGGGCCAGGGAGCTGGGGGAAGCCAACGCGGAGGCCGCGCTTGCGCGGGCCCGCCTGTTCCGGGAGGACCAGGCCCTCATCTCCGACCTGTGGAGCGACGCACCGGATCAGCTCCGCCTGCACGAACGGGGTCAGGAGCTCTCCCAGAAAGGCGAGGACGCCCGCGGGCGTACGGACTTCCCGGCCGCGGCGACGTTCTTCAAGAGCGCCTTCTACGTTCAGCCGTGGCAGAGCGCAGGCAAGAGCGCCTCATACCATGCGGCCTGCTGTTTCTCCCTGCTCGGGAAAGCCGACCGGGCTCTCGACTGGATCGAGGTCGCCCTCGCGCACGGATACGACGACTGGCTCCATCTCCTCACCGACGAGGGCCTGAAGCCCCTTCACGATTCGCCGCGGTGGCGGACGCTCACAGGGGAGAAACGGACTCAGTTGGGTCCCAAGGTGCGCCAACGGGAGCTCTACAACAAGCTGTCGAAGGAAGACGCCTCCTTCCTGAAGAAGCCCCCGCTGAACGCCGGCGCCACGTTCAAGCTCTGCGACCAGGCCTACGAGTGGCTGGTCGGGAAGGAATACGCCAAGGCCATCGAGGCCTACAAGACGGCGTTCTACTCCAGCCTCCAGGCCAACTTCGCGGTCATCGCCTACAACCTCGCGTGCGCCTATGCCCTCACGGGAGAGAAGGAGCGGGCTCTGGACTGGCTCGAGATGGCGATTCTCGGAGGATACTCCGACTGGGATCACCTGAAGAAGGACTCGGACCTCGACAGTCTCCGCGAGGAACCTCGGTACAAGGCGCTGCTTCGGGGGAAGTAGGCGAGGATCCCGCCGAGCCGGACTCGGAGCCGGCCCCTGCCGGGAAGCACGGACCCCGCATCCGGCGCTCGTCGGCCGCTCGGCCGCCGGCTATTTCCCCGTCATCAGTCTCTTGTAGCGCGGGTCGGAACGCAGCGCGTCGAAATCCGTGTCCTTTTTCATGTGGTCCCAATCCGAGTAACCGTGGTCCACCATGATCTCCATCCAGTCCAGCGCGCGGTCCTTCTCGCCCGAAAGGGCATAGCAGCAGGCGAGGTTGTAGGCCGAAGACCGGCCCGTGGGATTGAACTGATTCAGGTAGAAGAGGATCTTGAATCCCCGAATCGCCGTCGCCCATTCTTTCGCGTTGTACGCGGCCATGGACTGGTCGAAGAGCTCCTTCTCCTGCTGGTCGAGCTTCGGCCCCTTTTCGCGCGCCTCCTGCGCGAGGGCGGCATCCTCCTGAAATCGCTCGAACCACCGTACGCGCGTGGCGTACTCCTCCGCCCTCGCGGCATCCAGGTCCACCGCCCGCTTCACGTCCGAGACAGCCCGCGTCCAGTCCTCCATTCCCGCGCGGGCCATGCCGCGGAGGAACCACGCGCGGGCCATCTTCCCGTCCTTCTCCAGCGCGCGCGTGAAATCCTCGACCGCCTTCTGATACGCGGGGTCGGATTCCTTCCGGGACCACGCCTTCGAGCGGGCCACGACGTAGTGCGCCTCGCCCCGGGCAAGGAAGGTCTCGGCGGAATCGAGCCCCAAGTCGACGGCCTTCGTATAGGAGGCGAGCGCCGCGACGGGCTCCTCGGTGCCCATCTGCGCGTCCCCGAGCAGCTTCCAGGCTTCGGCGATCTTCGGATCGAGCTTGAGCGCCGCGCCGAAGGCGTAGACCGCGTCGCGGAATCTCCCGTTCGCCAGGTGGTTCCGGCCCGCCTCCACCAGGTCCTTCGGGGAGGGCGCGGAGTACCGGACCGGACCGGCCGCGTAGCCGACGGGCAGGACCAGAGCGCCGTCCGGCACCTTGGCGGAGAATTTCCACGGATCGTCCGGGCCGATCTTCCACGTCGTGACGCCGCGCACGACGTGCCGCTGCCCGGCCGCGTCCTCGAGAAGGACGTAGAGCCACCTCCACCCGGCCAGACGGTTCGGATCGACGATGTCGCCGGACACCTCGACGCTGTCGCGCCCCGCGGGGCGCACGCTCGCCGCGTCGAGGGGATAGCTCATCACGAAGGAGTTCGCGTCTTCCTCGCCGGTGAAGATCGCGCGGAGTTCCTCCTCGTCGATCTTCGCGTGCAGGATCTGGGTCAGATCGATCGGGGATTTCCTCCGGAAGCACAGCCATACGCGGACCGGCATGGATTCGGCGGAGAGATTGAGCCTGAAGGAGATCAGGACGGGTCCTCGAGGCCGCGCGGCAACGGCAAGATGGACCCAGGCGAAGTCCTGGAGCAGGCCGGCGTACCGGGC
This sequence comes from Planctomycetota bacterium, assembly GCA_016190175.1. Taxonomy (GTDB): domain Bacteria; phylum Planctomycetota; class MHYJ01; order MHYJ01; family JACPRB01; genus JACPRC01. The sequence goes on from JACPRC010000172.1 coordinate 9,686, forward strand.
GCCGGCACCGCGCCCCCAGATCGTGGAGGCCGGGAGCTTCAGCGCGGCGGACTCCTCCGCGTCGGGTTCGGGCACGGGGTCGGGGGGCCACTGCTTCGGTTTGGACACGTCGCGTCCGCCGAGCTTGTGCATTTCCTGTTCGACGCGGCCGATGTCGTCCTGGAGTTTGGGGCGCGCGTCCTCGAGCAGGTCGAGCTGATACGTGAGGATGACGGCGTTGGGCCGGAAGATCGGTCCCCCGCCCTGCTCGCGGATCTGGTTGAGCGCCTTCTGGAACAGCTCGCCGTACGCGTCGGACATCACGCGGACCGTGTCGTAGTTCAGGAAGAACAGGTCGTCCCCCTCCTTGCCGCGGCGGAAGGAGCGCGAGACGACGTGAAGGCCCCGGAACTCGTCGGAAGTCCAGTCCTCCAGCCCCCGCCTCACGGCGCGCTCGTTGATCGCGAGCTCGTGGTCCATGGAGCGCAGGAGGTCGCGGACGCGGCGCACCTCCTGGTAGCGCGTGAACTTGATCGCCTCCTGGTAACCGATGCGCGACGCGAACCAGATGGAGGCGATGGCGCCCGCCAGCATGAAGGCCTGTTCGATCCCGAACGCGAGCCGTTCCTTCGTCTTGAGCTTCATCTCCCCACCCTCAGCCGCGTCTCGTGGCGCTCCAGTTCCCTCTCCTCGCGGTTGAACATCGGGAGGACGTGGTCCTTCGCGCGGTCCAGGATCTTCGTCAGGACCTCGAGGACCCACTTCCTCTGGTCGGGGAACTTGTCGAACTCGGTGATCTTGTCCAGGAGTTCCGCCACTTTCGGGAGCGGATGGACGAAGAGCTTCTCCACCCCGGAGAGGAGCTCGGGGTCGACGAGGGACATGTACGGTTTGGAGGCGGCCGCGTCGAGGAAGGTCAGGTCGACGGAGATCTTCGCGTTCTTCCCGTCCTCGATCCGCGCCTTCGCGTCCCGGACCTGCCGGAGGTTGTCCTCCATCTCCCGGCGCACGGAGGCGAGGGTGCCCCGCGCGAAGCGGTAGTCCTCCATCTGCGCAAAGCGCGCCGCGTCGGCGAAACCGGTCCTCGTGGCGATCCAGATGCCGGCGGCGACCCCCGCGACCATGAGGACCTGGCCAAGCCAGAATTCGACCCCGATGGGGCTGATGGACTCCTCGTCCTCCGGCGGCGATTCTTTCTCTTCCGTCATGCGCGGCCTCTCGTCCGAACCGCAGGATTGAGTCCGCCGTAAGAGGGTCCGTTCCGCTCGGCGGACTCACCTTGAGCGGAGGCCGCTTCCCAAGCGGCCGGAGTCGACTGGGTTCGACTCGCCTGCGGCTCGCTCACCCTGAGTCGCCCGCAAGGAAGCCTTGTTGCGGGCGACTCAGGATTGTGCAATCTCCTCCCCCGCCAGATCAAGACGATTCCGACAGGGCGCACCGCAGGGCGTCGACGTGCGCCGGCTCGTGCGCCGCGGAGAGCGAGATCCTCAGGCGCGCCGTCCCCGGCGGCACGGCGGGGGGGCGCACCGCGGGGACCCAGAGGCCGCGGTCCCAGAGCCGGCGTGACTCGCCGACGGCCCGCGCGTTGTCGCCCAGGATCACCGGAACGATCGGCGAGGCGGCGCGGGGATCGAGCCTCCTGGCGTTGCTCCACAACTTCGTCCGGAGAGAGCCGTCCCGCATCAGCCGGAGTGCCTCGATCGCGGCGGCGCAGAGCGCGGGCGGCGGCGCCGTCGTGAACATGAACGTCCTCGCGCGGGTGCGGAGGAACTCGATCGCCTCGCGGTCCCCGACGACCGCGCCCCCGGCACAACCGGCCGCCTTCGACAGCGTCACGGTCCTCAGCGCGACCCGCGCTCCCGATTCCGCGACCACGCCGCGCCCCTCCCCGAAGATGCCGAACCCGTGCGCGTCGTCGACGACGAGGTCCGCGCCTCGGCGATCCGCGAGGTCGGAGAGCGCGCGGAGCGGCGCCACGTCGCCGTCCATGCTGAAGACCGTGTCGGTGAGGACGATCTTCCCGCCGGGGCCGCGGAGCGCCGAATCATAGGCATCGAGGTCCGCGTGCGGGACGCGGACGACGCGGGCGCGGCCGAGACGGCAAGCGTCGATGAGGCTCGCGTGGTTCCATTCGTCGGAGAGGATCGTGGTCTCGGGCCCGGCGACCGCCGCGACCATCCCGAGGTTGGCCATGTAGCCCGAGGGGAAGAAGAGCGCGGCTTCGGCGCCCAGGAAGTCCGCGATCGCCTCCTCGAGCGCGACATGGAGGCGCGTCGTGCCGCAGAGAAGGCGCGAACCCGTGGAGCCCCATCCCGCGCGCGCGGCCGCCTCCGCGATCCGCGGGTCCTGCGCCAGGCCGAGGTAGTCGTTGGAGGCGAAGTTGAGGACCTCGCGCCCCTCGACGATCGCGAAGGGGCCGCGGAAGCGATCGACGACGCGGGGGGAGCGAAGGAGTTCCTGCGCACGGAGTTCGTCGAGGCCGGCGCGGATGCGGTCGGAGAGCATGAGGCGCGATTAGGCCACAGTTCCCGCGGAGAAGCAAGGACCGGGGGGCGGGCCGATTTTGCCAGACGGTGACGGAGAATTGCGGAATCCGATTGACGGCGAGGTCGTCAAACGATAGCATCCGCGCCGACTTGAACGGGACAGGAGGGCGCCGTGCGCACTCGCACCAAAGCAAAGGCCGGACCCAGGGTGGTGATGGTCGCCCCCATCTGAGGAGACTCTGGTCGCAAGGAGCTCGCATGAACGCGAAGACGAACGTGAAGGCCGGACCGGCCAGGATCCTGGCCATGCCGACCATGGTGACGACCGCCGGCAATGCCTTGCGGAACGGGAGTTTCGAGCAGGGGATGCTGCACTGGTCCGGCGCCGCGCTCCGGAGCGTTTCCGAGGTCGCGCTCCAGAACGGAATCGTGGACATCATCAAGGCTCTGTAGGCGGACCCGGTATTCCCACGCGTCGGGGGATGCCCGGGCGGATTGTCGCAATCGGCAGAGATGCAATTCCGAAGGAGCTGGGTATGCGAAACCGCACGCACGTGAAGGCCGGACCCCAGCGCCTCTCCTTCCTGCCGATGACGAACCGCGCGGCCGCCCTCAGGTAAGCAGCTTCTTCGCCTCTTTCAACGCGCCGTGATCCGTGAGGTCCCGCCGAATCGGCGTCACCGAGACGTAGCCGTGCGCCACGGCCCACGCGTCCGTAGGCGTCTCGGGAGCGCCGTTCGACTCCGCGTCGTCCCGCCGGGCCGGCGTCCCCCGGAGCCAGTAATACGTGCGTCCGCGCGGGTCCTGCCGCCGCTCGTAGGAGTCCGCGTGGGGCTCCGGCTCCGTCACGGTCGCGAGCGTCCCGCGGATCCGGCTCGCGGGCCGCGCCGGGATGTTGACGTTGAAGGCGACCGGCTCCTTGGAATGGCGGCGCAGGAGCTTCTGCACGATCGTCCGGGCCATGCGGGCGGCGACGGACCATTGCGGGTCGTCCGTCGCCTCAAGCGAAACGGCGAAGGCGGGCACGGAGTAGAGCGCTGCCTCGAGGGCGCCCGCCACGGTGCCCGAGTAGAGGACGTTCGAGCCGGTGTTCAGTCCGAAATTGATCCCGCTCACGACGAGCTGCGGCCGTTCCGGGAGAAGCTCGCAGAACGCGAGCTTCACCGCGTCCGCCGTCGTCCCGTCGACAGAATGGACGTCGCAACCCTCCTCGCGCCGCCGGGCCGCCAGGAGCGGGGTGTAGATCGTGATCGAGCTGGAGATCGCGCTCTTCTGCGCGGAGGGCGCGGCGACGACGACGTCGCCGAGGCGGCGGATCTCCCTGACGAGCGCCCAGAGTCCGGGCGCGCGGACGCCATCGTCGTTCGTGACGAGGATGAGCATGGCGGGAGCAGGCTAGCAGGACCGGCGGTGCGAGTCCAGAGCCGTCCGCACGGAACGGGGTTTGACCTCGGGCCGGCCTTCGACTATCCTAGTCGCAGGAGGAACACGATGGCGACGGCGAAAGAGGAAATGGTCCGCGCGATCGAGACGCTCCCCGAAGGCGCGGGCTTTGAGGAGGCCATCGAACGGCTCTATCTCCTCTACAAGATCCAGCGGGGGCTCGCCCAGGCGGACGCCGGACAGACCGTCACTCAGGAAGAGGCACGGAAGAGGATGGAGCGGTGGCTGAGGTAGTCTGGACGCCGCAGGCGCTGGACGACCTCGACGCGGTGTGTCTTTTCATCGCGCGGGACTCTCCCCGCGTGGCACAGACCTTCGCAGGACGGGCCTTCCAGGCGGCGGATCGCCTGGCGCTCTTTCCCCGCTCCGGTCGTGTCGTTCCCGAACTCGGAATAGAGGACGTTCGGGAGGTGTTCCTGCAGGCGTACCGGATCATCTATCGCGTGAGAGGGGAGCGCGCCGAGATCCTGACCGTCCATCACGGCGCCCGAATCCTCGACATTGATCCGTAGGCGACGCGCAGGTTCAGCCCGTAAGGTCGATATGCTGCCCGCGGCCGGTGGGGTCGGGCGGCTCGGGCGGGTGCTTCTTCTCGGGTTCCTTCTCCTCCTCGCGCTCCCCGAGGTCGTGGCTGTGGGCCCCGCGACTCTCGCCCTGGATCTCGTCGTTCTCCACCTTGGACGTGTCCTGGACCTGTTCGGTCGCCGCCGCCTTCGCCTGGTCCCGGTTCTGCTCCGAGGCGATCTGGTTGTTCGCCCGCTCCGCGGCCAGGAAGAGGTTCTGGACCTGCTGGGACGCCTCCGCCTGGTAGAGATGGATTCCCAGGTTCGTGAACTCGACTACCATGGACGACCGCTCACACCGCCTCCACGCTCCTCCGCTTCAGGTAGGCCCGCAGGCGGGAAATCAGCTTCGCGTGGAGCTGACACACGCGCGACTCCGACAACCCGAGGATAGACCCGATCTCCTTGAGGGTCAAGTCCTCGAAGTAGTACATCATGAGGATGTACCGCTCCTTCGTGGAGAGGTTCCTCTGGCAGAAGTCCACGAGGTCCTTGCGCGCGGACTCGGAGAGCGGACCCGGGACCTTCGGATCCTCCATGATGTCCACGCCGAGCGTCGTCTCGTCCTTCCCGAGGGTCCGCCGCTGGAGCGACAAGACGGACGCGCCGCTCACCTCCCGGTAGAGGTCGTCGAGCTGGTCGAGGGTGATCGCGAGCGCCCTCGCGATCTCCACGTCCGTCGGCGCGCGGCCGAGTTCCTTCTCGAGGCGCGTGTACGTCTCCTCGAGCCGGTTCGCGCGCGCGCGCGTCAGACGCGGGACCCAGTCCATCGCGCGCAGCTCGTCGAGCATCGCCCCGCGGATCCGTCCGACGCAGTAGGTCTCGAACTTGACCCCGCGGGCGGTGTCGAACTTCTCGATGGCGTCGAAGAGCCCGAACGTCCCCGCGCTCGTCAGGTCCTCGACCTGGACG
>JACPRC010000179.1 GCA_016190175.1 Planctomycetota bacterium
GAAGGGGAGAAGGGGAGAAGGGGAGAAGGGGAGATATCGCCTCTTCCCCCCCCTATCCCCACGTTCCCCATTCGACGCGCCGCTCCATCGCATCTCGCAGCAGCCGCAGGTATTCGCCGCGCGAGACGTAGGTCCCGCCGAAGCGCTCCGTGATCGGCGTCACCTGCTGGATGTCAAGCAGCGCGAAACCGCGCGCGCGCAGGTGCGCGACCAGGGAGACGAGACAGACCTTGCTTGCGTCGGTCGCCCGGTGGAACATCGACTCGCCCATGAACGCGCCCGCGATGTGCACGCCGTAGAGCCCGCCCGCCAGCTCGCCGCCCTTCCAGGCCTCGACGCTGTGCGCGCGGCCGCGGCGGTGAAGCTCCAGATAGGTCTCCCGGACCCCGAACGAGATCCACGTCTGGTCGCGCCCGGCGCAGCCGTCGATGACGCCCGCGAAATCGCGGTCGGCCGTGACTTCGAACCGGCTGGAGCGGACGACCTTCGCCAGGCTCGCGGGGACGTGGAAGGCGTCCAGCGGCAGGATCCCGCGCGGGTCGGGCGAGTACCAGTCCACCGGCCCCGTCCGCGATCGGGCCATGGGGAAGATCCCCCGGCGGTAGGCGGCGAGCACGGTCTCCGGAGTGAGGGGGAGCATCCGCCGGATTATATGTCATTTGTCCTTGCCGCGCGCGGCCCGATATGATTTGATTGCGCGATTCACACAATGGAGGTTTGAGATGGCCGAGGGTATCGTAGCCGCGGCGGCGGCGCTCCTGAGCCGGCTTTCGAAGACGCAACTCGGGAGATTGGTGAAGGCAAAGGGGATGCAACTGCGTCGCGAACGACTCGCGGCGGAAGTCCATCGACTTTCCGCGCTCCTCAAACGCAAGGCGTCGGAACTCGGGAAGGTGGAGCGGAAGTTCAAAGGGATGCTCGGCTTCCGGGACGGGACCAAACCCGGCCGCCGCCGGCGCGCCTCGGGCGAAACGCTTGTGGGAGCCGTCGAGAAGGTGCTCGGGCGCGCCGCGAAACCCCTCAAACTTACGGAACTGACCAAGGCGGTCCGCGCGGCCGGATACAGGACGAAATCCGATCTCCGCAACTTCCGGACGTCCGTGGCCCACACCCTCCGGAAGATGAAGGACCGCCTCGTCCGCAAAGCGGGGGGATACCTGCTGAAGGCGGCGAAGGCGGCGAAGGCGGCCGCTCAGGGCTCGAGCTCGACGTCCCAGTAGGCCCGGCTCAGGAAGCGCTGCCACGATTCCCGGCGGATCTGCGGCGGGATCTGCGAGACCGCCGTCCATCGCGGCTTCCTCGGCGCCTTGCGGAGCGTCATGCCCACCTCTTCCGGCGCCCGGTTCGCCTTCTTCTTGTTGCACTCGACGCACGCGAGGACGCAGTTCTCCCACGAGGAGATGCCGCCGCGGCTGCGCGGGACGATGTGGTCGATCGTCAGCGCGTCCGGCCCGGGCTGCGCGCCGCAGTACTGGCACGTATGCTTGTCCCGCTTGAAGAGGTTCCTCCGGGAGAAGATCACCGCCTGCTCGCCGAGGCCGTCGTAGCGGGCGAGGAGGATCACCTCGGGCGGGAGCAGCGCCATCCGCGCCGAGCGGATCATCTGCCCGCCGAACACCGCCTGGGCCACGGACACGTCGCTCCAGGACCGCAGGTCATGGACGCGATACGTCTCCGGTTCCACGATCCTCGCCGTCCCCTTGACGACGAGGCAGATCGCCTCCCGCGCCGTCGTGGCCCGGATCGGGGTCCACAGGCGGTTCAGGACCAGCGCGGGGCGCTGGAGCAGAGTCGCTGCTTCCATAGTCTCCATTCTACGAATCGGAACGCACCGTTCCAAGCCCCGATGCGGATGACAGGGAGACTGAGAGACAGGGAGACGGGGCGACGGTCCCCGTGTCTCCGCGTCCCCCGGTCTCCCCGCCGTTGCGGCTTTGCCGCGCTGTGGCCCCCTTGCTCCGCGGACCAACAACGGTTCCGGCAGGATTTGCACCTGCATGCCCCGGAGGAGGGCGATCGCTTCTGAGGCGATTGCGTCTTCTGGTTGCGCCACGGAACCGCGCCGGAAGGATCAGGAGCAAGCGTTCAGCGATCGGCGACCAGCCGTCAGCAAGAGGCGCGTTTGGCACTCCTGGCTGAAAGCGGATGGCTGAAGGCTGATGACCACCTGAACGGATACGATCAGGGGACCGGGGCGGCCGGCGGGTCGTTTTTCCCGCAGGCACGGCTCGCGCCGGCCGCAGCACGAACCGGTTCGCGGGAAAAGCGGGGCGACGCGCCGCGGAGGATCGTGCGGTCGTGCGTTCCGACCCGGTTGTCAACCGGCCGCGCCGACGGTGCCGTGGGATCGGCCGTGGCCCTCATGCCCCACTTGAACCGCCGTGCGCGCGGGAGGTTCGTGAAATGTGAGGTGTCCCGCGGTCGGGCGGACCCGCACGCGGACCGTTCCGCTCCGTCACGTCGGACGGGGCCCCGGGACTTCCTCCGGAGCGGCGGTCCGTACGAAGAGGCCGAAGAGCACCGCCGAGAGCACGACGATGGCGGACACCGCCGCGAAGGCGCGATCGAACCTCCCGGCGAGGACGACGAGCAGCGCGCCCGTGAGAATCGGCCCGAGCGCGTGACCCACGTCGGAAACGGCGCCGAAGACGCCCATCGCGGAGCCGAGCGAACGCCGGCGGCAGAGGTCGGCGGCGAAGGCGGTCGACGAGGTGTGGATGACCGCTTCGGCGAGCCCGAAGACCGCCGAGAGGATCAGGAGGATCGCGAACGCGCCGGTTTGCGCGAGGCATCCGAACGCGCCCGCGGCGAGGATCATGCCTCCCACGATCATCGGCTTGCGGCCGATGCGATCGGAGACCATCCCGGTGATCGGGCGTGAGAGGAGCGACGTGACGATCTGTGCGCTGAAGAGGAGCCCCGTGCGCACCTCCGAGATGCCGTGCACGTCGCGGGCGTAGATCGGCAGGAAACCCTGGATGGAGCCCGCCGCGATCATGACGACGCCGTCCGCGGCGGCCGTGAGGAGGATCCGTCCTTCGCGCAGCGCCTCCCTGAAACTCCGGGCGATCCGACGAAGCACGGGTTCCACCGAGGATCGCGCGACCGCCGGAAGCGGGATGAGGCAGGCCAGGAGCAGAGCCAGCAGCCCGATCGGCAGGGCCATGAGGTACGTCCAGCCGAAGCGATGGCCCGTTTTCACGAAGGCCCATCCCACCGCCGCCGTCCCGACCGCCTTGCCGCACTGGGCCATCGCGGTGTACCAGCCCACCGCCTCGGCCCTCCGCTCGCGGAAGAGGTCCGCGACGACCGCCATCGCCACGGGACCGTAGATCGCCGTCGCGCCCCCATGGACGAATCGCACCGCGAGCAGGAGCCACGGCGTCGTCGCGAATCGGTACGCGAGCGGCGTGAATGCGAAGAAGCAGGTCCCGAGGACGAGGATCTTCTTGCGCCCGAAAACGTCCGAAAGCACGCCCGCGGGGAACTTGAGGACGATCCCGGTGATCGTCGAGGCGCCGACGATGAACCCGAGGAACGACTCCGAAATCCCGAACGACTTCCCGTACCAGCTCGTCAGCGGCGCGCGGCACCACTCGTAGGCGGAGAAGGCGAAGAAGACGATGCCCAGCAGGACGAGGAAGACGGCGGGCACGCGGGAGCGGGGAGCCTCGGTCACTCGCCTTTCCGCTTCCGGAACAACCCCAGCCAGAACGCGAGCCGGATCTTCTTCACCCGCCCGTAGAGGACGTGCCACCAGAAGACGATCGTGATGATCGAGAGGGCGGCGATGAACCCGACGATCGGCAGGATCGGGACGCCGCCGACCTCGATGCGGTAGCGGGAGAGAAGGAAGGCGCTCCCGACGATGAGGCCGCACGTGAGGAGCCCCAGGAACATCTTGCTCCCGAAGTCGTTGAACGTGCGGCTCAGCTTGTTCAGCTCGTCGTGGCTGACGCGGACCGTGAGGCGGCCGGACTCGAGGTCGCTCACGATCTGGTTGATCTGGAGCGGCCAGTCCTGGATCGCGTCCATGAGCCCCAGGGCGCTCTTCGTCGCCTGCCGCCCGAGCGCGGCGAGGCCGAACTGCTCGCTCAGGAGCCGCTTCCCGTACGGCTCGATCGTCTTCTTGATATCGAGGTCCGGCGAGAGCCCGCGGACCACGCCTTCGATCGTCACCGCCGCCTTCGCCAGGATCGCGCAATCCGGCGGGATCCGGATGCGGTAGCGCATGGAGAGATCCAGCATCTCCGTGATCAGGCTCCCCGCGTCCATCTCGTCGAGCTTTCCGGCCATGTATCGGTCGAGGAGTCCCTGGATCTCGTCGCGGAACTGGAGCAGGTTCACGCGGTCCGTCGGCGTGCCGAGGCGGTAGACGATCCTCGCGGTCGCGTCGGCGTCCTTCATCGCGACCGCGAGGGAGAGCCGCGTCAGGAGATCCTGCGTCCCCTTCGTGATCCGTCCGACGAGGCCGCAGTCGAGCAGCGCGACCCGCCCGTCATCGAAGATCATGATGTTGCCCGGATGGGGATCGCCGTGGAAGTACCCGTCCTCGTACACCATCCGGAAGAAGCTCTCGATGAGGATCCCCGCCGCCTTCGCCGGATCGTGCCGCGCGCGGTCGATCTCGCTGATCTTCGTCCCCTCGAGGAACTCCATGACGAGCACCGTGCGCGTCGTGAGCGGCTCGACGACCTCGGCGAAGACAAGGCCCGCGCGGTCCTCGAAGTTGCGGCGGAACTCGCGGGCGTTGCGCGCCTCCCGCAGGAAGTCCAGCTCCTCGAAGATCGCCTTCTCGAACTCCTTCACGATCTCGACGGGCCGGTAGAGACCGCTCTCCTCGATCGTGGCGTCGAGGAGGCGCGCGAGGACGTAGAGGAGATCCACGTCCGCGCGGATCGTCTTGTCGATCCCCGGCCGCTGCACCTTGACGACGACCTTGCGGCCGTCCGGCAGCTCCGCGCGGTGGACCTGCGCGATCGAGGCGGTCGCCAGCGGCTTTTCGTCGAGCCGCGCGAAGACCTGGTCGAGCGGTTTGCCCAGCCCGTCCTGGATCGCCTTCGAGATGACGGCGAAGTCGAGCGGCTCGACCTTGTTCTGGAGCGTCTTCAGCTCCGTGATGTACGCGGAGGGCATGATGTCGGGGCGCGTCGAGAGGACCTGGCCGAGCTTGATGAACGTCGGGCCGAGGTCCTGGAGGAGGAGCTTGAAGCGCCTGGGCGCGCCGACGAGTTCCTTGTCGGTCAGCCTGGTGGCGCCTTCCTTCGTGCCGCGCACGATCTCGGCGATCTGGTCGAAACCGTGGCGGGCCATTACCTTGGAGATGTCGGAGAGGCGCTCGAGGTCGTGGAGGGCGGTGCGGAGCACGGGCGAATCGTAGCACAGTCCGGGGAGAAAGCCAAAGACCGCTACCGTTGTTCCAGGACGCGCACGACACGGAAGCCGTGGGACGCATGGGCGCTCTCGTGATTCCCGTAGTCGTGTGCGGAAACGCGGAAACACCGCCAGTCGGAGTGCATCCAACTGCTGCCCGCCAGTCCTTGATTGTCGGGGGCCGTCGCCCATCGATCCCGGCACCATTCCACCTGACTTCCCGCCATGTCCCGGACGCCGTAGGGGCTCTCGTCCTTCGCGAACGTCCCCACGTCGACGGGCAGGGTCGGAGTCGGCCGCGACCGGTATCCCGAAGTGAAGCTCCAGTCGAAATGACGACCCCACGGAAACGGACGGCCGTCCACGCCTCGCGCCGCCTTCTCCCACTCGGCGAGCGTCGGGAGACGATAGAGAACCTTCTCCCCGCGGGCGCGCGCCTGCTCCGTTCGCCACGTGCAATACGCCGCCGCATTGTCGCCGGAGATCCCCATGATGGCCCACTTCTCCATCCCCTGAATGTACTTCGCGCCAACTGTGCCGTCCGGTTCGAGTCCCCAGATGTAACCCTGGCGCTCCGGGTCTCGCGGAAGGAGATCCTGGGCCTCCTTGCGGTTCGCCCGCGCCCGACTTTCGACGAACGCGCGGTATTCCTCGCAGGTGACCTCGAAGCGCCCGATGAAGAAGTCGTCAACCACGGCGTTCGGATCGTACTCCGAGAAGCCCACCGGGGAGGAGTTATCCCCTCGAATGAAGCGTCCCGCGGGGACGTACACGAAGTCGCGTCCGATCTCATCTTCGGTGTACAGGCGCACCTTCGCCGAGAGCGCCGTGTCGCGTCCGATGAGGACGGGATACCGCACGTCGCGGAACCCGGCCTTGCGGAGAACTGCCAGATAGGAGCCCGCGGGCAGGACCATGCTCGGAATGGGACAGGTCCCAAGGATTCGGGGCGATTGCGCGACCAGTCTGCGATCCGATGCTTCCTCGTACCGGAGAAGTTCCGCCTGCGCCCCGGGAGGGATCGATGTCAGTTCCAGCGTCCCTTTCGCGTCGAACCGGTCCTTGTACCGGCCGGCCGTGTCGTAGAGCGCGACGAGCAGCCGACACTCCGCCGCACGTTCCTGATCCCCGGCGGCCTCGGCGCGGAGGAACTCCGTCCAGTAGTATTCGCGCAGGAACGGCTTCGCCTCCGGATGGTCGGGATCGGCCGCCGCGGCTCGCGCGTAGGAGGAGAGCATGACGCTCCTCCCGTCGGAGCGCTCCTGGCGCTTCCGATCGAGCATGCTTTCGACATCCCACAGAGGTTGCTTCTTCGCCTCGTGCGAGGGGATCGATTTCGAGAGATCGCGCTGCTTCTGCTCCAAGCGCTCGATCTCCAGGGAGAGGTTCTCGTACTCCTCTCGCGCGTGCCGACCCATGAGGACGTACTTGTCGGCCTCGCGCCGCCGCTCCTGCGCTTCTGCGGCTCGGTCCATGTCGTGGAAGCGCGCGGCGGCGGGATGGGAGCGATCCAGCGTCTTCAACCGGGCGTAGAGGTCGCGCGCGTCCCGGAACCGGCCCTCGCGTTCCGCCGCCTCCGCGTCGCGGACGACACGGGCGACCTCGCGCCGGGAGCGGATCGCGTTCGCCGCGAGCGCGCCCGCGGCAACCAGGAGGCCGACGAGGATCACTGCAAGAGCCGCGCTCAGCGCGCGCCGCCGCCGGACCCACTTTCCGATCCGCACGAGCGGTCCCGTCGGCCGCGCCAGGATCGGCTCGCCCGCGAGGTGGCGGCGGAGATCCTCCGCCAAGGCGCGGGCGCTCTTGTATCTCCGCACCGCATCCTTCTCCAGCGCCTTCGCGACGATCGTCTCGACCTCGGGGTGGATGGCGGGATCGATCTTCCGCAGGGAGACGGGGTCCTGCGATCGCGCTCGGTCCAGGACCTCCAGCGGAGACTCGCCCGTGAAGGGGGGATGGCCGCACAGGAGCTCATAGAGCGTCGCGCCCAGCGAGTAGACGTCGCTGCGCGCGTCGCACGGAAGGCCCGCCGCCTGCTCCGGCGCCATGTAGGCGGGCGTGCCCACGACCGTCCCCGAGCCCGTGAGCGTGGCGCCCCCGCGGAGCGGCCGCGCGAGCCCGAAGTCCATCACCCGGACGCGGCCGTCGGTCCCGAGCATCAGGTTGTGCGGCTTGAGATCGCGGTGGACGATGCCCTGCTCGTGGGCGTAGTGGACGGCGAGCGCGACGGTCTGCATCGCTTCGAGGCTCTTGCGCGGATCAGGCCGGATCTCCCGGAGCGTCCGGCCCTCGACGAACTCCATCGAGAGATACGAGCGTCCGTCCTGTTCGCCGACTTCGAAGACGGGGACGATGTGCGGATGCTGCAGGCGGGCGGCGATCTGCGCCTCGCGCCGGAACCTCGCCAGGTCCTCCGGCTCCTGGGTGTGGAGGAACTTGAGCGCCACGAACCGCCGAAGGTCGGTCTGCCACGCCCGATAGACGGCGCCGAAGCCGCCCGATCCGACCTGCCGCACGAGGACGAACTTCCCGAAGCGCGCCTCCGGCTTGCGGCCGGCGTCGCGGACCTCCGGCGGGAGATCGCCCTCCCCGATCCGCACCCGCACCTTGCAGGCGCGGCATTCGTACGTCTCCTCGTCGGGCCGTTCGAACCGGCGCCCGCATGCGGGGCAGAGCGGCGCTTCCGCCTGCACCATCTTCACATCCTCCGGAATGCGATCCGCCGCGCATAGTCTACGGCATAATATGTGGATGATGGCGTTTCTTGCCGCGCTCCTCTTCATCCAGGAATCCGACCGCACGCACTTCGACCAATCGTCCGGCGAGGTCACGCTCGCGGCGGACCCGTCGAGGCTCGCCGAGCATTCGCGCCCCACGAAGTGGCACGTCGTCACCGACATGGTCGTCTTCCGTGGGAGGCTCCTCGCGTCGGCCTGCTACGACTTCGACTCCGAGTGGTTCCTCAAGCCGTGGGCCTACTCGAACGGGGCGCAGATCCTGGAGTACTCGCCCGAGTCGGACGAGTGGAAGCTCCTCCACGAGATGGCGGAGAGCATGGTCCTCAACGTCCGTGTCGTGGACGACCGCGTCCTGATCCCGGAGTTCTTCCCGCTGAACGGGCGATCGCGGCTCGTCCACGCGTTCGACGGGAAGGAGTGGGGGACGCTCGGCCTCCTGCCCGCGCAGAACTGGCACGTGATGGACGTGCTCCGCTTCGGCGGCGCGCTCTACGTCTCCGGCTCGTGGCGGGACGAGAGCCCCGGCGACGACCCGCGATGGTGGAAGGGCTACGGCCGCGTCTTCCGCTCCGCCGACGACGGCCGCACCTGGACGGAGATCCACCGGACGAAGGAGAACGGCCGCGTTCTCGACATGGTCGAGTTCCGGGGCAGGCTGTACGCGAACGAGATCGGCAAGCAGTTCATCGCGTGGGACGGGAAGAAGTGGGAGGAGATCCCCGTGCGGCTCGAGCCGAAGCCGCCGGTCGAGCCGAAACTCGGGTCGGCGCACCTCATGGTCTTCGCCGACCGGATCGTGGCGATCAACTCCGCGCTCTACTACCTCTTCGACGGGAAGAAGTGGACCTCGCACACGCCGGGATACGTCGATCTCTGGCGCGAGGGAAAGACGCTCTACGGCCTGCGCGACGACGGCCACGTCTGCGCGACGAGAGACGCGGTGGCGTGGGAGCGCGTCACGAAGGAGGGCGTGCCCGCGAAGGAATTCGCGCGGATGGCGGAGAAGGGGAGGCCGCTCCATCGCGGCGCCGTTGCAGTCCATCGCGGCCGGCTCTTCGTGGGGACGGGCGCGGAGGGGCGGATCTACGCCGCGCCCTATCATGGGAAGGGGCGCTTCGTCTCGAAGCCGCAGGAGATCGACCTCTCGAAGGGCGGCCGCCTGACGTGGGATGCGGTCGTGCCGAAGGGGACGTCGCTCAAGGTGCGCGTGCGGAGCGCGGAGTCGATGGAGGCGCTCGACCGGGCGGCGTGGGCGGACGCGCCCGCGAAGGGGCATCGGTGGGTCCAGTGGCGCGCGGATCTCGCGTCGGACGGGAAAAGGACGCCGGTGGCGAGAAACGTAAGGATCGCCGGGCCGTAGGCGCGCATCTTCGGATCCGTGCGAAGCTTCACACCGGGCCGTCAGGCCTTGGCCGACCCGGTCCGCCTGACGGCCGAGAGCCAACGCGAGCGCCGACCGCGCGAAATCCCCGCATGCACCGTCCCGGGCCCAAACAACGCCTGCCGGTTCACCCTCCTTCGCGGGGAAGCCCCCTCCTCCGCTCCCTTCGGGAGCTACGGAGGGCAAGCCGCCGCTCCCGTCCTCCGTAGCCCGCAGGGCGAAGGAGGATGCGGCGGGGATGAACCGCGATCCGGCTGAGGAGGACCTCGTAACAGGGGGACGGATCGTAGGGTCCGTTTTCCCAGTAGTAGATGCTCTGCGCGGTGACGCCGAGAGCGCGCGCCATCGTCCCTCTGGTCAGCCGCAGGACTGCTTCGCGCATACGCTTGACCTGGGTTCTTATTTACAGTCCATGTCCAGACAGCGCAAGGCACCTGCGAACGGCGGGGTGCCTTGCCGCTCGAACACGTCGGTCTTGACCCCGGTGCAGCCATCTTAGACAATATGTCTAAATGCGGGTCATCAGCATCCGGCTCCTCCGGAGGTTCTGGGAGGGACACGCCGATGCCGAAGGTCCGCTCAAGGCGTGGTATCGGACGGCCGGGAAGGCCGAGTGGAAGAGCCTTCAGGAGGTACGCGGAACGTACTCGGCCGCGGACGGCGTGCCGAACCGTTGCGGGGAGACCCTCACGGTGTTCAACATCGGGGGCAACAAATACCGGCTCATCGCGCGGATCCGGTACGAGTGGAGGCTGATCAACATCCGGTGGGTGCTGACGCACCGGGAGTACGAGCAAGGCAAGTGGAAGGAGTGACCCCATGCCGTCGACACGGCGCTCGGAACGACGAAAGCTGCCCGGCACCTTCGAGGAACTGATGCGGCTGGTGATCCCGCAGGCCATCGAGGACGATGTCGGCCACGAGAACGCCGTGGAGATGATCGACGACCTGATGGCGGTCGGCAGACCTACGAAGGGGCAGGCGCACTATCTGGAGACGCTCGTACAGCTTGTGGAAGCCTACGAGGCGAAGCATCATGCCATCCAGACGAAGGACCTGAGAGGCATCGACGTCCTCGAGCATCTTCTGCAAGAGAACGAAATGAACGCGTCGGATCTTGCGCGTCTCCTCGAAGTCCATCCCAGCATGGGATCGAAGATCCTCTCGGGGGAACGCTCCCTCACGATTCCGCACATTCGGCGGCTTGCGGATCGCTTCAAGGTCAGTCCCGCGCTGTTCCTGCCGTAGTTCTGCGGCGGCCCTTCGCCGCGCCGGGTAGCGGAACGACGCGGCGGATCTACGCCACGTCCACCACCACCACCGTGATGTTGTCGTGTCCGCCCGCCTCGATCGCCGCGTTCAGGAGACGCCCGCATGCGGCGGCCGGGACCGACTCTTCCGCGAGGATCGTCGAGATCTGCTCGTCCGCAAGCTCCTTGGTGAGGCCGTCGGAGCAGAGCAGGAACCGGTCGCCTCCCTCGATGCCCCCGTCGGTGAAGTCGGGCACGATGAAGTCGGCCGTCCCCAGCGTGCGCGTAAGGACGTTCTGGTTCGGATGGCTCCGCAGGTCGTCCTTCGTGATCGCGCCCTTCCAGTACTGCTCGTAGGCGACGGAATGGTCGCGCGTGATCTGCGACAGCCGCTCCTGCCGGTAGAGGTACGCGCGGCTGTCGCCGACGTGGACGACGTGGAACTCGTCGCCCGGGACGTAGAGCAGGGTGAGCGTCGCGGCGAGGATCTCCTTGGGAACGGACTTGAGCCCCTCCTCCTGCATGCGGCGGTTCGCCTCGCGGACGACCCAGGAGAGCGTCTTGCGGACGTCGGGGGAGGGGCGCCGTGCTATCGCCTGCGCCGCGGACTCGACGGCGAGCCGGCTCGCCAGCGCCGCGTGGCGGCAGCTCCCGACGCCGTCGGAGACGAGGTAGAGCCCCAGCGCGTCGTCGGCGCGGCCGGAGTCGTCGTTGTGGGACAACTGGAGGCCCGGGTGCGTGACGACGCTGGAGACGCAGACGCGGGCCATCCGTTCCCCCGGGCTGTTCCGACACGATTCTATCACACGGGTCCGGCGGCCGCTATCGCCTGATCACCCCGCAGGCGATCCGCGAGCCGGCAGGTCCGCACTTGTCGTGCGGCCCCGCCGAAAGAACCAAGAACAAGGAACGAAGAAGAGTATCCGTTCACGGGTCGCTATCAGCTTTCAGCCAGGAGTGCCAAACGCGCTTCTTGCTGACGGCTGATTGCCGACCGCTGAACGCGAAGAAGAAAGCGGACGGGCCTTCGCCACGCCGAAGCGGCGGGCTTCGGCCGCGCAGGCGGGGGAGACTTCCCCCGGCTCCTTGCTCTTTCCTCTCTGTTCTTCGTTCTTTCTGGCTTGCCCTTGACGCGGCGCCTCGCCGCTCTGCGGCGCTGGGCCTTCGGCCCACCGGCCCTCCGGGCCGGGCGCCGTGTCAAGGGCTGGTCCATCCACAAGTGTTGACCAGCCAGGGTCTCCTCCACGCTACTTCGTGCTCAAGAGAATCGATGCGGTCAGCGGACCCTTCATGCCCCAGGGCCAGATCCGGAGACGGCATTGGAGGAGGGACGCGCGGTCGAACTCCTCCACCGTCACGTCCACCGATCGAAGAGGCCGGTGCCGCAGAATCTCGGGGCCCGGGTCGGGCCCGGCCGCGACGAACCGGCGCAAGGCCGCTCTGAGACCTCGTTGCACCTCCCAAGCTTCTCTCCACGAACCGATGTAGTCGCGCTGCACCACTGAGGCCAATTGAAGGAAGCGCCAGGGCAGAAGCCATTCGCTTGCCCGCATTCCGCCGATGAGACGGGCATCATGGAATCCGAACCGGCCTCCCCGAGCCACAAGGGGCATGAAACCGGCGTCCGCGATCCGCTCGGGAAGGGAGACCTCGGGGACGAGCGGTTCATCGAGTTCTTCTCCGCCCCAATCCGCGAGGCGGCCGTCGCGACGCCAACGGACATATCCCTCGATCAACCTCGCGCCGAACGCGAAAGCCGCGTTTCCCCAGAGCGGCGTGCGCCCTTCATAGCGGAACGACCGCACGGAATCGGCGGCGTGCGGGGCCCTCAGGAGCGCTCTCGGCAGACACAACCCCACATGCGCCCCCGCTTCGGATTTCAAGAGAGTGGCCCAACCCGGGCCCCACGGCCAGTCGGCCGGCGACCCGGCGCTTTCCCGATTCGCCACCTCTTCCCACGAGACCGCGCCGAACAAGCCCGGGGCCGCCGACGCGATGAAGGGACAGGCGCTCCTCTGAGCGACAACCCCCGCGTATCGAAGCATCTTGCGCTCGGGAGGGGAGCAGGAGAACTCGTAGTCCGCGATCACCGCGCCGTACGGTTCCCCGCCGAACGTACCGAAGTGCTCCATGTAGACCGCCTTGTGGAGGCCCGACTTCTCGATTTCCGGCGCGTCCTCGATATCTTCAAGGAGGTGGCGCTTCGAGACGTCGATCGCGGCGACCTTCATGCCCGCGCCGATCCGATCGACCAGGAGCTTGAGTCCGCGCCAGGAGGCCTCCAGTCGCTGGAATTCGGGATGGCCCAGGATCGCGTCCATCATCCCCGTGAGATGGCGGTCGATCCTCGCGATCCGCGCGTCCACGGCGGAACGCTCCGGCGCGCACCCGGAACCGAGGGTCAGCTCGACGCCGCGGCGCAGAATGTCCGCCCCCTCCGCCGTCTCGGGCAACGCCAGCTCGCCCAGCATGGTCTCCCGCGCCCCCGTCTCATCCCACTGCTCCCGGATTCGCTTCGCAAGGGCGGGCAATCCCGCCAGCCGGCTCCGCACGGCGACGAGGGCCAGGCGATCCTCCGCGATCCGTCGCATCTCCGGCACCTGACGCACGATCGAGTCGGGCTCGAAGTCCGAGAAGTCTTCGAACCGAAGATGTACCCCCTCCAGGATGTCCAGGAACAACTCCGGACTCTTCGTCTTCAGCACGGCGTTCAGATTGCCTCGGTCGACCCGGAATGGACGCCGGTCTTCCAGGGGGGCCTGCTCGCGTCCCGTGAAGTCCGCCAGAACGAGAAGGCTGAACGGAAATTCATCCGTCTTGGGGACCGAGGCCATGCGTCGGCGACACTCAGGGACGCCGAAGGGATCGGCCTCGCCATCGCCCGATCGGAACGTCACCATCTCCGTGAGAGTGAAGGGCGAACCCGCGGGGGCGAAATTCGGCTGGAGCGTCACAACGGCCGTTTGCTCCGACCGGCTGAATCGGATCGCGGCCGTGCGGAACGGAATCGCGCTGGCGCACTCCAGGGGCAGTCGCTCCACGCTCCCGGTGAAGCCGGACAGCCACGCGATCGCGCCGGGTGCGAATTCCAAAGATCTGAAAGAAGGATATGCAAACTCCTGCACTTCTCGCATGAGGAACTTCAGGAGATGCGCCACCCGCGCGGCGACGAACCGGGCCGAAAGTTGTGAGTTGACGCGCCAAGCCAGCGCTACTTCCCGGGCCTCCCTGCTGATACCGAACTCTCTGGGCCTCCGGCAGGAAGTCGCAGCGTAGAAACAGGCCTCGTGCGGTCGACCACCCCTCGTGCCGAGCACCAGGAATCCCTCCTCCGCCAGCTCGCGCTCGCGAGAGGGGACCACGGGGATCTCCAGGTCGAAGAGATCGGGCACGAGCCCTCCTCCCTCCGGCCCTGCGATGTTGGCGCACCAGCCCTCCTTCGCGAAGGCCGCCGCGAGGCACGAACCGAACGCGAAGGCCGCGTTGCCCCAGACCGCCTCGCGCTCCCCTTCCGCGGGGCGGAGCAGGAACCGCGGGCAGGCGAGCGCGACGTAGGCGGCGCGCCTGGAGAACCGGAACTCTCTCCAGCGGGCATACTGAGCGCCCTCGAAGATGGACATCAGGTCCTTCAGATGCGGGTGCGTCTGCCAAGTTCCGATGCCGAACAACTTGGGAGACGGCGCGGCGATGAACGGGGCATGCGCCGCGCGGGCGACCCGCGCGAGGTCGCTCAGGAGCCGGAGGTCATTTGGACCGTACGAGAACTCGTAGTCGCCGATGATCGCGCCGATCATGGGCGACCAGTCCGGGCCACCTTCCACGACGAGTCGGTACAGTCCCGATTTCCGCGGCGCGCCGGCCGTCTCGAACTCGTCGGCGAGGTCCTGTTTGGACGCGTTCAGCAGGAAGATCTCGACGTTCGCGCGGCTGTCCGTCCGCTCGACGAGGAACTTCACCCCGAGCCGCGCGGCGTCGTTCCGCGCGCCGAGCTTCTCCATCGCGGCGTCCAACGACTCGCGGTCGACGCGGACGATCTCGCGGTTCGCCAGCCGCTCAGTGTCGACCTCGCCGGTGAAATCCGCGAGGACCAGGATTCGGAACGGAGGGCTCAGCTCCACCGTCGGATCGCCGGGCGGAGAGACCGCGAGGCGCGTGCGAGTCCGAGGCGCGAACGACCTCGTCCAGCCGGGACCCGCGCCGGCGCTGAGGTGCAGCGGCGTCGATATCGACGGGGCGTCGTCGCGGAGCCGCACCGTCAGGCGGAACGATCCGTCCGCCTCGCTGGAGACGCGAGCCTCCGGAACCGTGCCATTCAACTCGCGCTCGACCGCCGCGGGGTCATCCCAATGGCCGATGCGTTCCCGGTGGATCACCCGAAGGCGGTGGGCGATGCGGCTCACGGCCATCCGGTCCGGGAGGGACTCCCCGGGCCGGCAGCACGGCAGCCGCCGAAATCCGGGCGGAACGAACCCGACGCGCTCGAGACGGAGTTCCTCTTCCCGCGGCTCCGCTGACTCCTTCAGGACCCGGCGCTCCGCGATTCGCGCCCCCAGCTCGAACGCCGGGTGGACGGGCGCGTCGAGGGCCGGCACGAGGAGGGCGACGAAGGCGGCGTCCTTCGATTCCCGGAATCGGCGCCATTGGTCGAACGGCGCCCCGTCGAAGCAGGCGTCGAGGTCGATCGGCTCCCACGGCTCGGACCCGAACATCCGCGGCGAGACGGCGGAGAGAAACGGACAGTCCATCAGGGCCGCCACGGCCGCGATTCCCTGAAGCAGCCAGACGTCCTCTCGTTCGTGCGAGAATTCGTAGTGGGCGATGATGGCGGCATAGGGCAGCGCGTGGGCGCACAGGCGCAGCACAAAGTGCAGTCCGCTCTTGACGATCTCGGGGCTGTCCTGGAAGTCCTCGAAAAGGTCATTCTTCGAGACGTTGAGGATGCAGACTTCCGTGTTCGCGGCGCGATCGAGCATGAACTTCAAGTCCCGCCATGCAGCCCCGGGAGACCTCAGTTCGATCCGGCGCCGGAGCTCGTCGACACCGTCGCGATCGACGCGGATCGGTTCGCGTTCCTCGACGGGACGGTTGTCTCGCCCCCCCGTGAAGTCGGCGAGGACGAGGAGGCGGAGAGGAAGCTCGTTCGCGAGGCCGGTCTCGGAGCGCATCGGAAAGGCGTTATACCACGTCGGCCGAAGCCGACGCGAGACCCGCGCGCCGTATCCGTTCACGGGTCGCTATCAGCCTTCAGCAATCGGCTTTCAGCCAGGAGTGCCAAACGCGCTTCTTGCTGACGGCTGATTGCCGACCGCTGAACGCTTGCCGCGCGCCTTTCGCGGTCCGGTCCCGCCGACTTGGGCGATCCTCTTGAACCGCCAAAGGAGCGCGGATATCCTCGCGACGGGTGTTGAAGTGTCGCAAGCGTTCAGCCTTCAGCCGTCAGCTCTCAGCCGGCCCGTCGTGTCGCGCCACGCCCGGTGCCGCCGCGCTGATGGCTGATAGCTGATAGCTGAACGCCTACGAAGTGTCTTCCCTCCTGCCTGGAGTTCGCCGGGTGATGTCCTCGAAGCGGCGCTGCCTGTACGGGGGATCGTGCGCCGGCGTGCGGTTCCCGATGCCCGACGATCCCGGCGTCTACTACGCGCGCAAGGACCGGTACGTCCCCTGCTCGCGCCTCGTCTGCCTCGACTGCGGCGCCGAGGTCCGCCACTGGGACGGCGTGCGCTTCGCGGAAGGGGCGGACGGCCGCGAGGCGGCGCTGTACGAACTGGCGACCCCGGAGCACGAGCTGCTGATCACCGGCGAGATCGCCGCGCAAACCCGTGCCTACCTGTGCCGGTGCGGCAAGTTCGCGACCGCCGGCGTCTACGACCTCGGCCGGGGCGACGAGCCTCTCAACTGGGAGTGCGCGGGCCACCCCGAGCCGGGGCCGCAGCCTCACGATGGGAGACGAGGAATCGAGGGATGAACAAGCGAGAGAAGAAGAAGAGACGAAACGCCCTGAACAGGGAGTTTCTCGCGGCCGTGAAGAAGGGGGACATTCAGGAGGTCAAGCGGTGTCTTGCCGGGGGCGCCGATCTCGAATCGACCACCCACCAGAATCGGAAATCCGCCCTGTTGGAAGCCGTCAGCAGGGGCCACGATTCCATCGCGGAATTGCTGATAAGACGCGGCGCCGATCTTGGCGCGACCGATTTCAGAGGTCGGGGCGCCTTGAGCCTGGCGCGGGATCAGGGGATGAGAGACCTGATCGCTCGAAGCAAGGGAACCGACTACAGTTTCAGCGACTTCAGATCGTACTACTAGCCCGGCTTATTCACGAAGGTTCTCGGCCGCAGGCCGAGAACTCGTGAATAAGCCGCCCGCGGCGCCACCTTGACGGCAATAGTGCGCCGCGGGC
>JACPRC010000174.1 GCA_016190175.1 Planctomycetota bacterium
CCGGGCGGCGACGATCCCGACGACCCCGGGATGCCATCGCGGATCGGCGACCACGAGCACCGGGTCCGTCGCAAGGCCGTCCTTCTCGACGCGCTCCAGCGCCTGCTCGAAAATGTCCCCCTCGATGTCGCGGCGCCGGCGGTTCGACGACTCGAGGAGCGCGGCGATCTCCTCTATCCGCTCCGGCGAGCGGCTCACGAGGAGGGCCACGCAATCCTGCGCCGTTCCGATCCGCCCGAGGGCGTTCAGGCGCGGGGCGAGCCGGAACGCGATGTCGTGGCTGTCGAGCCCCTTCCCGGTCAGGCCGGATTTCGCCAGGAGCGCGCGCAGGCCCGGGTTCGGCGCATGGCGCAGCGATTCGAGTCCGTACGAGACGAAGACGCGGTTCTCGCCCGTGAGGGGCGAGACGTCCGCGACGGTCCCGAGCGCGGCGCAGGCCATGGCGTCGAGGAGGAAGTCCCGGAAGGGGGCGGATCGCCGCAGCGCCGGCGGCATCTCGTTCGCCAGCGCCCAGGCGAGCTTGAAGCAGATCCCCGTCGAGCAGATGCCCGCGAACGGGTACGCGGCGTCCTTCCTCTTCGGGTTCAGGATCGCCAGGGCGGGCGGCAGCTCCGCGGGCGGCTCGTGATGGTCCAGAATGATGACGTCCATCCCGAGTTCCCGCGCGAGCCGGACCTCCTCCACGTCGCCCGTGCCGCAGTCGACGGTGAGGAGGACCTTTGCGCCCTCCGCGGCGAACTCGCGGACCATCCGTTCGTTCATCCCGTACCCGTCGTTCACGCGGTGCGGGATGCGATACGCGACGGGTTTTCCCAGGAGGCCGAAGAACTTGCAGAGGATCGCCGTGCCGCTCGTGCCGTCGACGTCGTAGTCGCCGAAGACGCCGATCCCCTCGCCCACGCGGACGGCGTCGAGGAGGCGCCGCACGGCCGCCTTCATGTCGCGGAAGAGGAACGGATCGAGGAGCGCCTCGAGGTCGGGGCGGAGGAAGCGGCGTCCGTCCTGCGCGTCGCGGATCCCGCGGTTGACCATGAGCGACGCGGTGAGCGGGGAGATGGAGAGCGTCCGCGCGAGGCGGTCCGCGACCGCGCGGTCGGGCGTCGCATAGACCCAGCGCCGGGAGCGCATCCCCTACCCCTCCTGAAGGACGATCCTCGCGAGGTTGAGCGCGTGCGTCGCCGCGCGGTCCTTGACGTCCGGCCGGCCCCCGCCGAACCGGCGCTCCGTGACCGCCGTCTTTCCCCGGAACGCGACGGCCGTGTACACGAGCCCCACCGGCTTCTCCCGGGTCCCGCCAGCGGGTCCCGCGATGCCGGTCGTCGCGAGTCCCACGTCGGCGCCGCTCGAACGCGCCATCCCTTCGGCCATCGCCGCGGCCACCTCCGGGCTCACCGCGCCGCGCTTCCGGAGAACCTCCTCCGGTACGGAAAGGCGCCGCACCTTCGAGCCGTTCGAGTACGTCACGGCGGTCTCGAGGAGCGAGGCCGAGATCCCGGGCACGTTCGTGAGCCGGTGGGCGATCAGCCCGCCCGTGCAGCTCTCCGCGACCGCGATCGTCAGGCACCGCTTCGCCAGGAGCCGCGCCACGACCTCCTCGATCGGGGCGTCGATGAAGCGGCGGCCGAGCGCGCGGCGGACCCGCATGGAGAGGTCGCGCAGGATCTTCCGCCTCGACGGTCCCCCGGTCCGGACCGAGATACTAACGACGCCCCCGCTCACGGTCAAGCCGTAGGTCGCGCGCTTCCCCACGATCCGCCGCACGAGGGCGTCCACGTCGGCCTCGGGAAGTCCGATCGCCTTGCCTTCCCAGAGATCCCAGTCCTTCCGGAGCCGCCGCGCCAGCTCCGGGACGACGAACCGGCGGAACATCGGCAGCGCCTCGCGCGGAGGTCCGGGAAGCGCGAAGAGGAGAAGGCCGTCGGCCTCCAGCCGGAACCCCGGAGCGGAGCCGTTCGCGTTGGCGAGGGCCCCGGCGCCCCCGGGCAGGAAGGCCTGGCGGCGGTTGATCGCCGCGACCCGGACCCCGAGCCGGCGGAACCGCGACCGGATCGCGCGCCACAGCGCGGGCCGGAACCGGAGCGGCCGATGGAGGGCTTCTTCCACGGCGGCTCGCGTAAGGTCGTCCTCGGTGGGGCCGAGACCGCCGGTCATGATGCAGACGTCCGCCCTCGACGCGGCGAGCTTCAGCTCCTCGACGAGCCGCGCGAGGTCGTCGCCGCAGGTCGCGTGGTAGCGAACCTCCCCGCCGACAGCCTCGAGCTCCCGCGCGATCGCGCCGAGGTTCGTGTCGACGGAGCGGCCACGAAGCAGCTCGGTGCCGGTGGAGAGGACCTCGATGCGCATCAGCCCGCCTTCTTCATGTCGGCTCCGCCGCCGACATGAAACGGCACCCTGCGGGCGGCTTCACCCGCCTCCGGCGGGTTCCGCTGGACAACCCCTCCGCCTTCGCGCGACACCCTGTCGCGCTGCGGCGTCGGCCCGCAGGGCCGCGATTGCCGCGGCGGTCCGCGCCGCGGGCGGCCTATTCCCGAGTTCTCGGACTACGGCCGAGAACTCGGGAACAGGCCGGGTTAGACCGTGAGCTTCTGCGGGAACTGCACCGAGCCCGCGGGGTCGCGCGGGACGAAGAGGGTGTTCGGCGACCGTCGGCCGAGGATCGTCAGGTTCCCCCGGAAGAGCGAGACGCGCACGTCGCCCGTCACCTTCTCGCTGAGGCGGGCGAAGAGGCAGTCGAGTCCCTCGCGCAGCGGGAGGAACCACTTCCCCTCGTAGACGAGTTCGGCGTACTTCGGGGAAAGAGCCGCCTTGAAGTGCTGCGTCTCCTTGTCCAACGTGATCGCCTCGAGGGCCTGATGGGCCGCCTGGAGGATCGCCGCGGCGGGCGCCTCGTAGAGCTCCCTCGTCTTCCGGCCGCTGATCCGGTTTTCGACGACGTCGAACCGGCCGACGGCGCACCGACCGCCGATCTTGTTGAGCATCTCGACGAGTTTGACCGGCGACAGTTCCTCCCCGTCCACCGAGACCGGGACGCCCCGCTCGAAACCGATCTCGAGGACGGTCGGCCTCGCGCCGGCCTCCGTCTGCGGCACGGTAAGGATGTACGTGTCGCGGGGAAGCTCTTCCCAGGTGTCCCGGAGGTTCGGGACCTGGACGTTGTTCCCCCAGAGGTTTTGCTCGACGTTGAAGAGCACGGCGCGCTCGCTGGCGATGGCGATGCCGTGCTCGCGCGCGTAGGCGATGTCGTCCACGGGCCCCTTCAGGTTGAGGTCCACGAGCGGCGTAAGGACCTGGGCGTCCGGGGCCAGCGCGCGGATGCAGTTGTCGAGGCGGATGCGGTCGTTTCCGATCCCGCGGGAGCCGTGCGCGATGAAGTCGCACCCCTCCTCCTCGGCGACCTGGAGCAGTTCCTCCACGATGAGCGGCCGCGCGAGGGCGCTGAAGAGGAAGTAGCCCTGCTCGTACACCGCCCCGGCCCTCAGGGAGGGGAAGATGAAGTCGCGCGCGAACCTGTCGCGCAGGTCCGCCAGGTTCGCGGCCGTCGCGCCGAGGTCCACGGCTTGCTCCGCGAGCGGTTCGAGGTACTCGGGCTGCCCGAGGTTGGCGGAGAAGGTGTAGACCTTCATCCCCTTGACGTGCCGCAGGTAGTGGACGCAGATGGCGGTATCGAGGCTCCCGGAATAGGCAAGCGCCACCTTGGGCATGGGGGAATCGTACCGGCCGCGCGGGGGTTAGGCAAGGGACAAACCGCCACCAAAACCTCCCTGTCAACTTTTGGAGTGGCAATCAAGCAACCACCCGGCGCGCCGACGGCTGATGGCTGAATGCCGTCGGGTCACACGTTGAACTTGATGTGGATGATGTCGAAGTCCTGCATGACGTAGGACTTCCCCTCCGTGCGCGCCTTGCCGTGCGAGCGGGCCTCGTGGTAGTCGCCGAACTTCTCCCAGTCGGCGAACGACACGACCTCGCAGTTGATGAAGCCGCGCTGGATGTCCGTGTGGATCCGGCCCGCGGCGTCCCAGGCGCTCGCCCCCTTCCGCAGGTGCCACGCCGTCACGTCCTTGTCGCCGACCGTGGCGAAGGTGACGAAGCCAAGCTCCCGGTAGAGGAGATTCGCCAGGCCCGGGACCACGAGCGAGGCCAGGCCGTACTCCTTCATGAACATCTCGCGCTCGGACGGCTCCATCGCCAGCAGTTCCGTCTCGAGCTTGAAGGAGGTCGCCGGGCCCGGCACGGTCCCGAGCTGCGTCTCCCCGACGTTCGCGAGCGGCACGATCGGCTTGCGCGAGTAGAACTGGAAGCCGCGGAGGCGCTTCTCGTCCTCGGGCGTGAGCTTCTCGAAGACCTTCGTGTCGCCTCCGAGGACGCCCTCCGAGAGGTGCTGGAGCGCGGCCAGCTCGCGCTGGAGTTCCTCGCGGTTCGGGAGCGGCTTCTTCACGTCCGCCTGGAGCCGCTCGATCCGGCGGTTCATGCTCTCGACGTCGCCGAGGAAGAGCTCTCCCTTCATCCCCTCGATCTGCGTCTTCGGGTCCGAGCCGTCGTACGACTTCAGGACCGCGAGGTAGGCGTCGCACTCGCGGAACTGCGAGAGCACGCCCGGATTGTCCTGCTTCTCGGGACCGGAGAGCGCGATCGGCGGCCCGTCCACGATCTCGAGGATCGGCGTGACGAGCTTCTTGTGCGCCCCCTCGACCTGGTGCATGCGCAGGAGGCGCGGGTCCTCGACGCGGACGCTCGCGGCCAGGGACTTGCCCCCCGCGACGAGCGCACGCGAGTAGTCCGTACCCGTCAACGCCGCGAAGAGCGTGGTCTTGCCCGCGCCGGAGACGCCGAGGAGCCCCACGCGCGCGGCGATCGGTCGGTCGGCCATCGGGCGGGGATGGTATCAAAGCCCCCCTCCCGAGTCCATCTTGCCGACTTGCGGAGAATCGCGCCGGGCGCTACGATCGCCGGACCATGCACGCGATCGCCGGCATCGCCTCCGCGCTCCTGGCTCTGCTGATCGCCCACGGCCTCGGGCGCATCGTCCTGCGGAAACGGCCCGCGGATCCCGTGAGGCTCGTCGCTCGCACGGCGGCGGGGCTCGGGCTGTGGGGGCTCTGCCTGCTGGCGCTCGGCATCGCCGGCCTCTACACGCGGGCCGGGTTGGGGGCGCTCACGGTCCTCCTCGCGCTGCCGGCGCTGGGAGGAGGGCGCCAGCTTATCGAGGACCTCGGAGCGTGGAGAGGCGTGTTCCGCGACCGCCTGGCCGCCTTGATCTTCGCGGCGACCGCGCTCGTGCTTCTCTTCAACGCCGTCCGCGCCGCCGTGCCCACGAGCGACAACGACAGCCTCCGGTACCACCTCGCGGCGCCCAAGACGTGGCTGCGGGAAGGCCGGATCGTCTATCTCCCCGTGATCACCATCAACGGGCCGGCGAGCGCGCAGTGCTTCAACGGTCTCTTCCTCGCGTTCCCCGGCGAAAGGGGAGCCACGCTCTTCGTCTTCCTCACGCTGGTCCTTTCCGTGGCGCTCGCGGCCGCTTCGCTCCTGTCGCGGTACGGGCCGCGCGCGGCGGCCGTCGCGGCCGCGGCCATCGCGGGACTGCTCAACTTCAAGGACCTCATCGGCAGCGCTTCGGACATCCCGGCGTTCACCCTGTTCACGCTGGCCTCCCTCGTGTTCCTGGCCGACCGGGCCTGGCTCCCCGCCGCGCTCTTCGCGGGCTTCGCGGCCGGCGCGAAGATGGCCGGCCTTGCCGTGATCCTCATCGCGACCTTGCTGACGATTCCCCTGGGATGGAGGAAGACGCTCGGGCTGGCCCTGGTGGCGGGCGCGCTCGCGTTTCCGTGGTATCTCAAGTCCTGGGCCTGGACGGGGAATCCGGTGTGGCCGTTCGCCTACTCGGTGTTCGGCGGCCGCGACTGGTCCGCCGCGGCCGGCGACGAGCTCGTCTGGGGGCTCGGGCTGGGCCGGTCGCCCGTGGATCCCGCCTGGTTCGCCGGCCTGGCCTACCGTGCGCTCCTGTGGAGGACGGGCGCGCCCTTCCTCCTGGTCCCGCTCCTCCTCGTCCTGTTCCGTCTGGACCGCCGCCAGAAGATCCTGCTCGGCGCGTTCTGTCTGGCCGTTCCGCTGTGGTGGCTGAGCAGCCCGCAGCCCCGCTTCCTCCTTCCGTTCCACGCCGCGGTCGCGATGACGGTCGCCGTCGCGGCGGCCCGCCTCATGGACCGCGTCCGCCCTCTCGCCGTGGCCGCGGTCGTCGTCCTGGCCGTCGGCCTCGCGTATCAGGGGACCGGCCGTGCCTGGAACGTCTGGCGGGGGAAGAGCCGGAGGGTCTGTCCGCGCGTGGTCGAGCACCTCAACCGCGAACTCCCCGGCGGCGCGGTCGTTTTCGTGAACGCCTTCGGCGTGGAGTTCCTCCTGGAGCGTCGATTCGTAACCGGAATCCCCCTGATCAGTTGCGCGGTCCTCTGGCCGGACATGAGGTCGGCGGAGGAGCTGCGGGCGCGGCTCCGCGAGCTCGGGATCACGCACGTCCTCACGACGCCGGGTCCCACGCCGTACTTCCGCACCCCTCCAGGGCGGACCCTGGATCCGATGCTGGATCGCTGCGGGGTGCTGCTGCGCCGCGACGGAGGGCTTGCGCTCTACGCCCTGCGGGACTGACGCCGCCCTGAGCGTTCAGCCGTCAGCTCTCAGCCGTCAGCTCTCAGCCGCCCCTTCGCGCCCCGCTGAATGCTGATGGCTGATTGCTGACGGCTGATTGCTCACATGCCGCCTACCACCGGATCCGCGAGAAGGTCTCCTCGAGCCGCATCCCGTGCCGGAGATGGACGGACTTCACGAACGCGATGCGGCCCGCGAGGTGGGCGCGGAAGTCGCGGACCTTCGCCCGATTCTGCGACTCGGGTCCCTTCGTGACGCAGTTGTGCAGGATCGCCTTCAGCTCGCGGTATGTCCCGCGCGGCACGTTGGGCTTCTCGTTGACGACGAGCCCGGTGACGCGCTGGCAGTTGCCGCGGCGGATGACGCGGGTCTTCTCCCGCGCCAGGAAGTAGCCCTCGTCCCGGACGATCGAGCGCAGGAGCGGGATGAAGCGCGGCAGGTCCCGATGGAACTCGGCCCCTCCCGAGAAGGTGAGGTCGTCCGCGTAGCGCGTGTAGTCGGCGCGGAAGCGCTTCGCGAGCGCGGCGAGGCGGCGGTCGAGGCCGCGCGCGGCCAGGTTCGCCAGCGCCGGACTCGTCGGCGCGCCCTGGGGGAGGATCCGCCGGAACCCGTACCGTCCCGGGGCGCGGAACGCCGCGGCAAGGTCCGCGTAGCTCACGCCGCCGGGCCGCATCCGTTCGCGGATGCGGCCGGGGTGGAACGTGCAGAGAAGCGCGATGGTCCGCGCCACGTCGGGCGCGTAACCGAGCTGACGCAGGAGGCCGCGGACCCGCGGGAAGGTGATCGAATGGAAGAACTCGCGCAGGTCGAACTTGGCGACGACCTCCTTGCCCACGTGGGGTGCCGCGTTCGTGCGGATCGATCGGCCGGTCGCGAATCCGTGGGCCCAGGGGGACGGCGCGTGCCGCGAGAGGATCCGGCGGTGGATCTCGCGCTGGACCGCCTTGATGCGCTTCTTCGGCATCAGGATCAGCCGCTTCCCGCCGTTGCGCTTCTTCCGGACGGCGAGGACGTAGTGGGGAGGCGAAAGCGGCGCCGCGGACGCGAGCCACGCGAGGTCGCGCAGCGTGATGCCGAGCATCTGCGAGAGACCGAGGAGATCCGCGGGACCCTCGGTCGCGGCGGGCCTCTCCGCGAACTTCTCGCCGCAGTTGACGCACTCGACCGCCCGGTCGTCGAGGGCCTCCGCTCAGTACGGGCAGTGCTTCATGGATAGGCGGGGGGCGCGGTCTCTTCCTGGCCTGCTTCACCGGTTGCCGTCGAGCAGCTCGCCTGCTCGCGGCAACCGGTACTCCGTACTGCCGGTCAAAGACCCGAGCGCGGCGTGACGCCGCGCCTTCCACGACCGAGGCCGCGGAATCGCAAGATTGCCGCGCCCCCCGGTCGAAAGTATAGCACGTCGAAGGCCGGCTCCGTACAATGTCCGCGTGGAAATCCTCTGTCCCTCCTGCGAGAAGAAGCTCTACCTCAAGCTGCAGCCGGAGTTCCACTGCTCCCTGTGGTGCGGAACGTGCGAGCAGGAAGTCCCGCCGGAGACTCTGACGGACGCGGGCGCGCCGGCCGGGCTGCTCGCGCGCATCGGGCCCTGGGCCGACAGGGTCCGCGACCTTCTCGATGTCGGCGACGAGATGGCGGTCGGCGGCACCCGCGGGGACGACGAGTACGTCAGGGAATGGAAGGCCCTGCGCGACGAGACCGTGTCGCTCTTCGCGGAGCTGAAGCGGTTCGTGCCGGTCGGGACGAAGGTCTTCGGCGCCCCCCGCGTCCCGACGGAGTGGAGCGACGCGGAGATCCTCCGGTGGCGCCGGCAGCGGGAGCGCGAGGGGCTCCTGCACTCCTACGGCTACCAGGTCGGAGCGCGCTACGTCGAGCACGAGGGCGGGCTCCCGCTCGACGACGGCGACGGGCTGCCGATCCCCTATCCCGCCGCCTGCGTGACCGACTCCGAGAAGACGCGGTTCCTCGAGGGGTTCATCCTCGGCACCCGCGACGGCAGCTACGACCAGGAGATCTACGCCGGCATCGTCACCCGGCTGCGCGGCAGGAAGTGACCGGCAACACCAAAAGTGGACTGTCCACTTTTGGTGCGGCTACTTCGCGTTCTCCAGGCGCTTCTGCAGGAACTGGAGCACCTTCGGGTTCAGGAACGTCGTCGCCACGCGGCGGTTGGCCTCCTCGGGCGGGGGCCCCATCTTGCTCGCGGCCTCGCCGAGCTTTCCCTCCTCGAAGATCCGCCGCACGAACTCGTCGCGCTTCTTCCCCAGCTCCTCGCCGCTCGAATTGAAGATCTCCTCGACGATCTTCCGGATGCGCTCGACCTCGGCCTCGATGTCCTTCTCGCTCAACCCCAGCGGACGGGCCATCCGCTCGACTCCCTCGCGGATGCGGTTCACGATCTCCTCGTCCATCTGGATGTTGGGGTCCTCCCGCACGCGGTCGATGAAGTGCGCGACCTGCTCGCGCATCGGCCGCAGCGGATCGGGCCGGTTCATCGACGAGACGGTCTTCCACTGCTTCTCGTCGAGGATCTTCTTGAGCTCCTCCGCGATGCGCTCGACGGTCTCCTGGAACCGGCGCATGACCTCCCCCATCGCGCGATGGAGTTCGCCGATCTCCCGCTCCAGCTCCGGAGCCGACGGGTCGCCCTTCTCCAGGGCGTCGCGGAGCTCCTTCATCGCCTTCTTGAGCCTGTCGATGTCGTCCTTGCGCTCGGCCACCGCGTCGTCCACGGACTTGCGCGAGTCCTTGGCGAGCTTGACGAGCTTCTCGAGCTGGTCCTTCTTCAGGTTCAGGGAGTGCAGCGCCCGGTAGAGCTCGATGTCCCGGCGGATCTCATCGATCTCCTGCATCGGGTTGCCGTCCTGGCAGGCGAGGGCGAACGCGGCGGCGAGAGTCAACATGGTCTTTCTCCTCGATTCGGAAGTTCAACGCGGCAAGAGAGCCGGTTATTGTCCGCTAATCCGGCCACGGCGCCCGGCGCGTCGTCGTCACCCACGCCTTGCCGTCCAGCACGATCATCGGGTCGTTCTTGTTCTTCGGATGGTTCCTCTTCTCCAGCGCGTAGGTGCGGGCCTCGCCGCCCTCGGGCGTCAGCGTAAGCGTCGATTCCGTGCAGCTCCACGTCCCCGTCTCGTGCGTCGTGCTCGAGGAATCGCCGCCGCCCTTGCTCCAGATCGAGCTTTCGCCCTTGAGGAGGTACGTCCCGTCCGCCCGGAGCGTCAGGAAGGTGTTCGTCTGCACGCCTCCCTGGTCGTTGTGGACGTTCTTCATGTAACCCCACTCGCCGACCAGTTCCTCGCGGACGTTCGACTTCGGCTTCCACATCGAAGCGAGGATCGCGGCGATCTCCTCCTCGCGCCGCGTCACCAGCTCCGCGTAGCCGAACGCGACGAGGGCGCAGGCGCCCGCGCCGCTCATGAAGCCGTACACGCGGATCTCCACGTCCTTTCCCTGCTCGGTCGCGCCTCGGTAGACGAGCGCCCGGCCGTCCAGCGCGCCGAACTTCCTCTTCTTCGTCCCGCCCTGCTTCGCGGCGCCGGGCTGGAGCTTCTCGACGAGCGCCTCGACGATCCGCCCGAATTCGGGCGCGTCCAGCGATTTCACCGACGCGTCGTGGACGAGGACATAGGCCTCCTCGAGGACGCCTCCCCGGTTCGCCCCCTCCGGGACCAGCGCCGCCCCCTCCGCGGAGGACTTCATCGCCCAGGACTTCGGGATGTCGAACGCGATCCCGCGGAAGCGGCACGCCTTCCCGCCGGGGATGCGCTTGACCGCGTCCGGCGGCGCCTCCGCGCCGTCCTGCGCCCGCGTCATCGACCCGAGGATCGCCTTGAGGTCCGCGTTCCGTTTCGCCACGACCTCCTTGAAGCCGAACGCGAGGAGGGCGCAGGCGCAGGTCGAGCCCATGAAGGCATGCACACGGACGTCGACGGCCCGCCCGTCGTCCGTCTCCGCGCGGTATCGAAAGAAACGTCCTTCGAGGTCGCCGTAGGTCTGCCCCTTCGGCGTGCCCTGCCGCGTGGCTCCCGGCTGAAGCTTCCCGACAGCCTCCTCCAGCGCCTGCGCGAACCCCTCGCCGTCGATCGACTTCTGGGCCGGGTCGGAGAGCAGGAAATACGCCTCTTCGAGGACCCCGCCCTGGTTGGCATCGTCGGGGACGAGCGCCGTACCCTCCGAGCTGGAGCGGAACTTCCAGCCCGGCGGCAGGTCGAACGAGACGCCCTGGAACCGGTGGGCGGTCCCGCCCTCGATCCGCTTCGCCTTCGAGGGTTCCTGGAGCGCGAGGAGCAGGGGAACGGCGGCCAGGAGGCAGTGCATGGCGTTCTCCCGAGAAGGACGAACGGATTATAGGCGGGAGGGGACGGCGCGACAATGCGATCTTGAATTGCCGCGGGTTTTCGCGTTCAATACCCGCCCTGCCGCGGTCTTACCCATATGGGTGACCGGGCGGACCTCATGACCCCGTTGCCGGACGACCTCGCCGCCCGCCTCGCGGACTCCATGCGCGAGCACGAGCGCGACCGCGCCGAGCTCGACCGCCCCCTCTCCCGTTACGAGCGGGGTGCCGAGCTCGGCCGCGGCGGCCTCGCGGTCGTGCACCGCGCCTGGGACCGCAAACTCCGCCGCGAGGTGGCGCTCAAGCTCCTCCACCCCCATCACGAGACCTCCCGGGACGCCCAGGCGCGCTTCGAGCGCGAGTGGCGCGCCGCCGCGCGGCTCTCCCATCCGAACATCGTGACCGTCTACGACGCGGGGGAGGAGGACGGGACGATGTTTCTCGTCATGGAGCTCGTCTCCGGCGGTCCGCTCAGCCTCACCCTCGCCGCCCGCCGCTCCGAACTGCGCCCCCTCCTGCAGACCCTCGAGAAGGTCGCGCGCGCGGTGCACTACGCGCACGAACAGGGCGTCGTCCACCGCGACCTCAAGCCGTCGAACATCCTGGTCGCCGATTCCGGCGAGCCGAAGGTCGCGGACTTCGGGCTCGCCCAGATCATCGAGGAGGAGGCCGCCATCACTGGCTCGGGCATCGCCGTCGGAACGCCGGTCTACATGGCGCCGGAGCAGGTGCAGGGCAGGGAGATCGGCCCGCGCACCGACGTGTACGCCCTGGGCGCGATCCTCTACGAGATGGCGACGGGGCGCCCGCCGCACACGGGCGAGGGGATCTCCGAGATCTACTCCCGCATCCTCAACGACGAGCCGGTCCCGCCCCGCCGGATCCAGCGCACGATCCCGCTCGACGTCGAGATCATGGCGCTCAAGGCGATCGAGAAGGAGCCGGGGCGCCGTTACGAGAGCGCGCTTGCGTTCGCGGAGGATCTGCGCCGCCATCTCGACCATCGCCCGATCCTCGCGCAACCGCCGAGCCTCGTCACGCGGCTCGCGAAGAGGATCCGCCGCCGGCCCGCGGTCTCGGCCCTGGCCGCGATGCTCGCGGCCGCCGTGCTGGCGGCATCGGGCCTGATCGCCGGCTCCCGGGTCCGCCATGCGCGGAACGTCGCCGGGAAGCGCGTCGAGGCGCGGAAGGCCGAGGCGGAGGGGCGCCTCTCCGAGGCGGCGGACCTCTACAGCCGCCTCCGGGAGCTGGAGCCCGGCGACGCGGAGGCGGCCCACAAGTCCGCGGACCTCCGGGCCCGGGCGATCGACGCGGACCGGCGCCGGCGCGCGCTCGAGCTCGTCGAGGAGGCGCGGCGCATCGGGACGGAGGAGATCCCGCGCGTCGAGGCGGAATGGAGGCGGGCGGAGGAAGAGGCGGCCCGGCTCTCCCGCGAAGTCCCGTTCTGGGAGGGTCCGGAGAAGAAGCGCGCGATGTGGCAGTGGGAACGCCGCGCGGAGGAGCGGAAGCGCGAGCGGCTCGCGCTGCGCGCCCGCGCGCTCGACGCTCTCACCACGGCCTGGCACCTCGACCCCGCGGCGGCGCGGGCGGCGTATCTCGAGGAATGCTGGAGGCGTATGGGCGAGGCCGAGGCCGACGACGACTTCGAGTCCGTCGCGTACTGGGACTCGCGCATCCGCTCCGCCGGCGACGCGTCGTGGACCGCGCGTCTCGACGCGGGCGGGACGATCGAGATCGAGACGATCCCTCCCGGCGCCGCCGCGGCGCTGTTCCGCTACGAGGAAGGCGAGGATCGGCGCCTCGTCGCGCGGCCGGTCGGAGCTGTCGCCGGAAAGAGGCCCCTCCCGCGCGGATCGTACCTGATCGTGTTCGCGATGGCGGGGTACCCGGACGTCCGATACCCGGTCGTCATCGGTCGCGGGACGGCGCACGCCGCGAAGGTGCGGCTCTACGCGGCGGCCGAGATCGGAGACGGGTTCGTCTACGTCCCGGCCGGGAAGTTCGTGATGGGCGGGGACCCGCACGCGTACCTCTCCGGCAAGCCGGACGCCGAGGCGTCTACGGGCGATTTCTTCATCGCGCGATTCGAGGTGACGCTCGGGGAATACGTCCGTTTCCTGAACGCCGTGATCGTGGAGGAAGGCTCCGCGGCCGCGCAGAGGCGCGTCCCGCGGTCGGCCCCGGAGTCCGGCCATTTCTGGGAGATTCCGGCGGGTGCGAGGGAGACGTCGCTCCCGCCCGGTACGAACCCGCGATGGCCCGTGCAGGCGATCTCGTGGCACGATGCCGACGCGTACTGCCGGTGGCTCACGCGGCGGGAGGGCGGGAGGACCGTCTACCGCCTGCCGACGAACGTGGAATGGGAGAAGGCGGCGCGCGGCGCGGACGCCCGTTTTTTCCCATGGGGCAACCGGTTCGACTGGAGCTTCGCGAAGGGCGGCGAGTCGCGCCCGGGCAAGGCGGAGCTGGAGGAAGTCGGCGCGTTCCCCACGGACGAGAGCCCGCACGGCGTACGCGACATGGCAGGGAGCCTGCGCGAGTGGTGCGATCCGAAGGAGGGGGAGCGGCAGGCGTACGCGCATGTGCGGGGCGGCGCCTATCCGTACTCCGGGGTCACGAGTTTCCACGTCGCGACGCGGCTCTGGATCGATCCGACGAACGTCGCCCTCTTCAACGGCTTCCGGGTGGTGCGAGTGCCGACCGGGAGGCGATCTCCATGACTCTGAAGCTCGGCGCCGTCCAGCGCCGCGTGTTCGGCGTGCTGATCGAGAAATCGCTGGCCACGCCGGGAGCGTATCCGCTGTCGCTCAACGCGCTCGTCGCGGGATGCAACCAGTTCTCCTGCCGCGATCCCGTGGTGCGGCTGACGGAGGACGAGGTCGCGAAGGCGGCGCGCGAACTCAAGGGCATGGGGTTGGCCGCCGAGGTGGAGCCGGAGCGCGGCGCGCGCGTCGAGCGCTTCAGGCATGACGCGGAGGAGCGGCTGGGATGGAACGAGTACAAGCAGGCGATCGTCGCGGAGCTGCTGCTGCGGGGGCCGCAGACGCCGGGGGAGCTCAAGTCGAACGCGTCGCGGATGGCGGCGATCCCCGATCTCGAGTGCGTCGCCATGATCCTGGAGGCATTCGCCGCGCAGGATCCGCCGGTGGTGCGCGCACTGCCGCGTCAGCCGGGCAAGAGCGCGCAGCGCTACGAGCACCTCTTCACGTCCGAGGAGGAGGCCGGCGAGGCGCCCGTCGCCGCGACTCCCGGGCCGGCGGGGTTGGAGGCGCGCGTCGCGAGATTGGAGTCCGAAATCGCGTCGCTGCGCCGGGAGGTGGAGGATCTGCGGGCCGGGGGCGGGGCGGCGCGGCCGGCTTGATTGCGGGGTTGCGACGGGGCGACACGTCGGGTAGATTGACGCGGACCGCTGCCGGGCCCTTGCCCCCGTAGCTCAACTGGATAGAGCACCGGATTTCTAATCCGGTGGTTGCAGGTTCAAGTCCTGCCGGGGGTACCTTCCCCGAGTCTCGGACGAAACAACGGCCTCCGGCTTCGAATCCCCGCCTCGCTCGTCCAAGACAGCGTCCGGCGCCCACGCGACGGGGGCCGGGAAGAGGGCGACTTCGATGCTCCCCTCCCCCTTGTCCACAGTGCGCCACATGACGTACTCGATGAACCTGGGAAGCAGGCTCTTCAGGCGATCGGGCCGGTCCTCGTTCTGCTTCACGAGCTGATCGAAGAGCTTGAGCGCCCCAACCTGATCCTGGACGGCGATCTCCTGCGTGCTCTCCGCCTCGTACTCGGCCTTCAGCCGGGCTTCGCTTGCTTCCAGTTCCTCCCGCTGCGTCTCCAATTCCTGGAGCCGTCCCTTGACGCTCATCATGGCGGTCTGCCCCCCCTCGCCGATGGCGTCGAGAAAGTGGCCGATCCTGGTGCGAACAGCCACGAGCTGCTCGCGTACGCGGCCGAGGTCCCCCCTGATCTTGCCGAGCGTCTCCGATGTCGACTCGTTGGCGCGATGCGCGAACGTCTCGACGAGCTCGGGCTTGAGGACGAGTCTCTTCATGAACTCCAACACCGCTCGGTCCGCGGCTTCGGCCGGAATATACTTGAAGGGGCACACGGTTCCGACGAACTTCTCCGCGGTGCCGCAGCAGTAATAGGGGTAGTAGCGCCCGTTGCGGCCGATCCCCGGCTGCGGAGACATCATGTGACCGCAGCTCCCGCAACGGAGGAGCCCCTGCAGGAGATAGGCGTACTCGACCGATTGGCGATTCGGGCTGTGCTTCTTCTCGTTGTTTCGGTCCAGAATCCCCTGGATGCGCTCGTGCGTCTCCCACGTCCGAACGGGTTTCCATTGCGCCGCGAAGAGCTGCCCCTCGTATCGGAGCTTGGCCGCATACGTCGGACTTCTGAGGATGCTGCAGATCTGCTGCACCGAGTAAGGGCGGCCGTGGGGCGTTCGGTAGCCCAGACGGCTCAACTCCCGCGCCACGGCGTCCGTGCTCTGGTTTTCCAAGTAGAGCCGATCGCACTCCCGGATGTGCTTGGCGAACGGCCCGTCGATGACGTACGCCTTTTCTTTCATGAGGTAGCCCATCGGCGGAGGTCCGATCGGCATTCCGCGCTCGGCGCGCCACTCGACCTTTTCCTTCACGCGGGCGGAGATCATCTCGCGCTCATGTTGGGCAAGCGCGATCATGAGGATCGTCTGGAACTTGCCCGTAGGGGTGGTCAGGTCGATGTTCTCCCGAAGGGAGACGACCTTGACTCCGTAGCGGCTCAGATCCTCGACAAGGAGAAGGAAGTCGACGACGCTCCGCGAGATGCGGTCGATGCGGGTGATGACGATCACGTCGATAAGCTGCGCCCTTGCGACCTGGAGCATCTTCTGGAAGGTGGGGCGGTTGGTGTCCTTCGCGCTCTTGCCCCGTCGCCTCCCTTCGCTCTCGCCCTCGACGAAACGCTCCGAGACGATCCAGTCCGCCCCCGTCGACTTCTTGTACTCCACGAACCTGTTGAGAAGGTCCTGTTGCGTGTCCAGCGAACCGTCCTGCTTCTTGGCCTGCTTGTCCGACGAGACGCGGATGTACAACGCGACGTGAGTCGGTCCGTCGTTCTCCGGTGCAGGCCCGTCCTTCTTCTTGGCAATCATCAGCGTTCTCCCGTTGACGCCGACCACCGGCGTCGATTCATGCCGCCTTTGCACGAACCTGTTCGTCCTCCTGTTTTGCGAGATGGAACTGTCTTGCCGTGTCCTGGCACGTGCGCACCCAGAGGCGCGCACAAAAGGTGATGATGTCTTCCATTCTGTCCTCCGGCTTCATGCACGCGAAGGGATGTCGCGGATTCCGCAGGTGTTCAGGGTACTTCTCCGGATCGATCGCCTTCACGCGCACGACCCACTTCTGGGAGCGCCTCCCTCTGCCTCGCTTTGCAGGAGCGCACCCAGCATCAACTGACCGTCGCTCGCCCTGATGATCTTCCGGGGCCTTGTCGTGGCTCGGTGACGGAACCCCGCCGAAACGAGCGGCGGGAGCCGCTTCGCCCGCATGGGCTCCGTTGCCGACGACAGAAGCGTTTTCAGGACAGGGGCGGAGATGGTTCGGTGTGCCGTTCGGAGGTGCTTCGTAGCGGGCCTCGCTGTCGGTAGACGCTCCCGCCTGGGCAGGGCGTCGGTGTAGGCCGTCGCTACCTCCTCTAACCGCAGCCGGCAGCGAAGGTTCGCGACAATCCGCCTCTCCCCGCGAAGAATCTCCCGCGCTTCCCATCCCAGCTCTCCTTGGAGGGGGGGCCGGGCTCGTCGTCCCCTCCATATAATAGGATGGTTGACGAGGCGGTTGTTCTGCTGGAAATCGGGCAGCACGCTTCTGGTTCTTGGTCGGCCGCACTTGGTCTTTCAAGGCAGTCCAGTGGCGGCTAGAGAACGGAGAATCCGTCAACCCCGACGAATTCCTCACCGACGTTCAGCTCGTGTGCGACGTGGGCGCGACACCCTTGCCGCCTGCTGAGAGCATCAGCTTGACCTCGTCCACCCAGCGCACGAGTTCTTCTGACGACACGAGGACTTGGTTCTCTCCATACCACGGGTCGTCGCCCTTGATGAGAGTCACCGCCGGAGGCATCGTCCGACGGATCAGATCCCGGCGCTTCGGGGTCAGACGACCGATGGCCTGTTTGAAGGCCCGGTCGATGCGGATCTCGACCTGCCCCTCGGGTCCCGCTACGACCAGATGGTACTCGGAATGGATGCTGCGCGAATTCCAGCCGAATCCCCGAGGCCCGCCGCCCTTGACGCCGTTCCAGGATTCATATCCTCTCGGCTCGTACCGGAGGTCGACCGTCGGGACGCGCAGGGGCCCGTGAAGACCGACCGCCATCAGGAGCGACTCGCCCCGGCGGGTCATTGCCATGGAGTCCTTGAGTTCGTCGTCGAGTCCATCTTGGAAGGAAGTCATGGAACAGGTCTCCTCATGCGCCTGCCTCGTCGGGCGGTTCCTTGTCTTCGAATGTCCCGGAGTAGACGTCGAAGGTCGCGCTCGTGTCGTGCGGCGGCTCCGCCAGGATGCCCTCCTTGACTCGTCCAGTCATCGCTCGCGCTCGCTCATGGCACGGCATCCCCCAGTTACGCCGCGTCGCGGAGCCGGGCGCGGAGAGTATCGAGCCCGCGCGTCCAGTACGTCCCCGCGGTCGGCACCGCGATCGACATGTCCTTTGCGATCTCCTTGTACGACTCGCCCTGGCAGCGCCGGGCGATGACCTCGCGTTCATGGGAGGGCAGCTTCTTCATCTCCTTCCACGCCAGCGTCGCCAGTTCGTTGTTCTCGGCCTGCTCCGCTGGCCTCGGGCGCGGGTCCGGAACGCTCATCACTCTTTCTTTGCCCTCCGCGTCGAGCTCGCTGAAAAGGAGGCAGGTGCGCTTCCGGCGAGCCACTTGGCGGGCCTCCTCCTTGAGTGTGTTGATCGCCGAACGGATGATGTAGGGCCGCCAGGCGACGATCGGGTTGCCCGAGGGCCGCTTCTTCAGACCCACGAGCATCCTGCAGAAGGCGGTGTGAAACGCCTCGCGTGCCTCGTCCTCCTTCGTACCCGTGAGGCACGCGACCGTCCGCACGTACTCCTCGTACCCGCGGATCAGCTCCAGCTTGAGCTGCTGGACCATTTCGAAGTTCTCCACAGTTCCTCCTCTCTCAAAGCCTCGGGGGCAGACTCCCGACATACATGGCCGCGCCGAAGGCGGCGGCGCCAAAGGACGGATAGAGCGTCCAGACGGGGGGCGCGAAAGGAGAGAGCGCGACGAACACGGAGTACGCGGCCCCGCAGAGCGTCATGAACTTCCCGAAGTACGAGAAGGTCACCGAGCTGTAGAGCACAAGGTCGCGGGCGCGATCGCGCCGAAGCATGCCCGCAAGCACCCCGAGCGTCAGCATGAAGAGGCCGAGCGGCAGCATCCGCTTTGAGAGCGTGATTCGCAGCGCCGTCGCACGAACGAGCGCCTGCTCCACGGCAGGTTGCCGTTTGGAGAGGACGCGCCAGACGGGCGCGAGGGCTCGATCCCACTTGGAGGCCGTGGCACTCGCCGATCGGCGGGACGATCCGTCGGGAACTGTCGCCAAGGCCGCCTCCGCGGAGGCGAGGGCCTCCATCGCGCGGGCCTCGTGATTCCCGCCCACGAGGAAGATGCCGACGGAGAGCCCCAG
This sequence comes from Planctomycetota bacterium, assembly GCA_016190175.1. Classification (GTDB taxonomy): domain Bacteria; phylum Planctomycetota; class MHYJ01; order MHYJ01; family JACPRB01; genus JACPRC01. The sequence continues at coordinate 18,664 of JACPRC010000174.1, forward strand.
CGCGATCAAGAGGGCGACGAAGATGTTGATGGTCAGCGTCACGCCGCCCCCCTTTGCAGATCCGCGGCGTACGTGCAGGTTGGCTCATCGAGCAGCGGGATGCGGGCCTTGTAGATCCGTCCACCGAGACGCGCGAAATAGTGGAAGGTCGGCAACTGGGCGATGGCCCAGGGCGGAACGAGAGCCGCTTCCCGGTAGGTGATGTTCTGCGTGAACTGTGCCCGGAAGTCCTCCACGTTTCGGAAGCCGGAGGAGAAAAAGGCGGGTTCGTACCGGTGCGACTCCCCGATCACCCGCATCTCCCGCTGGCCGGCGAGATCGGCGAAGTCCTTGCACTCGCGCGGATTGCGCGACTGGAACTGCACCGCGAGGAAGTGTTGCGTGACGATTTCGTCCACCGCCGCACGCGACCCGAAGACCTGCTCGAACTGCGCCGTGGTCTGGGTGGAGAGCGTCACCGCGACGTCGGCCCCGCGCGCCTCTGCGAGGATGTGCAGAAACGTGCGGCTCACGAGGTGGTGCGCCTCATCTACGAAGAGCGAGATGCGGCGATTGCGTCCATCGGGGTCGTAGGAGTACCGGCAGGCGACATATGCCTCGAAGTCCAAGAGCAGCATCTTGCCGACCGCGTTCGCGGACTCCTCGCCGTGGAGGCTTCCGAGGTAGAAGTAGACGACGAGCTGCTGCCGGTCGATCGCCTCCCACGTGAGCAGCCGCCGCGTCGACTCGGGCTCGGGCGAGAGAAGATCCTCCTTCACCCCGGCCGCGAGCCGCTCCAACTGCGGCAGGAGCGACGCGACCATCTTGTGGTAGTGGTCGGGCTTGTATTCGGTGATGTAGTGCAGGAGATCGTCGAACTCCTTCGACTTCGGCAAGGCACCGCTCTGGACCATCGACCGATACCGATTGACCGCTGCCTGAAGATCCAGCCTCCCGAGTTCAGGCACGCGGCGCTCCATCGCCTCCATGAAGAGTTGGCCCGGCTTCCGCAGATACCGGAGGACGCGATGGATGGTGATGGGGATGCCGCACATGTAGAGGACCTGGACGACCGCGTTCGTGGCGCCCCACTGGTAGCCGCGGAAACTCTCCGCCTCGCCCGTCGCGGGCGGGAAGATGCCCATGATCCGGTCGGTGATCTCGCTCGGGACGGAGAAGTTCGATAGCGGGTTGTAGGCGCAGGACGCCATCGGCCACGGCAAGGCCACGAGCCGAAAGGCATCGCCGCGACCGCTCTCCTCGCAGACCTGCTTGACCGTGTTGATGAGCCGTTTGTCGCCTTTCGGATCGACGATGACGACGACGTCGCCCTTCCCGATGAGCTGCCGGATGGCGAGCTCCAGGAATCGCGTCTTGCCCTCACCGGGCGATCCAAGGACGAGCGTGTGGTGCGTCCTCCGCTGATCGCTGATGAAGAGCGGCTTCTCGGACGTCATGCCGAGTCCATGGAGAAGCGTATTGCCGCCGAATCGCGCCTGCTGCTCTTCAGGAGGCTCGATGCCTCGTGCAACGCAGTAGTAGAGGCGTTCCGCGTGATCGCGTTGCCAGAGGAACGCGAAGCCGAGAAACGTGTGGTCCCTTCGGCGCGGGATTGCCGAGGGGCTCAGCCGCAGGATGGCCCCCGTCAGGAGCGCCCGCGCGACCAGGTGCGCCTGGAGCCACCGGGATCCCATCCCGACCGCCAGCGCGAGGCTTCCGGCCAGAAACCACGGCGCGAGTCGGCCGTACGGGAGCGTCGGGGCCTCGACCGTGAGGAGGACGCCGAACCCGTTCAGCCCCAGAAAGAGCGCGAGCATGAGGACTCGGGAGATGGAGCTAGTCATCCGACTCGCCCCCGGAAGCCACGGCGTCGCCGGGCTTCCAGTCTTGAGGCAGTTCGACGATTCGCTCGCAGTCCCGCCAGAGACCGACGCGCGCGCGAAGCTCCGGCGAGCTCAAGAGCGCCTCCGTGTCGAACTTGATCACTTTGAGCGCGCGTTCCGATCCCTGGCCGAGCATGATCGGGTAGACGATCCGGTTCGTGGGTGCCTTCCGCACGTAGCTCAACCGCGCGAGAGCCCGCAAGTACGCGCTGCTCCGATCCTGCGGGTCGTATTCCGGGTAGAGCCCGCGCTCCCGCATCTTGAGGAAGACCGCGGGCGTCGCGACGAACGAGGTCTTGGGACCGACGTAGACCTGCGCCTGGGGGACGTTCGTGGGAATCCAGCCGGCGGTCATGCCGTCCCGGAGATTCCGCACGAGATCCTCGGGATCAATGCCCTCTTGTGGGCCGAGCGTGGACGGAATGACCTTCGGCTCGGGGAAAACCGGCGCCGCCGCTGTCGGGCTCTTGACGACGACTTCGACCGGCTTTGCGGGTAGGCCCTGGAAGTCGCTGATCACTACCTCGGAGCCGTCACCCAGCCGGCTGAACGCGACGCTGCCCGGGAACGCTGCGGTTTCCGCCGACAATCCCAGGTGCTCCAGAGGGATGAGGACGCACTCCCGGTGATCAGTCTGCCCGTCGGATCGCACCGTGGACTTCAGTTTCCAGAGACCCGTGTGCGGGTCCGTGAAGAGTCCCTCGCCCGCCTTTAGCTTCGCCAGGAAGAACCGGGCTCCGCTGTCGTCCTCGCCGAGTCGGGCCACGGTCGCGTCGTATCGGCCGAAGAACTCCTTCGCGAGCGCAACCAGCTTGAGGACCGCTTCCGGATAGCGAAAGAGCGCGAACCGACGCCCGAGGAAGACGTCACCGCCGAGGACATTCACCGCGAACTTGCCCCGTTTGGTCCCCTCGGCGAAGGACTTGGCGAGATACGCGACGAACGAGCCTGATGCGTACGTCGCGGTCAGGATCTCGGCCTTCCGGCGGGCGTGGCAGACCGAATGCTGGTCGGCCTCGACGATGATCTCGCGGAGTTCGCGAGCTCCGGCCGTCCGGCCCTCCACCACCTCCGCGATGATGCGCGGGCCGAGATAGCCCGCCGACGCAGGAGGGAGAAGGTAGCCGATGACGTAGGGAGTCGCCTCGACGTGATCCTCGAGGCCGCGGCCTTCTCGCCATTCGGTCGCGCATTGTTCGCGTCCGTGCCGGTCGTAGAAATCGCCGAGTGCCTCGACGAGGGGATTGTGGAGATCGCGGCCGGGACCGACGACGTGCGCCTGAAGGACCTTCCCGGCATCGTGGTAGAGAGCGAAGAGAAAGCACGCGTATCTCAGTCGCGGAAGCCGATGTTCCTGTTCCTCCGGAGTGGGCGCCGCGTGGCCGACGAAGTGCCGCGATCGCGCGACTCGGAGCGCGTAGACGGCAACTTCGAGGGAGTGCCGCGCGAGTCCCCACGAATCCGAGTGGTGGTAGGACTCGCTGGCCCCCAGGTCCATGACCTCGTAGAAGAACCGCTCCACGATGTCCTTGACCAGGACTTGAGCTTGGGCAGGCTCGAACTCGGGGAAGCGTTCAAGGACGTCGCGGACAAGCGCCGAACAGTCCTCACCCGCGAGGAGTTTGCGGACGGCCGCCCTTGAGTCGCTCACGGGGGCGTCCGTCTCGGTCTTGCGCCGAAACCAGCCCATTATCATGGCGCTCCCGTCGGGGCGCGCGGCTCCGCCAATCGCGCCGGAAAGCAGCCGTTGCACTGCTGGAAGATCCCGAAGTGAATGAAGAGATAGGCCCCTTCGAGAGACAGGGCATTCTGCTCGATCCGGCGGACGATCGGCCAGCCGATCGAGACGCAGCCGCGTCTCGTGGGGTGGACCATCTGGACGTAGTGGCCGGATCTGGGCTCGTAGGGATACCGTGAGATGACGATCCGCCCCATGGGATCGGACCCGACGCGGCCCGCCCGAAGCGCCGTCAGATGCGACGCCATCACCTCGCTCGGGTGCACCGTGAAGCCGATGCGGGGGAACCACGAGCCCCACGACCAGGCGCAGTCGTCCGGTCGGGGCACCGTCGAGCAGGAGGGAAGCGCCGCGCGCTTGAGGGCATCTTCTGGATGCGTCAGCAAGTCCGCGAACCCCTTGCGCCAGTTGAAACCGTCCAGCTCGGAGAGGTAGGAAAGCCGAAATAGCTCGCCTCTCGGCCGAGCGAGCGGGAGATCAATCGGGATCGGGAGATCGGGCACGAACTCGAACGCGTGCGCCTCTGCGAACTGGAGCTTCGTTCCGTCTCCGGCGCCGTTGGTGTGGCTGGACGTTTCGCCGAATCGGGGGGCTTCCTCGAACGGCTTGAAAAAGACGGATGCTTCGAACATGTGCGACGTCATCGGCCTGCGGACGGCCTCGACGATCCCTACGGGCCAGGCGTTCTCGATAATGAGGCAGGTGTTGACGCCGCCGGCCGGCGTCGGGCAGACGAAGACGCCGACTATACGCCACGTCTTGAGGATGCACGTCACGTCGACGGAGAGGATCATCGAGGGAACGTTCTCCACGCCTTCGTAGGAGCCCTTCCCGTCATCCTGGGGGAATGCCAGCGCGAGGAGCACGGCCAGCGAGACCTCTTTCACGGCTGATCTCCTTCGGTCACTTCGACTTGCGTTCCGTTGCGGCTTACCACGCAACGCCCGCGCGACGTACGGATGCGCAGGGTGGAGGCAAACTCCCGCGTCAGGAAGGTCACGGGGGCCAAGGGCGCGCAGTCCTTCAGGCGCGCCGCCCGCGCGATGAGGACGACATCTTCCTTCCCTCTCCCTCCGCGCGGAAGACCGTGCGCCTTTCCGTCCCGGTCGACAGTGACGATGTAGATGGTGATCCCGCGGAGCTGCTCGGGCAGCGGCGTGGACGGCTTCCACATGCTGCGGGTCGATGCGCTCGGATCGGGCAATCCGGCGTCGTATCCGTCCTCCAGCCTGTCGAGTGCCTTCTTCTGGAAGCCTGCGAGCGATTGCCTCAGGCCGCGGGCCGCATCACGGTAGTTTCTCTCCACCCGATCCAAGTCGATCCGGCTTGTGTTGCCCCCGTCGCATCGCGGCTCCTGCAGGACTTCCAGCTCCGGAATCGCTTCCTGTGCGGCGACGCCGGCGAGGACGGCAAGGGCGACGCCCGCCGTTCTACCGATCATTCTTGCCCTCCTTCGCGTCGTGTCCCGGTGCCGGGTGGGCCTCGATGGCCTGCGCGGTCACGACCAGGCCGAACGCGTTGGTTTCGGACGGCACGACGGGCGCCACGTCGAGCACGTATCGGACCTCGAGGATCTCCTTGGGCGAGTCCGCGATGAGGGTCCGCCGCAAGGCCGTCAGCGCGACCCGGCATCGTCCATTGCCCAGCCGCTCGATTTCGACGCTCGCGGGGAGCGGCGGCGAGAGCTGCGACGCCTCCCTCGCCCGGACGACATAGGTCGCGCGCTCCTCGAGCGCCCGCCGCGCCGTCTCGATGCGATCCGCGCTCACGAATCGTAGGAGGTAGTTGGCGCGATCGACGACCGTGGCCGGCGAGTAGTCGTCGAAGTAGAGCAGGTAGAGGATCGCGAAGTTCCGGACCGCCTCGTCGGGGACACGCGACGGGATGCTCACCTGCTCCCCCTTCACCCCGGGCACGACGAGCGTCGGCCGTCCCCGGAGACTCGCGTAGAGAACGGCCGCGGTCAGCGCCGCGTTCGCGGCGGCGAGCACGATGACCGCCGTCACCGTGACCTTGCGCGTCGGGATCGGCTTCATCATCCGACCTCAGGGATGAAGTGGAGATAGGGCGGCATGAGTAGGGCGACGGAGAGCGCCACGACCTGCACAGCCGCGCAGGCGCCGAGGCAGATCGCCAGTAACTTCAGGACGGCGACGTCCAGAAGCTCCTGTGCGCGGGCGGCGACGCAGGCGGGAACTCCCTGGGGCGCGATCCTATCGCCCGAAATAGCGTTGGCTGAAGTACTTCCCATGATCTTCGTCTCCTCTGATTGGGCTCAGGTGGCACCGGCGAGGCCGTCCGGGCAAGGGGGCAGGGATCATGTGCGGCAGTGCCCATCCGGGCGGCAGAAGGCTGAGGAAGCCGGACCTGTACACCCGCGAGAAGAAGTACCCCGGCCCGCCGCGGCGGAGGAACTTGAAGCCCATGGCGATGGCGGCGCCGCCGGGCACCCCCAAGACCAAACCGAGAAACCCCAGCCCGAAGAGGCCGATGCAGAGCCCCGCGCCGAATCCGATCGCGAGGCTCAGGGCCAGTTCCCCGAACTCCACGCCCGGCCAGACCAGCACAGGCTCGTCCAACTTCTGATAGCAGCGTTTGCGGTACATCGCGTGCCTCTATCCGTGAAGGCACACGAGGAGCCCGAGTGGGATGGGGATTGAAAAAGAAAGTCCGGGAAGACTGTCTCGCGAAGAGACTGGAAGGCGAGGACTCGCTGTCGCAGCATCGTCCATCCACTTCCTGCACGTGGAGGCATCCCCCCTCCATGGACGCGCAAGAAACCAGTTTCTTCACCTAGAGCGCGCCTGCATTGTGAGCGCCGGTGGTCCATTTCTTGGGCCCGGCCGCTGGTCCATCGCACTTGAGTTCCCCGAGTGCCTTGGTGCTGCCCAACCCCTCATGCGCGGTCAATTAGGCAGGATTCTCTAGAATGCTGTATAGGGTGACCTCCTACGTCTAGCTGCGCCTACGCAGCAAATGTGGCGATAAGAATGAAAGAGCAACCGATCAAGGGGAGCGCCTCCAAGCTAGCCGATAGAGGTGCCTGATATTACTCCGAATCGGAAGCTAGGAAGGACCGAGGAGATGACTGAGGAACAGGAAAAGGCAGTTCAGGGTCTTCAGAGGCAATACTCCGAGTTCACGCAACACCTACAGGCAATCTCCGATCGGGTGACCGACATTGAGAGCACCACGAGCTCTTTGGTCGGCACAGTGGAAACGGTCCAGAGTCTTCAGTCACAACTTAATAAGTCCGAGAAGAAGATACGAGACGTCGAACAGAGTGGGACTGCGCTCGCTGGTCGAGTGGAGGCAATTGAAGCCATCAAGAACTCTCTGACCCTCAAGCTCGAACTCTCCAAGGAATCCGAGAAGAGCTGCAAGGAGCGCTTCTTGAAATGCTGTACGTGGTTTTCGGATAAGGTCCTGGGAGGAGTCTTGGTCGGAGTCCTTCTCGGTGGCGCGGCGTGGGGCTTGTTCCCGATTCTCTTCGCAGCAAAGTCTGAAGTTGTGATGGTGATGCGAGATCACGTAGAGGATCGCGAAACCGGCGATTCCTCTGTGAAACTTGTGGTCACGGAACTCTTTCTCGTCAACGGCTCGCGCGAGAACTACCCACCTGGCAAGGCCAAGATCCTCGGAAAAGTAATGGTTCACGTCGCACTACGAAAGGACGCAAGGCAGTTCATGCTCCCACAATCCTCTGACCGCCCCGGAGACTCGGAGGTATTGCGCGTATGGTTCTTTGGCAAGCCGGGAGTAGTCAAGATTAATGGGCAAAGCGGGACTGTGGACCGCAACAAAGTGCTATGGACGTATGGTTCGGACCCGAGTACTCTTGAGCTTGAAGTCGCGTCCATCGATGCCGCTTCGACGCTTTCATTCCGACTAGAGGGTTCCGTCCAGAAATCACAAGAACTCCCCCCAATGGGCACAGTGGTCCCCGTAGAAATTCGATGGGCAAAGTGGACTCGATAACGAAACTCCTCTGGTGTACTCTCACGGCCTCTCTTGCTGCATGTTCCCATCCGAAGACGATATCCGAACCTCACCAAGAGAAATCGGACGAAGAAGGTCTTAAGATTCTTAGAGAGATCGCAAAGAGAATCGATGCAAAAAATCGCCAGATCGAGGAACTGCAGAGGCAAGGAAAGAAGAACCTAGAAAACAACCATCCGAAGTTCGCATTCTCTTTCGATGAAGACTGGGCGTTCGCAACGCAGGGCATCAGGATAATGGCCAAGACGGGGCATCGGCCGACGGAGCAGGAGTTCCAGAAAGCTCAGTTAGCCGCACAATACGTAAGAGAGGACCTAATCCACAAGATTGTCCAAATTCATACCGCTTTGTTCGCAGATATTGCGAAAGTGATCGACGGAAAGTAGGTCCCTCAGCCCTCGACAGGAAACACCATCGCCCATCCCTAGTTCTCCCGAAACGCAGAGGCTTTTTCCTGTGGGTCGCGCGAAGCGCGACTCCAGGAAGGAGCCGGTTGAACGAAGCCGCGCAGCGGGGGGGCTGTGGAGATTGGTCGCCGTGCAGCATGTGCGAGCGGAGCGTCCGCGTAGACCGCGGGATCTGGGGTCGAGCGATTGTGTGAGTTCTGGACCCACTCTGCGCGGAGGGCATCGCAGCTATCCCGGTGAACAGCAATCACCAAGCCGCGGCCTCACTGGCCGCCACAGGACGGAGGACTGGACCACCGGTGGTGCGGGTTCCAATAATTCTGTCACCCCTGTTTCCGGGAATTCTGTCACCCCTTCGGGAGAGCTTCCAAGAGGTATGGGTAAGGTCGCGCGAGGCGCACCGCCTCGAGCGATGCCCGTCCGCGTTCCCCGCGGCCATGCGGTGCTCACGGAAACTCGCAAGCTGGCGGCAGGAGACATCCCATTCGCCCCTTGGCCCCGGGTCGCAATGGTCGCCTTCGGGGAGGCCAACATCAAGAGCAGGAGTAGCCGGACCGTGAGCCGGAGGGCGCACACCTACATCGGACCCGACGGAAGGCCGTAGTCGAAGAGCCGCCACTTCGATCAACGGCAATCTCTCCCTCCCACGCACTATTTTTTCCAATCCCCATCCCACTCGCCCGGTTCGTGTGCCTTCACGGGTAGAGGCTTGATTCAGGAGGTACGCATGAATGGCCCCAAGCGGATGCACGCAGGCAGGGGCGTGCCGTGGTTCTGGCTGCCCTGCCTTGCCGTGGCGGTGGTGCTCCTGGGCATCGGCCCGGGTGACGCCTTGGCCCAGTCCGGCTTCGACACCGCCAAGACGATGGAAGAGGCCAAGGGGGTCGGGACGGTCCTCCTCGCGCTGGTGTTCCTCGCCTATCTAGTCGTGGGCGGCATCGTGATCCTGTCCGCCCTCGCGTCCGCGCGTGAACGGGGCCAATGGAGCCACTTCCTGATCGCGCTCGGCGCCGTTGTGGTCGCCGGGTTCGTCCTCTGGACGCTGACGACCATGACCGGCCACAGCCCGCAGAAGATCACCGAGAAGATCCAGATCAAGTAGGCCCCCGAAGAGGCACTGCCTCAAGCCGAGGAGAACATGAACGCAGCCACGAATGCCGTCCCGGAGCGCCCGCCCCGTCTGGCTCTCGCGCTCTCCGTCGCGCTCCTGCTCGTCAGCATCGTCGCCGTGGCGATCCAGCATCTCCAGCTTTGCGGCGGCTGTGCGTTGCGGCAAGGACTGTTCTCAGCCGTGGCACCCGGCGGGGTGTTCGGCTACGGCGCGCTCGCCGTCATCGGCTGGCTCGGGCCGTGGCGTCTCTTCCCGTGGGGCGCAGCCTTCGCCGCTGCCGTCCACACCGTCCTCGTCGCGGCCATGGTGATGCACGGGCATCTCTGCATCGTCTGCGTCGTGGCCGCGACCCTCGCCCTCGCGCTCTTCGTCGTGATGATCGTCAGGTCCAACTCGCGCCTCAAGCTGATCGCCTTCGCCTACGTTCCGGCGGCGATCCTCGCGGCCGGGCCGACCTCGTGGGCGCTCGCCCATGACGAGGCCATGAAGAAAGAGCGCGACGCTTTCATCCGAGCCATCCGCGATTCGCACTTCACCGAGGGTGCCGCGGACGTGCTCACGATCCAGGTCTTCGAGCAGGACCACTGCGGCTACTGCCGGGACTTCCGGGAACTGTACCTCCCGCGGCTCGAACGCGAGTTCGGCCCGCGAATCCGGGTGCGGTTCCTATCCGCGACCGCGACGACCTGGGTCCGCCACACCCCCACGATCGTCATCGAGACAGGTCTGGTCTACGAGGGGCTCCCCCGGGACTACTCCGAGATCCGCTCGGCGATCGAGGCCGCGCTCGCCGCCCGAAAGTGAGACCTGAGATGCGACTCCCCGGCGCCATCCTGACCATGGCCCTCCTCGGCGGCCAGGCCGACGACCCCTCCTTGGCCAAGAGCCGCACGCTCGACTGCCGCGACGGCGATACGGTCGCGATCCGAGTCCGGGTATCGAACCCGAACCAGAACGTCCTCACCGCCGTCACGTTCCCGGACCTCGTGCAGAACGTCGTCTCCTCCTGGAACGACCGCGACCTGTCGGTCGAGTACCAGGGCGCGAAGCTCTTCCTGAAACTCCTCGCGAAGGCCGAAGGCCATCTGGACGTCGTGACGGCAGCCGGGACCCATGTGCGGCTCTACATCACGCCCACCGGCGCGGGACAGGAATACGACGGCCACGTCGTTCTGAAGACCGCCGCGGCGAAGTCCGCGGAGGAAGCCGCATCGAAACTGCCCGATGCCCTGGAACTCGTCAGGGCCATGCGGCTGGGGCTCGTCCCTGCTGGTGCGTCCATCAGGCGCGGCGGCGACGCCCTCGTCTCCGTGACCGGCGACGTCGAGGGAAGACTGGCCCTCGTATACGAGACGACGGCGTATCGCGGGTACGTGATTCGGATCGTGAACAAATCTCCGAAGCACGCGTACCAGCTCGACGTCACCCGTTTCTCGTCCTCCCGGCTCGTCCTGATCGGGGCCAAGTCCCTCCTGATCCCCTCGGGCAAGTCCACTCTGATTTACCTGGTCCTTTGGAAGTGAAGCCATGCTCCCCGCGATCCTGAAACAGAGCAAGTTCGGCAAGATCGGCGCGCTCGTCCTCCTGCTCGTCGTCGGCGGCGTCCTCTTCTTCGGTCTGGCGCGGATGAACGCACCGAAAAAGTCCGACGGCGAGGCCGCGAAGTACGACGTGGGCACTACCCCCACGGGCCAGATGAAGGGCTTCGTCGATCACTACGGAAACGTGGTCGACCGCCAGGCGAAGGATATCTCCACCCAGGGCACGCAACTCGACCGCCTGACGCAGGAAAACGACGAGTTCCGCAAGGGGGCCGAGGATCTGCGGACGGAGCTCGCCCAGTTGAAGGCGGCGCTCCGTGCCCGGGAGGAGAACGGCGACCCGATGAAGCGGGCGCTGGTGGAGTTGAAGCGCCAGTTGTTCCCCGATGGCCCTCCAACGTCCGGCGAAACCAGCCCCGCCCGCATCCGAAAGCTGACGATCGCGACGGCCAAGCAGGAATCGGATCGCCGTCGCGCCCAGCGCCAGGTTCGAGTGCCGGCCGGATCGTTTGCGGAAGGGACGCTGCTCACGGGTGTCTACGCGCCGACCGAGGGGCAACCGATGCCCGTGAAGATCCGCCTCGACCGGGCCTTCGTCGGCCCCAATCGCACGCGAATCCCCTTCCAGGAAGCCTTCCTGATCGGGAAGGCGGTCGGCGATCCCAACTCCGAGCGCGTCGTCGTTCAGCTCGACCGCCTGAGCTACGTGAAGCAGAACGGCGAGACCATCGAGGTCGCGATCAACGGCTACGTCGTCGACGAGGACGGCGTGCAAGGCGTCGCCGGTCAGTACGTCTGGCGCGCCTTCGACGTCGCTTCCCTCGGCGTCCTCTCCGGCGCGCTCTCGGCGGGAACGGACGCCGCCGCAGCAAGGGAGACCCTGTCCAAGGTCAATCCGCTGGGCGGCGCATCCCAGGTCGTCACGGGAGATCCCCTCCGCTTCGCCACGTTCCGTGGCCTCTCGAAGGCCGGCGAGGGCATCGACAAGATCGTGGTCAAGCGGCTGGACGAGATCGTCCCCGCCGTCTACGTCCCCAACGGCCGGCACGTGACGGTCTGCCTGATCGACGGCGTCACGCTCGAAAACGTCTTCGTGGACGAGATGAAACATGAGACTGCGCGCAATGCGTTCGCTGGGCTCGATCTGGATCGTTAGCTCTCTTGCAGGTTGCGGCCTATTCGGATCGCCGACGACCGGCGGACGACCCGTCCGGGAGGTCTACGACGAGGCCGAACGCGGCGGTAACCGCGACGAGATCGTCATCCGATCCGAGGGCGATCCCGGTGGAGGGCCGCGCACCCGCCCCGTCATCTACCCGCCTAAGGTCTTCGCCGTCTATGTGCAGGAGCACCTGGACATCAAGCGCGACATCAAGATCGGCGCGCACTGGGTCCATTTCAAGCTCCGCGACTCGTCCTGGGTCGCCGAGGAGATCGACCGCGAGCCCGTCGCGGAGACCACGGTGGGAGATGCCGACCTGCAGCCGCTGAGAGCCGCGCTGGATCGTTCCTCCTTCCCGCAGATCGTCATCCCGTATCGCTCATCTTCCGCGAAGACCCGCGACGGCAGTGAGGAATCCAGTGAATTCAAGAACGACTGACCCGCGCGAGTGGCCCCGGGCAGACGCGCCGTCCTTCGTCGATCTCCTCCCGCATCTCCGTGTCGATCCCGAGGGAAGCGTGGTGCTGCTCGCGGACTCCTCGGACGCGCAGCCGCGGTGGATGGGCGTGGCGTGGAAGCTCGTCGCGCCGGAGACGGAAGCCGCCTCGGAGGGAGAGATCGGACTCCTCGCGTCCCGCGTGGACGCGCTTCTCACGACGCTGCCGCAGGGCGCCGTCGCGCAGTTCCTCCTCCGCGCGCGCCGCGACATCTCGCAGAAGCTGACCGCGTGGAATGGCGCCGCCCGTGATGCCTCCGATCTCCTCGTGGACCTCACCCATTCGCGCAGCCGTGCGCTGGAGTCGCTCGACTTCACCTACAAGGGGAGGCCGTTCCGCGCCCGATCCCTCGAAGTCCACTTCACCGTCGCACTCAAGGGGACCTGGCCCGATCTCCGTGTCACCTTCCGTACCGCGGCCGGCGCCATCGAGGATCGGCTTCGCCAGGGCTACGTCAAGGAGCGTCGCCGCGTTCTGGACCTCGCCGCCACCATCGAGAATCTCCTCACCGCGTCGAACATCGGGTTCGCGCGACTCGACGAAGACGGATTCCTCCGCCTTCTCCATCGAGTTCTCAATCCCTCGTTCCCGCAGGGCGGTGGCTCCTCAAGGGAGCTACTCCGTGATCGAGCAGCCGCAACCCATCTCTCCGCGGACTTGGACAGCGGCATCGTCGCGCTCGACGGCGTGATGCACAAGATCGTGAGCGTCGCGGGCCTGCCCGCCTCGACTTGGGCGGGAATGCTCGGGGCCGTCGTCGACATGGTCCCCGAACTCGATGTGGTGCTGAACATCGACGTCCCCGATCAGGAACAGGCGCGGCGACGGTTCACGGGAGTTCGGAAGGACGCGACGAACCAGTCCCAGGACGCGCACCAGAGTCCGACGCTCGCCCCGCTCCTCGAAGAATTCGTCTCGATGGAGATGGAACTCGCCGGCGGCGCCAGAATCCTCTCGACCCGGATTCACGCCATCTTGAGCGGCCGGGACGAGGAGGAACTCGATGGCTGGGTGCGGAGCGCACGGAACGCGCTCCATCAGGCGGGCTTCCGCACCGTCCTGGAAGACGCGCTCGCCCCAACGCTCTTCCTCCAATGCCTGCCGCTTGCGTATCGCCCCGAGAACGACCGCGCGCTCCGGCGGGGCAGGAAGGCGCTGACGCAGAACGTCGGCCATCTCGTCCCGCTCTACGGCGCGATGAAGGGAACCGTCCAGCCGGGCCAGATCCTTGTCAACCGCTCCGGGGAGCCCGTGTTCCTCAACTTCTTCAGCTCCCAGCTTGCCCCCCACGCCATCGTCTCGGGGCAGCCGGGATCGGGGAAGTCCGTGTTCGCCAACGACCTCATCCTCAATGCCCGGCGCTGCGGGGCGCGCGTGGTCGTCCTCGACCGGGGCGGGAGCTACGAGAGACTGTGCGGCACACTCGGCGGCGCGTACGTCGCGCTCGACGTCAAAAGGCCCAGGAGGATCAACCCCTGCGGCAGGTCGGACGCGAACGGGAACTGTCCCGAAGAGGTCAACGCCTTCCTCCGCGACTGGCTCGTGGAGATCGCGACGCAGGGCAAGGACGACCTCTCCGTGCATGACCGGAGCGTCCTCTCGATCGCCGTGCGCAAGGCATTCGCGGCGAAGCCCCAGGCCGAGATCTTCCTGAGCGACATCGAGGCCGCCCTTCGCAGCCTCGCGGCGGAGACGCCCGTCGCGAAGGAACTCGCCGTCTGCCTCTCCGACTTCGCGGGTCGCGGACCCTACGCGCGCCTCTTCGACGGCCCGAATGAGATCGACTTTGCCAACCCATTCGTGGCGATCGACCTTGCGGGCGCGGCTCTGGAGGACGCCGTCGCGAGCGTCCTCGTCATGGCGATCATGCACTACATCGCCGACTCCGCCCGCCAGTGGCCTCATGCCGAGAAGTACCTCGTCATCGACGAGGCGTGGACCCTCCTCCGCAGTGCCGCCTCCGCACGGTTCATCGTCAACGTCTCGCGCACGGCCCGGAAGAACCGCATGTCGCTCGTCGTCGTCTCGCAGCAGATCACCGACTTCGAGGGGCCGACCGGCCAGGCGATCGTCAATCAGGCCCCCTACAAGGTCTTCCTGCGCCAGAACGCGCAGGCCATCTCCGCCGCGCAGTCGTTCCTCGGCCTCACGCCCCGCGAGGTCGAACTCTACCAGTCCGTCGACACGGTCAAGGGCCGTTTCAGCGAGATGCTGGTGAAGACGCCGGAATCGACGGGCGTCGCCCGCCTGGTGCCCGACCCGTTCACCTACTGGCTCACGACCACGGACCCCAAGGACAAGGTCCTCCTGGAGCGGCTGATCGAAAAGCACCGCGGAACCGTCCAGCCCGCGCTTCGAGAAGCCGCCCTCAAGTACCCGTTCGGGGTCGGGGCCATCGAGGAACCATGAACGAAGAGATCCGCGGCGTCACCGCCATCGACACGATGTACGAGCTCAAGGGCTTCCAGATGGCCCAGAGCTTCTACGAGGTCATCTTCCCGTGGGCCATCGGCGTCCTCGCGGCGACCGCGGTCGTCCACATCCTCTTCATGGCCGACCGCACGAGGCGCTTCCGCGACATCGTGATCTACTCGGGCTACTTCCTGGTGATGCTGTATCTCGCGCATCCAATCAAGGTGAACGTCGCGGTCCCCGCGGGCTACGTCTGGGAGGACTTCGAGGCGTTCTACCGGGAGTACGAGCGCGGGAGCAAGGGGCAGCCGATGGTCAAGGCGCCGCGCTTCATGGTCTGGTCGCACATCCTCTGCGACGGGATCTCGAAGATCCTCATCAACCAGGTGAACAAGTCGTTCGTCGACGCGCCGTTCGGAATGGAGCGGCTCTCGGCCCTGTTGCGACAGGCGCGCATCCACGACTCCGACCTTCAGGAGCGGTACCAGGCGTTCGTGCTCTCCTGCTACGTCCCGGCGATGACGATGTACGGGCCGAGCGGGTCCAGAGCCGGGAAGGAGGGGCCGGGGCCATTCCTCAACCCCTTCAACGTCCCCCACGATGCCTACGCCGAGCTGTGGTACATCAACTACAAGGGCGAATACGATCCAAACCGGAAGTGCGACCAGGAGGCGCGCGAGATCTACGCGCTCCTGCGAGCCCACGTCCTGGAGAACGGTGTCCTTCGGGAGACCGCCCAGGAGGTCCACAGCGTCCTCCGGCGGCACGGCCAGTCGCACGGAGACCAGTTTCTGAACCAGGATGACACCTTCGTCCTCAACCACGTCGTCTACAACGAGACCGCGGCGCTCTTCAACGTGGCGTCCGGGGAGATCGCGCGCCTCCAGCGGGCCCTCCCCGAGTACGGCATGTTCAAGACGTCGCAGCAGACGGCCTCCAACCCGCAAGGCTTCGTCGATGTGGTGCGGTCCGTCATCAGCTTCGTCGTGAAGGCCAAGCAGTCCGTCGATCAGTGGTTCGAGCACCATGCGGAGGGGCCGAAGGCGTACTACCAGGTCACGAACTACGCCCCGTACGTCTATGGCCTCTCCATGATGGTCATCACCGCGATGTTCCCCATCGCGGCCTTCGCGACGTTCTGGCCCTGGCGGTGGACGGTCCTCCTCACATGGTGCAAGTACCTGCTGTGGATCAAGCTCTGGATGGTTTTCTGGGCGATGCTGGCGGAGTTCAACCGCGCGCGCTACGAGTTCACGATCGGGGACGATCCGTCGAACGGCATCGGCGACCAGAACTACATCTTCCCGGCCATCGCCGCGATGTACCTGGTCGCACCGGGTCTGGCGCTCCTCGTCGTCCAACTGCTCGACGCGGCCCGCGCTGCGGCGGTTTCCGCGATCAGCCACATCGCCGCCGGCCCTGGAGCCAGTCAGTTCTTCCAGTTCCAGAACAACCAGCAGCAAGGCGGGGCTCCCCCGACCGCGCCGCGCGGCGGAGGCGGCTCCGCAGGGGGCGGTGGTGGCGCGAGCGGAGGCGGGGCAGGTGCCGGTGCCGGGGGAGGCGGTGCGGGTGCCGCTGCGGCCGCCGCATGAGCCTTGCAATCTGACGGATTCGGCGGATTGTACTTGAACCCATATATGGGGAAAACTAGAATGCGCGACCTTTCGAGTCGTCGATTAGAGGAAGCAGGCTCCGAGATGGATAAGGACTCCGTCTTGGAGGAGGGAGAACAGAAGGAGCTCGAGAAGCTCACGTCTGAGCTTCTGTCTCTGCCCGGCCCCGATTCCCCCGGCATCGACGTGGTCGGCCGTCTCTACGTCGCCTGCTTCCGGCACTTCGTCCATGTCTTCGAGCGCCGCGCCAACGACAGAAGGCGGGCCGAGGACGCGACCCAGGAGGCGTTCAAGGCCCTTCAGATCTACTACGAGAAGCACCATGCTCTCCCGGACGACCCCCGGTCGTTCCTCTTCGTCGCCGCACGCAACTGGCTCGCGAACCAGGCCCGCACCGCGGCCTACGCGCGCGAGGTGCCCCTCGGGGAGCAGTCTTCTTCGACGCTGGACGGACTCCTCGATCCCCACGCCGAGGCCCGCCAGCCCTTCGAGGCCGTCGCATCCGAGGAGATCAGAGAAGTCGCCGACGGCGCGCTCCAGGAGCTCGATCCCGGCACCCGAAGGGTCATCGAACTGCGCCGCAAGGGGAAGACCTGGCCCGAGATCGCCAGGAGCATGAAGCTGGCGAGTGCGGAGTTCGCGAAGAAGAAGTTCCAGCACGCGGTTCACTGCGTCAAGAGCGCGCTGGGGGAGCAATTCTCGAGTTTCGTCACCACGGCCGAGATCGAAGTCCGTCGCTGCATCAATCGGCGTCGGTCTGCCGAGCAGGCGATCGATCTCCTGCCCCCGCCGTACGACGAGCTGCTGCATCTCCTGCTGATCGAGAAAAAGACCGAGCAGGAGGTCGCGCAACTCCGCGAGACCTCCCTCGATGTCGCGAAGCGCGACCACGAGCATGCCGTCGAACTCCTCTACAAGAAATACAAGATGACCGAGGACGAGTTGCTCGAAGTCCTTTGGCATGGAAGGTAAGGATCATGTGCGACGTCTCCGCGTCCGAGATCCGGGATCTCCTGCTGGCGACGATGACGGCGCCCGAATCCAAGGAGTCGGGTGCCCGCGCTCGGGATCTCCTTGCGGCCGCCGGACGTCAGCACGTCTGCTCCGTGCACTCGCTCTGCACCCTTCGCGAACTGCACCGGAGCGGTCACGCTTCTCCCGAGGGCGCCGTCGGCGCCGAAGATCCCGTGAGCGATCCCGACTCGCGCTGGCGGATTACCGCGGCCCGGGAAGCAATGCCGAGACGCAGGGTCGGAAACTACACGTACTCCCCGTCGGACGAACTCGGTCACGGCCGCCTCGGGATCGTCTTCCGCGGACGCAACGAGTTCCTCCACCGCGACGTGGCGATGAAGTTCCTCTCCCGCGACTACACCCGGAACGAGGACTTCCGCCAGAAGTTCGAGCGCGAGGCCCGCATCCTGGCGCACCTGGACCATCCGAACATCGTGAAGGTCTACGACGGCGGGCAGGATGCCGACGGCACCTACTACATCGCGATGGAGTACATCGAGGGCGGCACCCTCGTCCAGCTCGCCAAGAGGACGGGCCGCCTCTCCCCTCCGCTCGTGGCGGAGTACATGTGCCAGGTTGCCGACGCGCTGGCCGCGGCCAGGCGCCACGGGATTCTGCATCGCGACGTGAAGCCGGACAACGTGATGATGACGCCGTCCGGCGCGAAGCTGGCCGACTTCAACCTCGCGGCCATCGAGGATTCGGCCCTCATGGAATCGCCGAGCACGTTCGGCGCCGTGGCGAGCGAGGAGGGGAAGGTCCCGCAACTCGTCGGCACGCTGGCGTACATGTCGCCGGAGCGCACGAATGGGCAGCGCGGCGACCATCGTTCCGACATCTACTCCCTCGGCGCGACGTTCTATGCGGTCGCGACCCGGCAGTACCTGTTCGAGAACGTCAGCAACGGGACCGACGCGTACATGAACTGGCGCTGGCACCACAACAAGGAGACGCCTGAGCCGCTGACCGGACTGGTTCCCGGATTCCCGCCCGATCTTGCCGCGATCGTCCATCGCTGCCTCGCCAAGGACCCGGGTCAGCGATACCAGACCTACGAGGAGATCCTCGAAGATTTGGCGCACGTCCGCGGCGGACCGGCGGATGGCGTCAAGGCCGCTCCGTTGCCGAGTGTCCAAGCGCCCCGGAAGGCCCGTCGCCGGCGGGCCTTCCTGATCTGCGCCGTGCTCCTTCTCGCTCTGATTGCGACAGTCCTCCTCGCCGACCCGTTCGCACGCGGGCCAAAACCTCCGGCGAAGAAACCGGCGGTCGCGAAGACTCCCCAACGCGACTATGTGGAAGGAAGACCGGCCGACCACAAGACGGAGGAGACGCGCAAGCTCGGATTGGATTCCACGAAGAAGGCACCCAAGCCCAAGCCGATCTCCAAATCGCTCGCGGAGCAGATGGCCGCGTACGACCCCACCGCGGACGACTTGACCTTGCTCCGGCAGATCCTCGACCTCGCCGCCCGTGAGCGCCCGCGGTTCATGGCTCGATCCTATGGCGCGTTCCGCAAGGGAGTGGACGATCTCGAGGGGCAGGCGCCGCCTCCGACCGAAGGCGAGAGGACCTACCGGGCATGGAACCTCAAGGCCGCCCGCGACCTTGCGGAGCTGGCCGAGTTCGCCGTTTCCAACCGTCTCGCGGATCTCACAACGCCGGGTCGGACCGTCTCGCTCGTGCTCGCCGACGGCCAGAAGGTGTCCGGCGAGGTGAAGGAAGCCGACGGCGAAGCGATCGTCGTCGCCACGGATTCCGGGCGCGTCCGCGTCCCGCTCGCGAACCTGGCGCCCTCCAACTTCACCGGGAACGTAGACTTCGGGAAGGCATCGCTCGCGTTCCAGACGCTCTCCGGGAGCGCGACCGACGCCCTCGACCAGATCCTCGCGAAACTCCCCGCGTCGGAGGATCTCCTTCTGTGGATTCCCCCGGCCGTCCGGCTCGCGCATGAGGAGGCTCGCGCCTTCGCGATCCGACGGGACTTCGGCCGATCGCATGAACTCTTCGATCGCCTCGCCAATCTCCAGAGCCGGATTCCGAGCGTCTTTGGTCACCTGCAAGAGTCGGATTTCAAGGCGATCTGCGGCGAGCGGGAGGCGCTGAAGCTCTTCGTCGACGAACGCTTCGCGGAGGTCGCCACGCGGTATCCGAAGAGCCTTGCGTACGCGCCGGCGACCGAAGAGATCCTCGCGTGTTTCTGCGCCCGACTTCTCGACGACAAGGAGCTCTTGAAAAAGCTGGCGGCGGCGGATCCGGCCATCGAGAAGGCGGTGGACGATCAGCGACCCAAGCCCGAGGATATCTACGAGAGAAAGAAGGCCCCGCCCAAGCGGAGGCTCTTCGACTTCGTGGGCGGCCCCGCGTGCATCGACTGGACCGCCCAACCGCCCGACGGGAAGGGCGAGCGATGGGATCGTCAGGGCCGGGAGAAGCCCGCGTACATCATCCTCCGGCATCCAACAGACCTTCAGCGCCTGATCTACCACGGTCCGGTCGCCTCGGCGCTGGAGGGTGTGATTCTCGTCTATCGCTTCATTCCGGTCGATCTCTCTGCGCGGTGGAGGCTGGGCCTCGAGTCGGGCGGATCGACACGCCTCTACTTCCAGGCCGCGCGCGATGCCGTCGAGATCTACCAGCCTGCGCTGGGTGATGGTATCCTCGACAGGCAGATCGCGCAGGGCAAAATCGAGGAGCCGCCCGACACCCAAACGTGGCGGACCCTCGCTCTCGTCCCTGTCGCCACCGAGGAAGGCGGCGTCCTCCTCGCCTACGTCGACGGCAATCCCCGCCCGGTCCTTCGCGTGTCGCTCAAGGAGGCCAGGATCCCCGAGAAGCCCCTCCTGGGCGTTTTCCATGGCGAGCTCCACATCAAGAACCTCATCGCGCCCTTCACGGGAGAAAAGTAGGAGGTCCTGTATGCCACGCCCCTTCGCCCGCGCCCTGGAACTCGCGGCGGCGTTCATCTTGCTGCCGCTGGCGTGTCGTACCACGACGAACCCGCCGAATCGTCCCGACCCGAAGGAAGTCGAGTTCGAAGTCCTGTTCGCCGAGCCCGATCATGAGGCCGAGTGGTGCCTCAAGGCCGCCTTGGCGGAAAGCTACAAGGAGGTCGCCGACGGGACGATCTTCTTCGAGCGCGACGCCACGATCCGCATCAAGGTCCCGTCCGGACCGGGCAAGGAGCCGTACCACGCCCATCTGTTCCATCGGCCGAAGGACACGCTCGTTCAGCACCTCGCGGTCCAGGGGTCCAATGGCGCCATCGAGATTCCGCTCTCCAAGTTCGAGCGGCCGGAGATCCTCATAGTGACTTCCGCATCCATGAGGATGCTCGACGCCAAGGACAAGGCCGCCATCCACGACAAGCCTCTCCTCGCCCCGTACGGGATGAGCTTCCGCCTCGTCCCCCAGGAGCAGGCGAAGCACCTGGCATCCCTCCAGCCCTTCCGTTACGAGTGGAGCCACTCGACGGCGAAGGCCGCGCTTTTCGTCCAGAGCTTCAACCGGAGCGACATGCTCCTTTCGCTCCTGGATCTCACGGGTCAGGCGGGCTACCTCTTCTCGGACGGCTACTACCAGTGGAAGGGCGGGGACGGCTACCTTGCGCCGCGCGCGGTCGTCGAGGTCGTGGACGCGCAGGGCGAGGTCCGGCAGCGGAGCGCGACCTACTCGGTCCCCGAGCGGGCGCGGGCCGAGGCGAAGCCGTTCGCCCTCCGTCTGGCGGGTGCCGAACTCCTGGCCTTCGCGCCGCCGGCGTGCGTCCAGTTGTCGCACCCCGAAGAACGGCCGGCCACGGCCGCGCGCATCGCCGCGCACTTCGAGGGCGTGGGGCCGAAGGGGCTGCACCGGCTCGTCCTCGCCGCAGGCTACCCGATCGGAAGCGCGGAGAAGATCGGCGTCCGCGTCCAGTCGGACGAGGTCACGGCTGAGAAGCACGAAGGATCGTACCTCGTGGATCTCTCCGACCTCGACCGCTCCAGCTTCCCGATGACGGGATTTCTTGCACATCGCTTCGTGGAACCGTGGAGGAGCGGCGGTGGCTTCTACGCGCCGTGCGAGCCGCTGGGCCGCTCGGAGGTCCGACCCGGCAATTCGCAGGATGCTCGCATGAAACTGCATCCGAGGATCTTCGCCCCACGCTACGCGTCGCACTACGATCCGATCTTCTGGTTCGGCGCCGGGGGCGGCGAAGACCGGCTCAAGAAGTTCCTCTCGGAGTATTGGGCGGCAGGCGGTGGCAGCGGCTCCCCGGGCGGCGGCACCCCCGATCCGTGGGACCCGTCCGTCAACGTCCTTCCCCCTCCCGACACCGGCCCCGGCGCCATCACGGCCACCCCCGTGGGCCCCGATGGCGATCCGTCTGCCGGCGGTTCCGACGCGGGCGCGGACCCGAATTCTCCCTTCCTCCTCTGGGCGCCGCCCAGCGAGTGCGGATGCGGCCCCAACGGCGCCTTCTGTCCGCGGCCGAATCCATGCAAGGGCCACTGCGGCGTCAACTGTCCCGGCGACGGCCATTGCAAGGGCAATTCCGTCGGCGACATCACGGTCACGTTCAAGTGCATGAAGAAGAAGGAGGGGTGCAAGCAAGACGACCCGACCACAAAGGTCAGCGAATGCAAATGCGGCAACGAGGCTTGGGACAGTGCTGGTCTTGAAGGTGGGATCCTTGAGGCCGCCATTACCTACTGCCCCCCCGGCTTCGTGGTCGCCGAGACCGCTTGGTCCGGCGCGCACGGCGGCTCGTCGCCCTGCCACACGCTCACGCAAGTCGGCATGGCCCGTGTGTCGTATTGGGGGCCGGGATTGACGGCCGCCCATGTGTGGTTCCGTGTGTGGGTGACGTTTGGGCCGTGCGCTGGGAAACGTCAGGAAGGCGGCAACGGCGCTGGTGGTGGGGGTGGAGGTGGCGGCGGTGGCAACGGCGGAGGTAGCGGCCCCGGCGGCGACCGTTCCATCGGTCGCATCGTTCAAGGCGACGACCCGCCTGCACACGGAATCCTGGTGCCGACCGGCGACGGTTTCACCGGCTCTCCAACCTCTCGATGGAATCCGTCCACCGATCCGAACGTCGTCGGCAGGCTCGCGGATCTCGTCGCCGCGTTCCGCCGCGGCATGGGCTTGACTCCTCTCCCGCAGCCCAGCGGCCGCACTTGGGGGATCCCCACGGATATCCTCTTCCGCACGCCGGAGCAGCTTGCGCAAGGTGGCGCCGGGCTCGCGCAGTGGCAGAGAGGGTTCGAGACCGCGTACTGGGGACGCGCCGAACGGCGGCGGGCGTCCGGCGCCTCGATGCTCCGCGACCTTCTTCCCGAATGGGCCGTCGGGCTTCCTCGTCCCCGCGGCGACGCCATGACCGGACCCGACGCCGGCGAGGTTCCCACCCGCACCGTTTCCCCTGGACCCCGGTGAAATTCTAGGAGGCGAATATGGCACTGTTCTCGATGCTCACCCTTCTGGCCGTGTCAGGGAGTGTCGATCCCACGGTCGACGAGATCCGGAAGGCGTACGTCGAAGGCCGTGATCTCGACGCCGTCGTCCTCGCCGATCGCGCGCTGGCCGACACTGGCGACGACGATCGTTCCCTGCGCGCCGAGATCTACTTTTGGCGGGGCTCGGCGCTTCGGAGGCTTCATCGCAATGAGGAATCGCTCGTCGCCCTCGACTCGGCGCGCGACTTGGGGTTCGAGAAGTCCGAGCTTCATCTGGAGCGGGCGTTGACGCTCCGCGCGCTGGGGCGGGAACAGGAGGCGGAGCGGGAGTTTCAGGAAGCCGAGCGGCAGTCCCAGGAAGACCCCCAGAAGCTGGAGGAGATCCGCAAACGGCGGAGCGACTCCGGCGATCTCGATCGGAAGTTCCACCTCCGGATCTACCCCGAGTTCGGCTACGACTCGAACATCCTCGGCCTCGACAAGGACGCCGCCCTCGCCGAGGATGTCAGCCGCGAGAGCTTCTACTACGGGCTCCCCATCTCTGCGCGCTATCTCCTCTTCCAGGAGCGGGAGATGGCGCTCACCATCGAGTACAGGAACAACCTCCGCGGCTACGCGAGTGAGCCGGGTCTCTCCTACAGCGACAACCTCCTCTCCGCCATCTGGCAGAGCCCCGTCGGCAGGCTCGACTGGCTGGCGTACGAGATCCGCGGCTCGTACGACGAGGCGTGGATGGTGGATGAGGGGCACTTTCGGACGCTCCGGATCGTTGCCCCGGCGATCATATTCCGGCCGGGTGAGAAGTGGGAGCTGCGTCTCTGGGGCGACTACACGGACGCGGACTACTACGAAAGCACGACCGACGAGCAGGATCGGGACGGGGTGACCTATCGAGGCGGCCTCCATGCGAGGATCGACCTCGGCGGCGGATGGAGCCTCGCGCCGTACGTCACCTACTGGAGCTACGCGGCCGACGGCTCCGACCTCGACCACCACGCGTGGGACTTCGGCGCCTCGGTGACTACGCCCGAGATCGCGGGATTCCAGTTCGTCCTCGCGCCGGGTTTCGCGTTGGCCGACTACGACAATCCCAACAGTCTTTCGGATTTCACGGAGAAGCGATCCGACCGCCGCTTCTACGCACGCGTGACCCTGATCTTCCGGTTCATCGAGAAGTCGATCGGCTTCGCGCCGAAGATCACGCTGGCGTACGAGAAGTGGAACTCGAACATCGGCGAGTACGATTTCGACCGCTTCGATCTCGGCGCGTCGGCCGACATCCTGGCATGGTCGTTCTAAGGAGGGCCTACTTCTTCCGCGTCGTGAAGCTCCAGCGTTTCTCGAACGCGATGCCGTCGACCTTGCACTTCACTGTCACGGTGTATTTCGCGCCCTTCTTGAGATGAGTCTCGGGAAGGAGCAGCACCGTAGGCCAGTCGTCCAGTTCGACGCGCTTGTCGCCCTCGCGGTAGATCTCGCAGAGGACCTCTTTCCCGTCGCAGTCCGTCAGGCTTGTTTCGAGGTCGGTCAGCGTCGCCTTGCCGAAGAAACGCAGCATGATCGGGATGCCGCACTTGTCTTGTCCCTGTTGCGGCGCACCATGCCATCCCGATTCGCTTCCCTGCCCGTCGTGGTAGGCCCAGGGGGCGTCCGGCTCATCCTGGTGCGGATAGCGGACGAACGGGATCCTCTTGCCGCGAACGTCGACTGTCTCCTCGGTATCGACCCAGTCTTTCGCAATCGTGCCGCGCTCGTACCGATGGCTGGGGGTCGGGATGTCCTCACGGTACGGGAGCAGTGGGATCTTGTACGCGGTCACCGGGAAGTCGGCGGAGAAATGACTCCCCGTCCAATGCCCCAGCCAGAGCCTCCGCGCGTTCGCGTTGAGCAGACCCTGTCGCACCAAAGCCGCCGAGCAGATGTTGTCTGACGCCGCGGCGAGTTCGGCGGGGACCGCGCTCGTGTCCACCAAAGTGAACTTCGTCTCATCCGTGTGGAAGATCTTGCTCTGATTCTCCGGCTGATTGTGACCGAGATCCCCCGTTTCCGCCGCATACCACGCGCCAAGGATCGTCTTCCGCGAGTTCTCGAAGTCCCAGAGGACCGACCTCAGACCCATGTGCCGCCTCAACTCATTGAACCGCTGCGTCGTCCGGACGTACTCATGCGCGCCGCGTGCCAGCTCGTGCTTCACGACGCACTCGCGGAGCGTCTTCGCCGCCTCCTCGGACAACTCCTGCTTCGTGACGTTCCGCCGCACCCACCGGAGGACCAGATCGTCCACGATCTTCCTGTACTCCGCGGCGAGCGAGTCGAGCTTCTGACGGATTGGCTGGACCTTCTCCATCACCTTGCCGCCCTGGACCCTCCCGAGATAAACCTTGAGCTCCCAGTCGATCTTGATCGCCTTGATGTTCTCCTCCTTGCTGCCGAGCCCGATCGAGCACTCCGCGAAAAACGACGCCGCCTCGACGTCGCCTTCCTTGTCGTACCGGACGGCGAGATCCTCGAACGCCTTCACCAGCTTCTTGTCGAGCGCGGCCACGCGCTGGACGAGCTTCTCGTCGGATTCCTGGCCTCGGACGGACGTGCCTCCGATGATGAAGCCGATTCCGGCGGCCGTCGCCGCGACCTTCCCCAAGAAGTGCCTCATCCCCACTGATTCTCATACGCTGCGCCCTGGGTTCCAAGGAGATTCTGTGACGCAGTCACGGAAGGAGCGGCGTCCAAAATCGTCGTCCGCTCCGACAAGTTCGTATCCGAACGTGAAGTCCCCGGACCGGTCGCTGACGCGCGGCCCGACTTCTCCACTGGCACGCCGCGTGCTCATGGCATTCCCGATCTTGCGATTCGCAGAGGGAGCCATGATAGACGATCCCCTCGTTCTCGTCATCGAGGACGATCCGCCGATCCTCCACATCATCGCGTTCTTTCTCCGGCAGGCGGGCTTCCGCGTCGAAGGCGCCCGCTTCGCCGAGGAGGGCATCGCATCGGCCCGGCGGACGCCGCCCTCCCTCATCCTCCTGGATCTCACCCTGCCGGACCTCGACGGCCTCACCGCCGCGGCCCTCCTCCGGGAGGACCCGCGGCTGGCGGACGTCCCCATCCTCCTCGTTTCGGGCCAGGCCGCCGACGAACTCCGCGTCAAGGCCGCCATCACCGGCGCGGTGGACTTCCTCGCCAAGCCCTTCACGAGAGCCGATCTCGTGCGCCGCGCGCGGCGCTGGACGGCGGCTCGCGCCGGCTCTGCGACGCATCCACCGAAGCCGGATGATATACTCCTCGGGTAAGGAATGCGGGCTGATGGACATCGTGGAGGGCGAGGAGGTTCTTCTTCCCTGCCGACACTGTTCGTCCGTTTCGCTCAAGTTCATGGTCCATGCCGGGAACTCGTCCATCGAGTGTCCGAAGTGCGGGGCCACTACCGCGATCACGGTCGTCCACGAGGCAGAGGGATGGACGATCCATGCCTCCGCGTCCGCCGTCACCGGGAATCTCGAGATGCCAAAGCAAGGTTGAAGAGGGAGGGCACAGCGAATGGTCATCGAGGAAGGTGGTCAGGTCTCCGTCCCATGCAGGCACTGCCGGTCCCTGTCGATCCAGGTGGCCGTGGAGGCGGGCACGCGCCCCTACTCCTGCAAGAGATGCAGCCGATCGACCCAGGTAGCGATCGTCAAGGCGGGCCGCGCCTGGTCCGTCTACACCGCCCGGCTTGAATCCGCGGTCGCGGTCGAATAGACACCCGCCTCGACGAAAGCAGTCGAGGGTCCGGCCGCCTCCTCGTCCTGTAGCCTGATGGTGCGGTTTTCGGAATCCCACGCCAACGGAAGGCCGAAGCTATCGTCTCCGCCTGGTTACCTCGCGACGATGAAAAGACGTTCGGCGATCCATCCCAGCGGATCCTCTTCGGGGATCGCCTCATGGATCTTGCCGACGTTCGCGCGCGCATGCTCGACCGCCAGGGCGATGAGGTATTCCAGCCCGAGGCCCACCGCCGTTCGCTGCGGTTTCTCCGTCTTCGTGATGTGCCGGTCCGTCTCCGGCACTGGGTCGGCGAAGACGCCGATGAGGCGCAGTTGATCCAGGTAGGCGTCGCCAAGGAGCCGCACCGGACGGATGAGGCATGCCGCCATCTGGTCGGCCTTCTGATCGAGGAGCTGATACTCCGTGAGCATCTCCGCGAGCGCCGCGAACCAGTCTTCGGACTTGGGGGTGAGGTAGGACGTGCATGTCAGCGCGGCCAAGGAGCCGAGAGCCGGAGGAAACTGCTCCTGGGCTCCCGCGTCCTTCGCCCGCAGATCGACGAGATCCCGGGCATAGCTCGCCAACGTCCTCCAGGCCATGATCCTCTGGGGCAGGGGAGCCACCTTGCGGAAGTGAATCGCCTCGATGTCCTTGATCACGCCCATGAACCAACTGGTCAGCTCCGCGGCCAGCTTCCCGACGCGGGGAGAATCCGGTATGCCCTTCATCCGGTATCCTTGTAGCAACGTTCCGCCGCCAAGACCAGCATCACCCGCCCGTCGTCAGCATCGTCATCCCAGCCGGCCACGACGGCATCCCCGGCGTCCGTCGTCGAGAACGCCGCCTTCGGCACCCCCCGCGCTTTCCCAAGCGGATTTTCGGTGACAAACGGAGGCTGCCGGCGAGACGCCCCTTCGCTCCCAGGGGTGAGGGAGATCCCTACTCTTCCGATCCTGCGGGACTTCGTGAAGAAGCATCCGGCTCTCGGGGCAGGCCAAGGCGCCATGGCGGCAGGCCGAGATCCGGAAGCACCGCCCGGGCGAGACACCGTCCGCACACGCCTTCGATCCGTTCGGTAATCTCCTCGCACCAGGGACACCAACGCGTGGGCCAGAGAAGCTCCACGATCTTCCCTCCTCGAACATCCGACATCTACTCGATCTCGCGACTCCTATCGTCCTCGCCCGGTCGATCCAGCCGGAAGGGTGACCGGGTAGAACCGCCCGTCCTTCCCCGAACGGATTACGAGCTGCCCTCCAGAATATGCCCGCGCCGCTGCGAGAAGCGCGAGGTAGGTGGCGAGCCCGTACCCGTAGGTCTCGGCAGCCGACGCGCTCCCCAAGATGCCTTGGAGTCCCGCGATCGCCGCATCCGCGACATCGGCCTTCACGAATGTCCCTGCCGCGACCCCGCCCAGGTCCCGCAGGTGCTCCTCCACGAGACTCGCCGCGGGGCTGGAGCGGAACTCCTCGAGCGTCGGAACGGCCACTGGGTAGAAGAGCGCGCCCTCGTGCCCCGGAACAAGGATGCCGATCTCCCCTGCCGTCTCGCGCGCCGTCTTGAGGACGAGCGCCATCACCCCAGGAGCCCCGGCGATGATCTCGGCATGGGAAAGGCCGAATGCTCGCGCGCTCTCGAAGATGCCCTCCCGTTCTTTGTCCGAGAGCCGGAGCTTGAATCGCATCGTGAAGAGCCTCCCTCATGCACGTGGCAACAACCCTGCGGGATTCTATCACCGGCGGGGCGGTCGCTCCCCTGGATGTTCATCGGAATTCCAAGCCGCACGTTACGCGGGCCGCAAGGGAATGTCCATCGCAGAGGTTCCTTGAATTCGCAACGCCCGGACGTACAATCAACGGCTTGTTGAACTCCTCCGCGCATGGGACGGCGGCTTCCGGCCGGGCCGTTCCGGCTGTGCGAACGTCGCATGGCGGACTCTCGGTGCGGAGGCTTCGACGCCTCACGCGCGAGCGGAACCGTCTCCGCGAGGAGGGGCGGTTCCTCGATGCGCTCCCCATCGCACGACAGATCACAGCCGCGTCGCCCTCCGGCGATGGGTTCCTGAAGCTCGGGGTGATCCTGCGGGAACTGGGGAGCTATCACGAAGCGCTCGCGGCCTTCCGGCAGGCGCTTCGCTTCAAAGACGGTTCCGCGGACTTGGCGCGGGAGATCCAACTCCACAAGGCGTATGCGTGGCTCCGCCTTGGCCGGAAGGTGGAGATGCGCAAGTCGATAGAGCGCGCTCTCCTCCTCCGGGCGAACACCGGGTCAAATACCAACCTGCGGATCATGCTCGGAAGCGATCACTTCCATGAGAACGACTTCAGGCGGGCCCTTGCGGAGTTCGCCTTGGCGGAGGAGACGGCCGCAACGCCGTTCGCGCGCGGGAATGCCATCGGGAACCAAGCCGCCTCCTTGCTCCGGGCAGGAGAGTGGGAAAAGGGGCTTGCGCGGCTCGACGTCGCCGACCGCATCCACCGCGCGCACCGTCATGTAGGTTATCTCGCCGTCAATCGGATGCGGCGGGCGGCGGTCTACTTCGACTTTGGGCAGAGGACCCGGTCGCTCACCCTGCTGGAACGCGCTGCCCGGACGGGCCGCGACCTCGCCAGCGCGAAGATCGAAGCCGAGGCCCTTCTCGGTGCAGCATACGTTCGGATAGAAATGGGCCACCTCGACGGAGTCCGCGAAAACCTGGATCGAGCCCTTCACCTCGCGCAGTCCCTCGAGGAACCGATGATCCTCGTCCGCGCGCACGCCTGCCGTGCCGTCGCGCGGGGCGAAGAGGGCGACTACGACGGCGCGAGCGAGGATCTCCGGCGGACCCGGAATCTCCTCCGTGGAGAGGAGTATCCCATCGGTACCCTCTTCCTGTCGCGCGCTCGGGGACGGGTCGCGGCCCTCTTGGGCGATTGGGCGGAGATGCGGGCGGCGGCGATCACGGGTGAACGTACAGCTTCTGCCCTCATGGACGTCCCGCGCGCGGTCGAGTTCCGCGAGATGCTCGCCCTTGCGGAGGCGAACCTCGGGAGGACCGGTGCCACCCGAGCCGCCACGGCGGGCGCTCGTCGCTTGAAGTCGATCCTCCCCCGGCCGGCCCGCGCGATGGAGCGGATCATGCACGACGCGCTTCGGCTGGCCCGGACCGGGCTGCGGATCCTCATCGTCGGGGATTGCAGATCGGAGATGATGGAACTTGCGAGGAGAATCCACGGGGCCTCCCGCCGCGCGAAAGGCCCATACGTCGCGGTGCCTTGCGACACCTTGGCGAACCCCTGGATCGAGATCTGCGGCCATGTCCGGGGGGCATTCACCGGCGCCTGCACCGAGAAACAAGGGTTCCTCCGGGATGCCCGCGGCGGGACGCTCGTCCTTGAGCGGATCGACGCCATGCCCGCCGAGGAGCAGCAGTCCCTCGGACGGATCCTGGATGGAAAGGCCCGACCTGTCGGTGGAGGGCCCGAGGAAGCGATGGATGTCCGCTTCATCGCCATCTGCACGGACGACGCGCAGCTTCCGCCGGCTATTCTCCGACGTTTCGCACACGCGACCCTGCGGCTACCTACGCTTTCGGAGCGTGTGATGGAGATCCCGCGGCTCGTCCGGGCCTATCTCGGCGGGCGGAGGATCACCTTGGACGCTCTGGCCGCCCTTGCCCGGCGCGAATGGCGCGGCGGGTACGCCGAACTTCGGGCCACCGTGGAACGGCTGAGATGCCATGTGCGCGGGACGATCGGAATTCGGCATGTTCAGCGCCATCTCAGCGACCCGATTTCGTGCCTACCAGCCCATCCAGACACGGTCTGTCGACATCCGTAGAACGGCCTCCAGGATGGCCTGGATGCCCTCCAATCGCGAAATCGCGCCGGCGGCCTGACGAGAAACGTCACAAGAATCGGCTCCGGCATCCGCGAGCCGATTCCCGCGAGATCGGGCCTTTGGGAGCTGATCGGCCGCGATTTCGACCCCGTCCGCGAGGTTGGCACGTCCCTTGCCAGTACGGAAGTCGACTCGTATGGGGCCCCCATTTGATCGCAACGGCACGGTGGCTCTGCTTTTCGAGCCGGGGTCTCTCCACATCACCGACCGCAAGATCGCCGTCACTCAAGATGCCAAGACCTTGGCCTCGGCGCTCTGCCGCATCCTCGATGTTGCGCGGCTCCTGACACGCAACGACATCAAGATCCTCCGCGCGGTGGCCGAGACCGACAGCATCGCCGCCGCGGCCCGTCTCCTCGCTCCGGACAAACCCAGCTACCGGAGCTACCTCCAGAAGCGATGGAAAAAAATCGTACGAATTCGTGATCGAATTCTCTGCGAAATCACGCCGAAAAACGAGGTCGATACATCCGCGCGGACGGACCCCTCTCCGAACGCCAACGACTTACATTCGCCGAGGTAACACCCTCACTCGCGCAGGCGGGCCTCTGGAGGCCAGAAGGACCCAATCTGCGGAATTACCCCCCTCCAAAGAGGTAACAGTTTGGTGATATATAGGGGGACTGCAAGTTCTATGGGTTCCCCGCGAGGCTGGGGAGGTCGGCATGGGGAAGAGTGAAAGCGCGCGGAACCATCGTGACCCGTCCCACGCCCGGGCCTCGCCGTCGTCCTGAGTCCGATCCGACCGCGCAGTGAATCCACGCTTCGGAGGGGAGATGAGATACTCTGTCCCGAGAAAGGGAGGCCGCGGCCTCCTCCTGTCAGCGGCCGGGGTATGGTAGGCCACGTGCGGTCGGGTATTGGGGGCCACACGCGGTCGGGTTATAGGGGGCCACTCAGGGGCGGGTCATAGGGGGCCACCTCCTCCGATTCCTCTTGCCGGGATCTCCCCGGACGCAC
>JACPRC010000173.1 GCA_016190175.1 Planctomycetota bacterium
CGAAGCGGGAAGCCCTCCTTCGCGCATCCGATGGGTCGGCGCTACGGAGGGCACCCTCCTTCTCGCGGTTCATCCCCGCCGCAAGCGGCGGGGCTTCCCCGCGAAGGAGGGTGAGGGAGGAACGATGCACAAGCTCTTGATCTCCGCCGTTCTCTTCGCGGCCTGCGACTCCCGTGGGCCGTCTGCCGACACCCCGCGGCTCTCGATCGCCGCTCAGGACAAGGTGACGTTGAAAGAGGACTTCGAGAAGGACAATCCGAAGTGGCGATTCGCGTCCGGCTCGTGGGAGCGGAGGAAATCCGGGGAAGGCCACGTGCTCGCCCAGACCTCGAAGGACAACGCCTTCAACGTCGCCCTCCTGGAGGAGACGAGATTCTCGGACGCGGACGTTACGGTGCGGTTCAAGCCCGTCTCGGGAAGCGAAGACGCGAGCGGCGGCATCGTCTTCCGCGCAAGGGACGAGAAGAACTACTTCCTCGTGCGCGCCAATGCGCTCGAGACCAACTTCCGCCTCTACACCGTGAAGGACGGCAAGCGCGGCCAGATCGCTTCGACCAGGGTCGCCGCGCCCGCGCTGGGGGAGTGGCACACGATCCGTGTCGTCGCCAAGGGAGCCGGGATCCAGGCGTACCTCGACGGGAAGCTCCTGATCGATCACGAGGACAAGTCCTTCGGCGAGGGCTGGGTCGGGCTCTGGACGAAGGCGGACTCGGTGACCGAATTCGACGATCTCGAGATCTCCGGGGTCGCCTCCAAATGACGATGCTCCTGGTCTGGATGCTCCGGCAGGAGCCCCCGAAGCCGGACGTACAAGCCGGCTACGACGGCGGGTTCTTCATCAAGACGAAGGATCTGAAGTTCACAGTGGAGGGGCTCCTCCAGGTCAACGGCGTGTTCTTCGAGCCCGGCGGAGCCCACGAGAGCGAATTCGTTCTTCGGAGAATGCGCCTCGAGTTCTCGGGCGATTTCTTCGAGAGGTTCATGTTCCACATCGAGCCGAAGTTCTCGGACGACGGCGTCGAGCTCGAGGAGGCCTGGGTCGGGTTCCGGGTCGGGGAGCACCGATTCCTCTTCGGCCGGATGAAAGAGCCTTTCTCGCTGGAGGAGATGGCCAGCCTGCGGCACATGGACATGATCAACTTCTCCGTCCTGAACCAGTTCGTTCCCGCCGAGGATCACGGCATCACGATCCTGGGCCGGTTCGGATGGCTCGAATACGGGCTGGGGTTATACAACGGCACGGGAGGAGAGGACACGACCAGCGACAAGGACGTGGCCGCGCGGCTCGTGGCCCATCCGTGGCGCGGGCTGCAGTTCGGCGGCTCGATCACGTTCGGGCGCGAGGAGATCGACCTCGGCGGAGAGGAGCTCAAGACGGAGGCGCGCGTACCGTGGGGAGAATACGCTTCGGGCACCGAACTGGACGGCGACCGGCTTCGGCTGGGCGCCGAGATCGCGTTCCTCGAAGGCCCTTTCGCCGTGACGGCCGAGTTGATGCTCGTACGGCAGGAGCTCAATGACGTCGCCGCCGATCTGATCGGCGGATACGTCCAGGCGTCGTGGGTGATCACGGGAGAGGAGAAATCGTGGAAGGGCGTACGGCCCGCCGCCCCCTTCCTGCTCCAGCCGGGCGTCGGAGCGTGGCAGGTCGTCGCCCGATGGTCGCGGCTGGATCTCGACGCGGACCTCGCCCCGTTCCTCTCGAGTTTCCCCGGCGTGATCGACACGGTGACGATCGGCGTAACCTGGTACGCGAACGACTTCGCGAAGGTGAAGGTCAACGTGCTCCGCACGATCTACGGCGAAGAGATCACGGTCCGGGGAGTGACGCACGACAAGGAAGATTGCCTCATCGTCCAGGTTCAGATCCAATTCTAGGAGGACCTATGTTTCTCATGCTCGCCCTGCTGATTTCCTTCCAGGAGGAGAAAGAGGTCGTGTCCGACCGAGTCGCCGCGGCGCCGAAGATCGACGGCGTCGCCGACGACGCGGCGTGGCGCGACGCGCCCGGTCTCGAAATCGCCGTTTCCCGGCCGCTGCCTCCGGACAAGGGCAAGTCCACCCAGGTGATCTTGAAATCGGTCCATACGGACACGCACGTCTATTTCCTCGTCCGTTGGAAGGATGAGACGAAGGACGATGCGGCGCACAAGCCGTGGACGTGGAGCGCCGAGAAAAACGCCTACGTCGAAGGCACCGAGAGAGAAGACATGTTCGCGCTGGCCTTCGAGCTGAGCGGAGAGTTCGATGACGACATGCTCTCGGGCAAGGAAGCGGTATGGGACGTCTGGCAGTGGAAGGCGTCCCGCACGAATCCGCAGGGCTACGCGATGGACCGGACGCACCGGTACACTCGCGCCAAGCCCGAAGGGAAGGCCAAGTCCTGCAAGGATCGCGGCGGGAAGGAGATCTGGATCGCGCGCCCCGAGGATGCGGGCGACACCGTGGAGAAGAAGCAACCCGCTCCAAAGGAGAAGGGGGACGCGAGCGTGCCTCAGTATCTGCCCGGCACTCCGACGGGAAGCGCCGCCGACGTGCGGGCGAAGGGAACGTGGACGGACGGATGGTGGACCCTCGAGCTGGAACGAAAGCTCGACACCGGTCACGAAGACGATACCCGGTTCGACGTCGGCCGCACGTACAAGATGGCGGTCTCCGCGCACGACCGCACGGGAGACATGGACAAATCGTCCGGCGTCCTCAGACTCCGATTCCGGGGGAGCAAATGATCTGGGTTACGAGGGCCGGGGGCAATGTGGATCGCGTGGCGTGCCCCTGGCTGATCAAGCGGTTCATCGACAAGGAGGCGCAGTTCCTCTTCGTTCCCGCCGAGAAGGTGCTCGAAACGGCCGGAACGCTCGGCGCGAAGAGCTATGACGCGAAAGGCTCCGACTACACCCATCAGAAGCTGCCCGAGGGCGAGGTCTGCAGCTTCGTGACGCTGATGCGCGCCTTTCACCTATGGGGAAAGGACCCGGCCCTCGATGAGGTCGCGAAGATCGTGAATCACGCCGACGTCAGCCCGGAGACTTCGGCCTACAAGATGCCGGAGGGAGATGGGCTGGAGGCGATCGCTCGCGGTTGTGCGCTCCTGACCGACGACGATCATCAGAAGCTCGCGTGGGAATTCCCGCTCTACGATGCGCTTTATGCGTACTGCCAGAAAAAGCTGAGGGGAGGGTCATGACGACACGACGCGAATTCCTGGCCCTCTGGGCCGCCGACTCCCTCGACGACGGCGTTGGTGGCCGGTCGGGCCAAGGCGGAGAGGATGGGGTCGGCGATGGGGGTTTTCGGGACAATCCGGAGCAGAGGTGCGGCGGCCGGACCGATCCTGGCCGACTTCCTGATCATCTCGATCCCGATGGTCATAGCGGCCGCGACCTTCGCCCTCACGGTACGAGACCCGCCGATGGCAGCGTCCGGCCAGACTCAGGAGAAACCAGGGTCGCACTGAAGGAGCCGGAAGCGGGAAAACACTTCGGCGTTCGCGGCACGGGGACGATCTCGCCGGGAAGCCGAACAGGAGGAGTGTCCTATGCAAACCCGAAGGATCGACGACGAGGTCGAGTTTCGGCCCAAGACCTTTTTGCGCAAGCGCCTCTTCGCGACGGGCGAGATGCACTTCAACATGTACTGCCTTCAACCGGGGCAGAATAATCCGCTTCATCGCCACCCCATGTCCGCCGAGATCCTCTTCTTTGTCGAAGGAGAAGGAGAGATCATCGTCGGGAGTGAAATGAAAAGGGTTGCCGCGCGCGAGGCGGTCTATGTCCCCGTCAACGCCGCTCACGAAATCACCAACACCGGCAAGAGCAACATGATCGTGGTCTTGGTCCAAACCCCCCTTCCCTGTGAGCATGTGCTTGTGCGGCCGGAGGAGATGGGAGAAATCGCGGAAATCGGATAGTGTCGATTCCCGCGCTCATGGAGTGAGTGATTCCCGCGATCGATGATGGAGAATTCAGCATGGCTCAAAGTAGGGGAACACCTTTCGAGCAGCAGTTGACGGGAAGCCTGCCGCAATTCTTGCGACACGCATGCCGACAGCAGAAAGAACCGCAGCAGGCCGAAGAGCCGACATTTCGAGATGGGGCTATGTCAGGAGGTCCGGATTCCCCGCAACCCGGCCCTTCTGCAAAGTGTTCCGCGGCCGCGCGCACGTTCGCCTCGCCGTAGAGGGCGGTGAGCTTCCACGTAAGATCCTCGAGACATGTGGCGCCCGGTCGGAGTCCGCTCGCCGGCCTCCTGCGTCGGCCGGATGGCCCCGACCGCATCTCGGAAGCCCATCCGCCGGACCGTTCCGCCCTCCCTTCGGCCCCCCGGACGGATCGGATTGACCAGCCGATCGAGGAAGGGTACGCTACGGATCGACGTTTGGGTGGCTTATCCCCGGGCCCAGGGTGGGGAGCGGAGAAGTCGGGGGCCCACCGACTGTATGCCGCGTTGCGCGCACCGGGATGCGGCTTGTCAGAAACGAGAAAGGATCCGCTTGATGCCCTCCGTGGCCGTGCGCTTCGCCGAGGCCGCCGACATGGCGGCGGTGTGCGAGATCATCAACCATTACATCGCGGCGACGACGTTCAACTTCCGGACGTCGCCGCAGACACCCGACGAGTGGATCGCCGACTGGACGCAGTACGACACGCGCTATCCGTGGCTGGTCGCGACCCGCGACGAGCGCGTGGTCGGCATCGCGTACGCGACGCCGTGGAAGGCGCGCGCCGCCTACGACTGGTGCGCCGAGGTCACCGTTTACGTAGCGCACGACTGCGCGCGGCAGGGCGTCGGCCGGCTCCTGTACGAGCGGCTGTTCCCGTTGCTCGATCAGCAGGGCTACCACACGCAGGTCGCGGCGATCGCGTTGCCCAACGATCCGAGCGTCGGCGTGCACGAGGCGTTCGGCTTCCGCCACGTGGGCACATTGCGCGAGGTCGGCTACAAGCAGGGCGGCTGGCGCGACGTCGGGTTCTGGCAGCGGCGCACGGGATCGTCCACCCAGCCGGCCGCCGCGATCCTGCCGGTGCCCCAGCTCGGAGCGTGACTTGTCGTCGGCGGACATCCATCTGGTGCGCGAGCGGATCGCGCGGCGGTCAGCTCGACCGGCGCGGTCCAAGGAATGGGGAACGAGTCCCTTTACGCGGCCGTCGCCTCGTATATGATGGAGATATACGAGAGGCCCGAGCGGTGATCGACCTGACCCGATTCGAGGGATTCCAGTGGGATCGAGGGGACGACACCAAGAACTGGAAGAAGCACAAGGTCTCTTGCGCGGAGTGCGAGGAGGTCTTCTTCAACGCGCCGTTGTTCCCGGGTTGCGACGCCGCCCACTCCCGTGAGGAACTCCGGTACTACGTGCTCGGGAGAACGGACGCCGGCCGCAGGCTCTTCGTGGCGTTCGCGGCCCGAGGGAAGCGGATCCGCGTGATCTCCGCCCGGGATCAGACCGAAGCGGAAGGAGCATCTGCCATGGCCCATGAACCGAAGAGGCTCCCGCGTTTCCGTACCGAGGCGGAGGAGCGGACGTTTTGGGCTGCGCACGATTCCGCGGACTTCCTGGGCTGGCGGAAGGCAAGGCCGGCGATCTTTCCCAACCTCCGCCCAAGTACCCGGAGCATCTCCATCCGGCTGCCGGAGTCGCTTCTGGAGGAACTCAAGACGCTCGCCAACAAGAGGGACGTTCCGTACCAGTCCCTGATCAAGATGATCCTCGCCCAGAAGGTCAAGGAGGAGCTTCAGGGCGCATCGTAGCCCGGCTCTTTCGCGAGAGTTCTCGGCCGCAGCCCGAGATTGAGATGGAAAGCGCCGCCAGGAGTGCCCTCATGAAGCGCCTCCCCCGGATCAGTACGCGGCGATCTCCCGAATCGCCCCGCGGATGTCCTCCACCTGCGGCAGGATCTCGTCCTCGAGGTCCGGGCAGTACGCGACGAACGTGTCCATCGCGGCCACGCGCCGCACCGGCGCGTCCAGCCACTCGAAGAGCTCGGCCGCGATCCGCGCCGCGATCTCGGCGCCGTAGCCCCATGAAATCGCGTCCTCGTGCACGACGAGCACCCGGCTCGTCTTCTTCACCGAAGCCGCGATCGCGTTCCAGTCGAACGGGCTGAGCGACCGCAGGTCGATCACCTCGGGGTCGATCCCGTCCTCCTCGGCGGCCGCCTTCGCCGCGACGAGCGAGAGATGCAGCGTCGCGCCGTAGGTGAGGATCGTGAGGCCCTTGCCCGGTCGCACCACCTTCGCCTTCCCGAACGGGATCATGAAGTCGGGACCGGGGTAGGGCCCCTTGTTGAAGGTCTGGCGGTAGAGGTGCTTGTGTTCCAGGAACAGGACCGGGTCGTCGCAGCGGATCGCGGTGCGCAGGAGGCCGTTCGCGTCGAGCGCGTTCGAGGGCATGACGACGCGCAGGCCCGGGATGTGGGTGAAGAGGCTCTCGCCGCACTGGCTGTGGTAGATCGCGCCGCCCGTGAGGTAGCCGCCGATCGCGACGCGGATCACCATCGGGCACGCGAACGCCCCGTCGGAGCGCCACCGGATCACGGAGACCTCGTTGCGAAACTGGTGCATCGCGGGCCAGATGTAGTCGAAGAACTGGATCTCGGGGACGGGCTTGAGCCCGCGCAGGGAGAGCCCGACCGCACGGCCCACGATGTTCGCCTCCGCAAGCGGCGTGTTGAAGACGCGGACGCTTCCGAAGCGGCGCTGGAGGTTCGCCGTGAGCTTGAAGACGCCGCCCTTGCCCTTGACCCGGGGCAGGTGCTCCTCGCGGCTGCAGTCCGCGACGTCCTCGCCGAAGACGAGGATGCGCGGATCGCGCGCCATCTCGTCGTGGAGGCACGCGTTGATGAGGTCGACCATCGTCTTCGGCGGTCCGTCGACCGGCGCGCGCTCCTCCGTGTCGAACTCCGCCGCCGTCGGATCCACGTCGGGCGAATAGACGTGCAGCGCCGCCGTCTCCTTCGCGGGCCGGGGCGCCGCCAGCGCCTCCTCCGCCGCCTTCTCCACCTCCGCGTCCACCGAGACGCGGATCGTCTCGAGCTCCCGCTCGGTGGCGTGTCCCTGCGCGAGGAGGAACTCCGCGAAGCGCGGGATCGGATCGCGCTCCGCCTCGGCGCTCCGCTCGGACGGGGACTTGTACAGGGTCTCGTCGTCCGACAGCGAATGGGAATACGGCCGGATCACCTTCGCGTGGACGAGGGCCGGGCCACGCCGCTCGCGGCACCACGCGGCGGCCCGCTTCAGGACGGCGAGGCTCGCGAGAGGGTCGCACCCGTCGACCTCCTCGACGAGCAGGTCGGGGAAGCCGGCCACGAGCCGGGAGATGCCGCCGCCCGCGGTCTGCACCTCGACCGGGACGGAGATCGCGTATCCGTTGTCCTCGATCAGGTAGAGGACGGGCAGCTTGAGGTTGCAGGCGGTGTTGAGGGACTCC
The DNA here is from genome assembly GCA_016190175.1 of Planctomycetota bacterium. Lineage (GTDB taxonomy): Bacteria > Planctomycetota > MHYJ01 > MHYJ01 > JACPRB01 > JACPRC01. Next base: position 7,430 of record JACPRC010000173.1, read on the forward strand.
CAGAACTCGCCCTGGCTGGTCGTGCCGTCGCCCGCGGAGACGTAGGCGACCGCGTCGGGCCGGAAGCCGGCGGCGAGGTCGGGCTTCCCGAGCCGCTCCGCGCGCCACGCCGCCTCGGCGCATCCGACGGCGTGGAGGAACTGCGTGCCCGTGGGGGAGGACTTGGTAACGATGTTGTACGACTTGTGGCCCCAGTGGCTCGGCATCTGCCGGCCGCCGGAGGCGGGGTCGGCCGCGGCCCCGGCCGCCTCGAGGAACATCTCGGCCGGCGTCACGCCCAGGGCGAGGCAGAGGGCGCGGTCCCGGTAGTACGCGAAGAACCAGTCGTGGGCGGGCTTCAGGACGATGCCGGCGGCGACGAGCACCGCCTCGTGGCCCGCGCCGGAGATCTGGAAGAAGATCCGGTTCTGCCGCTTGAGCTGGATCTCCTTGTCGTCGATCCTCCGGGACAGGAGCATCGTGCGGTGAATCCGCAGGAGGGTATCGCGGTCAAGCGCCTGCGGCGGCTCCGTCCGGGTTCTCACGGACATCGGACCTTCATCCTACCGGCCGGGGTCCCTCCGGTCCAGATGAAACTAATTCTCATCTGAGCGGGAGGTCCCGGAAGTCCAGGGGGATCGTTTCCGCAGGCACCTCGTTCGCGACGCGGCAGCGCGTCGCGCACCGCCTTCTCGACGCCGTCCAGGAGGCATAGCCCGATCACGAGTGCGGCGATCACGGCAGCTCCACGTCGGCGAACTCGAACGGGATCTTCCAGCTCTTCCAGCGGGAGACGAGGCTCGACTCGACCGCGACGATCCGCGCCTCCTCCGGGACGTCGTGCACGACGACCTCGAAGGTCACGCGCTGCGCGCCTACCGTGCTCGTCGTGACCCGCGCGGGGTAGCGCCGGCCCTGCGCATCGAGGAAGCACAGACCCTGGTGGTGGTCCGGGAGCGTGAAGTCCCCGTCGGGGCGCGGCCCCTCCATCAGCGCGGTGAAGCCGCGCCCGGAGCGGCCGATCTGCTTCACGGTCAGTTCCCCTCCCTTCGACGAGGCGGGGAGGGTCTCGAGGCCCTCGATCCGGACGGGGCGCGTCTCCGCGATGAAGACCGCCTCCCGGTATCCCTTGAGGACGCGGATGCGCCGCGCCGCGGGGGCCGGATGGTCGAGTCGCAGCGTCGTCGGATCCGCCAGGACCGGCTTGCCCAGGAGCTTGGTGGGACGGGCCGCAGGGCCCGGCTCGATGCGGAGGTCCCGACCGGTGTCGTCCACTGCCTCCGTCACGACCGCCTGGGGGGCGAGCGAGGCGGGCGACCCGTCCTCCGTCCACGCCAGCCAGAGGGTGACGGACATCCTCCGCTCGGGCTTCCGGTCGAACGAATGGGTCCGGGTGAGGAGGACGTTCGCGAGGAGGATGTGGAACGGCCCCGTGTCCGACGCGGGCATCGCCGCGGCGGCGCCGGGGACGACCTGCACCTTGCGGGCGAAGGTGGGGAAGAGGAGCCGCGCGCCGCCGTGGGCCCGGCAGATCGCGTGGGCCGCCTCGAAGGCGCCCGCCCGTTCCAGCTTCGCCGTCACGCGGTCGTTCGCGATCCCCGGGTCCGTCTCGAACGCGATGCCCGTGCGCCGCGACAGCTCCTCGAACGCGGCGCGGAGCGAAACGTCCTTCAGCTCCAGCGAGACCGTCGGACGCCGCTGGAGACGCGCCTCCAAGTCGTCGGCCTGGAGGACCGCCAGGAGCAGGATCATGGATCTCCCATTATATTCGGACGACGCCGGGAATGGAAAGTGCACCAGAACCGTGACGCGGGGAGGCGGGTATAATAGGATGAAGCCCATGGACCAGACAAAGGTGATGGACCCGCTCGTCGGGACGAAGCTCGGGAGCGTCGTCCTCCAACGGCGCCTCGGGGCGGGCGGGATGGGCTCGGTGTACCTC
>JACPRC010000032.1 GCA_016190175.1 Planctomycetota bacterium
CCACTCCACTTCCGCCTGACGGATCTTCCGCTTCTTCTCCTCCGCCCCCGCATCCCCCGGCTTCACCCTCAGCGCCTCGTCGCATGCCTCGGCCGCCTGCACCCACTCCTTCGCCGCCAAGTGCTTCTCAGCTCGCGTCATCGCCTCCTGGTATCGCCAGTCCACTTCCGCCTGACGGATCTTCCGCTTCTTCTCCTCCGCCCCCGCATCCCCCGGCTTCACCCTCAGCGCCTCGTCGCATGCCGTAAGCGCGAGGGCCCATCGCTTGCCGTCGAAGTGGTCATGAGCACGCTTCATCGCCTCCGCGTACGCCTGCTCGACTTTTCGCGCGCACGCGTCCCGGAACGGCCGCGTCGCCGGCGCAGCCGCGAGCACATCCTCCCACGCCCTCATCTCCTCCGCCCACTGGCCGGCGCGCTCGAACCGCTCCGCCTCGCGCGCCCGATCGCACGCGGACACGAGCCCCCGCGCCCGCTCCCGATCCGCAAGCACCCATCCCACCGCCAGGAAACTCTCCTGTGCCTCCGCGAACTTCCCTTCCGCCATCACGCGCTCCCCGCGCGAGAGCTTCACCCGGTTGTCGATCGCCGCCCAGGTCGCCAGCACCACCACCGCGGCGATGGCGACGACCGCCGCGACCGCCGCCGCGCGCACGAACTTCCGCTTCACGATCGCCCGCGCCGTCCCCGCTTTCTTCTGCACTTCCCGGTCCGGCCTCAACGCAACCGCGGCCTCGAAGTGCGTCGCCGCCTCCTCGTGCCGCCCCGCCTCCAAAGCCTTCTGCCCCTGCGCGAGGTGCTTGCGCAGTTGGTCGAGCGCCGCCTGCGCCTCGCGCTTCACCTTCTCCGCCGCGGAGTTCGGCCATTCGGCGAGGACGCGATCGGCGATCGCGACGGCATCCTCGTACCGCCGCGCCTTGAGGTGCTCCTCCGCATCCGCGACCGTCTCGTCGAGCTTCGCCTTTCGTTCCGTGAGGTCCGCCTGCACCGCCTGCGCGTTCGCGTTCGCGGGATCCAGCTTGCATGCACGGTCCGCGGCTTCCAGCGCCGCGTCGAGGTCGCGCCGCGCCAGCGAGTCGCGCGCCTCCGCGAGCGCCTTCGCCGCATCCTTCTTGCGCCGCAGCACCGGCGCCTCGATCACCACCTTCTTCGCCTTGTCGTCGTTCGGGTCGATCTCCAAGATCTTGCGCGCCGCCCCCTCCGCCCCCTCGTACTCCTTCGCCTTCCAGCACTCCTCCAGCCGGAGGCGAAGCGTATCCAGGGCCGACATCTTGCGCCGCACCTCGTCGCCAAGCTGCCGCGCCTCGGTCTCCTCCGGACACAGCGCCAGCGCCGCGTCGACTTCCTTGATCGCCCGCGAGAACTGGCACGCCTCCGCGAGCTTCTGCGCCTGCGCCCAGTGGTCTCGGTACTTCCGCTCCTTCGCCGCGTCGCAGCCGCACTTGCCGCAGAATCGGATCGGCGCTCGACCTTCGGCCCCGCACTTGGGGCACTTTTCGAAGAGCCCGGCCCCGCATCCCTCGCAGAACCGCACGTCCAGACGGTTCGCCTTGCGGCACTGCGGGCAGGTCCCTTCCTCCACGACCACAGCCGCGTGCCCCCCCGAGGGCGCCTGCTCCATCGCCCCCAGCGCCTCCTCCATCGAGAAGTACCGCTCCTCCATCTCTTTCATGCACTTCCGGATGAGCGGCGCGACGCTCGCGGGGATGATCTCGGGGTCCCACGCCAGCGGGTCCTTCCCCGTGGCGAGCTGATAGAACGTCGCGCCCCAACTGTAGATGTCCGTCCGATGGTCCACACCCTTCGCATCCCGCCGCTGCTCCGGACTCATGAACCCCAGCGTCCCCATCCCGTACCCCGTCCGCGACATCTCGCTGTCCGTGAGTCCTTTCGCAAGTCCGAAGTCGCACAGTTTCGGCACGCCCTCTTTCGTGAGCAAGACGTTGGCGGGCTTGAGGTCGCGGTGCACGACGCCCTTCCTGTGCGCGTGCGACAGCGCCTGCCCCACCTGCTTCATCAGCGCCGACGCCTCCTCCACCGGGAGCTTCCCGCGCTTCTTCACCAGATCCCGCAGCGTCCCGCCGTCGGCGAGTTCCATCGCTATGTACTTGTTTCCGTCCGACTCGCCGATTTCGATGACCTGGATGATGTTCAGGTGATTGAGCGACGCGATGAGCTCGGCCTCCTTCTCGAACCGCGCGAAGGCCGACTCGTCCGCCCGGTCGCGCACGGCGAGGAACTTCAGCGCCACCGACCGCGATGGGCGCGAGTCGTGCGCCCGGTAGACGACCCCCATGCCGCCCTGGCCGATGAAGGCGTCGATGCGGTAGCGGCCGCCGACGAGCGTGCCGGGGGCGAGGTCGAGAACCGCCTCGGGGCGGCCCGGCCGCGCAAGGCCCGTCCGCAGGTCGCCGATGGAAACGCAGGTTCCGGCCGGGTGTTCGCCGCCGCAGCGGGGGCAGGGCATGGAGACACCCGCAAAGAAGGTTCAGAGGGAGTATATCCCATGAGACCGGAGACAGGGAGACCAAGAAACCAGGAGACATGAAATCCGAAGGGGGAGGCGGGGTCCGATCCGGTCAATCCGTTCGCGGTGGCAGTCCCGCCAGGGCGGGAATTCGCAGAGGAAATCCGGTATACTGCTTGCGTCGGAACGCACTTGGGAGATACGGAATGGCGCAGACGATCCAGGCCCCGTTCGACTACATCGAGGAGCTCGCAAACCTCGCGTTTCCTTCCGCCACGCAGGGAAAGCTCCGGGACCTCATGGACCGGAATAACGAGGGCACGCTGTCGGAGGACGAGCGACGGGATCTCCAGGCACTCGTGGAGTTGAGCGAGCGGTTGGCGCTGATCCGCGGCCGGGCGAAGCTCCTGCTTCAGTCGCCCGGGAAATGACCGCGGTTCAACGAGGCCCTTCTGTGCGCGGCCGCGCCGCGCTACACTGACCGTCGATGTCCGACGACGCCCGCAAGTCGACCCTCGTCTGCGAGGGCTGCCGCGTGCGCTACGCGATCCGCGACCCCAAGCCCGGCCAGACCTATCGCTGCCGGAAGTGCGGGGGCGGCCTGATCACGCAGGAGACCGTCGTCTCCCCCCACACCTCGGCCGATCTCCGGAGCACCCGACACGATCCGCTCCCCGACGACCCGGAGGAGGTGCGCGCCGCGGCGGCGAACGCGAAGAGCCGTATCGGCAAGTACGTCGCCGTCAAGGAACTCGGCCGCGGCGGCATGGGAATCGTCTACAAAGCCTGGGACACGGGGCTCAAGCGCTGGGTCGCCCTCAAGCTCCTCACCGCGCCCCCCGAGGGCGACGAGCTCGCCCGCTTCCGCCGCGAGGCCCAGATGGCCGCCTCGATCCGCCATCCCAACATCGTCGGCGTCTACGAGGTCGGCGAGGTCGACGGCCGGCCCCACATCGCGATGGAGTTCGTCGACGGCCGCACCCTCGCCGGGCAGAAGATCCCCGCGAAACGGGCGGCCGAACTCCTCGCCGAGGTCGCCTCCGCCGTCGATCACGCCCACTCCAAGGGGATCATCCACCGCGACCTCAAGCCGCAGAACGTGATGATCGACAAGGAGGGCAAGCCCTACGTCATGGACTTCGGCCTGGCCAAGAGCGTGCGCACGGAGAGCCGCATCACCGTCTCGGGGACGGTGATCGGCACGCCCAGCTACATGTCGCCCGAGCAGGCCCGCGGGCGCAACAGCGCGCTCGACCGCCGCACGGACGTCTACAGCCTGGGCGCGGTGCTGTACGAGCTGCTGACCGGCCGGCCGCCGTTCCACGGGTCGAGCCCGCTGGAGACCCTCGAGCTGGTGACGAAGTCCGACGCGCGGCTGCCGTCGGAGCTGAACCCCGCGGTGCCGCACGACCTGGAGACCATCGCGCTGAAGTGCCTGGAGAAGGAGCAGGAGCGCCGCTATCCGACCGCCCGGCTCCTCGCGGAGGACCTCCGCCGCTGGATCCGCGGCGAGGCCATCGCCGCGCGCCGAGCATCGCTCGCGACGACGCTCGCGCGCCGCGTCTCCCGGAACCGGGCGGGCGCCTTCGCGATCGCCGTCGTCCTCGTGGCCGCGGTCGCCGTCGCCGAGATCTTCGTCTCCTCGCGGTCCGCCTCGGACCGGGCCCGCGCGCAGACGCTCGCGGACGCCGACGCGGCGTTCGCCCGGGGCGACTGGAACCGGGCCGAGGTGCTCTACCAGAAAGGCGGCGAACCGCGGAAGGCCGACCTGGCCCGCCGCAAGCGCGCGGCCCGCGACGAGGAGGCCCGCACGACGCGCGAGAGAGAGGACCGCGAGCGTCGCGAGAAGGAGGAGAAGGCGCAACGGGACGCCGAGGCCGCGAAGAAGGCCCGCTCCGACGCCCAGCCCGACTACGACTCCGGTCGCCGCAATCTCGACGAGGCGGAACGGGACCTTTATCGCGCCGGCGCCGACCTTTCGCGGACGCGCCGCCTCCTGGAGACCGCCGTCGCCGACTTCACGCGCGCGATCGGGAAGTTCGCCGACTTCCACGAGGCCTTCCTCGCGCGCGGGCAGGCGCAGGCGCGGTTGCGGAAACCCCGCGAGGCCGAGGAGGACTTCGCGAAGGCCGTCGGGCTCCTGCCGAACTACTCCGCCGCGTTCCTCGAGCGCGGCAGACTGCACCTGGCCCGCTACATGGAACTCGCCGAGACGGGTCCCGACGCCGGCGCCGAGCCGCCGTCGTTCGCCGCCATCCGGGAGAAGGCGGTCGCGGACTTCCGCCGGGCGCAGGAACTGGGGAACCTCGGAGAGGAGATGACCCTCGTCGAGGCCGCGATCGCCTTCGCCCAGAACCGCCCGGACGACGCCATCGCCCACCTCACGCGACTCATCGATTCCGGTTCGCGCAAGGAGGAATACTTCAAGCTCCGGGGGGACGCGTTCCGGAGGAAGTTCCAGCCGCCGTCGGACCGGCGGACAGAATGGGGACAGAAGGCGCGGGACGACTACGCCGAAGCCGTCCGGATCTGTCCGAACTACTACGCCGCCCTCCGCTATCGCGGCGCGATCTACTTCGAGTCCGGAATGCCGGTCGAGGCCGAGGCCGATTTCCGCGAGGGGCTCCGCATCAATCCCGAAGACAGCTTCGCGAACTCGGACATGGGAACGCTCCTCTTTCAGCAGGGAAAGGCGGCGGAAGCGGAACCCTATTTCGACCGGGCCGTCGCCCTCGATCCGCTGAACTACCGCGCGTGGGCGAACCGCGGGACGCTCAAGTTCCAGAGGATGGACTACGCGCCGGCCCGGGCCGATCTCGACAGGGCGCTGGCGGTCCATCCCAAGTACGTGACCGCACGATACATGCTCGCACTCGTCGTACGCAAGTGGGAGGGCGGAGAGCGCGCGCTCCCGATCCTCGACGATCTCCTGCGCGATTCCCCCCGCTTCGCCTCCGGATTCGAGGCCCGCGGCGTCATCCACTTCGAGGCCCGGCGCTGGAAGGAGGCCCTCGCCGACTTCCGCAAGGCGGTCGGGCTCGATTCCCGGCGTTCCGACCGGCTCGATCGGCTCATTCTCCAGTGCGAGCGCGAACTCGGCGGCGGATGATCCGGCCGGTCTGCACTTTCTGGATCAGACCGGCCGGAGGGAACAAAGAACGGCATCATGGTTCAAACGAGGGCTCAGTTCGGGAACACGCCGAAGGCGGCTTGCGTCGGCCTGATCCCGGATGCCGGATTCCGGATGTCGGCCGTCGGCTCGTGCCGCGTGCCGGAATCCGGCATCGGGCATCCGGGATCAGGGATGCGCCCCCGAGCGCAGCCGCGGCCCCCGCCTTCGCGAGGCCGAAGCCTCGCTCCGGCGTGGCGAAGGCCCGAAGTGTGACCCGTGTTTGAACCGTGCCGCATTGTCTGGGGAGCGCGCTTCCTACGACCCCGGTTCCGGAGGGAGCAGCGGGGTCAGATCTCGGATCATGGTCGGGAGATGATCGACGACTACCTTCCACACGCGGGCATCGTCAACCTGGCCGTACGCGTGGATCAGGACGTTTCGCAGGCCCACGACCGAGCGCCACGGGATTTCCTGGTGGGCGGCCCGAAACGACTCGCTCACATGCGCCGCCGCCTCGCCGACGATCTCCAGTTCCCGCTCGACCGCCCGGCGCATCATCGGCTCGCGGCGATAGGCCGCGAGGTCCGCACCCCGCGTGAAATCCAGGATCGCGCGCGCCGCGTCGAGCATGTCCCAGAGATATGCCGCATCCGCTTTCTCATCCGGCATAGACCACCTGCATCGTCTCCAGAATGCGGCGCCGACGGAAAGGATTCCTCAGCCCCGCCTCCTCGACAAGGTCCACCTCGCGCCCCACGAGGATGCGTAACTCATCCTGCAGGGTCACCAGATCGAGGGCGCTCCAGGGGGCATCGGGCAGGAACGTCACGAGCAGGTCCATATCGCTGTCCGGCCTGAAGTCCTCACGAATCGCCGAGCCGAACAGGGCGAGTTTCCCGACCTTCCACCGCCGGCACAACGCGGCCAGTTTTGCCTCGTCCATCTGGAACCGAACGGCCATGAATCCTCCCGAGTCGGACGCCTCTCCCCAACAGGAGACGTACCGCGAAGGGATTATACGCCCGCGGTCCGCGCGACTGAAAGTGTTGCGTCACCAGCCCAGCACCGCCCGCCGCAGCCCCCACGTGTCCGCGTGGGCCGCGCGGCCGATCCGCCTTCGCTCGCCGAGCGGAGCGAGGCAGAAGCGAAGGCGCCACGCCGAAGCGCCGCAGGCGCGAAGGCGGGCACTTTGGGCGGGACGAGCTACGGCGTGACAGGTCCATGCCGCCACGCGCGGGCCGAGTTCCGAGAACCGACGTTCGCGCAGCAGCCGGCGATACCGCCGCCGGAAGCGGTAGCCCGAGTGGCGCCGCAGGAGCCGGTACGTGGGCCAGCCCTTGACACAGCGCTGCTGCGCAAAGCGCAGCCGGCGTTTCGCGCCGGGCGGCCTCAGTGAAAACGCCCCCCCGCGGGAACTCATGCAACTGCCGAAGATGGCGCAGAATGCCCTTGCTGTCGAGGGGCCCTTCCTCTACTTGGCACGCAAGACGGCCCGCATACCGAGGAGGTAGTGAATGTAACTAGGATATTCCCTGTGGCGGCCAGCCGATCGCCACTCGACATGGCCGTAGTAACTCCAGGAACCCCCGCGGACAATGCGGCGACCGGTACCGGAGCCACCCGTCGGATCCGTCGCGGCTCTTGAGGAATACGACCCGTAACTGTCCTCACACCACTCCGAGACGTTCCCGTGCATGTCGTACACCCCCCACGCGTTCCCCTTCTTCTGCCCGACCGGTTGGGTCTTGTCACCCGAAATCCCTTCACCCCAAGCATACTCTCTCAGATCGCTTGAGTCGTCCCCGAAGCACCATTGCCCCGTCGATCCCGCACGGCACGCGTACTCCCACTCCGCCTCCGTCGGCAGCCTCGCCACCCGCCCATTCAACTGTGATCCACACTTCTCCTTCAGCTTCGCCAAGAAGCTCTTGCAGTCGTCCCATGACACGCACTCCACCGGAAGATCGTCCCCCTTCCGGTTCGACGGATTCGTCCCCATGATCGCCATCCACTGTGCCTGCGTTACCTCGGTCCTCTGCATCCAGAAATCGCGCGAGATCGTCACGGTGTGGGGCGGTTTCTCGTCGTCGAATTGGTTGCTCCCCATCGTGAACTTTCCCGCCTTGATGTGCACGAACTCCATCTTCACGCGGCGCGATTCGTCAAGACAGATGACGAGCGGCTCCTTGAGTCTCTTCAGCCCCGCCGACGCGTTCTCATCGCCAGGCTTCAATGCCAGCGCGCACCGGTACGCCGCTTCCGCCGTGCCCAAGTCGTCGGTTCCTTCCGCCCCGGCGGCCTCGCGCATCGCTTCGTCGTAGGCCTTGCTCGTGGCATTGGCCTTCAGTTCCCTTGCCGGCGCGTCCCCCGGCTTCGCCACGAGCGCCTCATCGCATGCCTCTCGCGCCTGTTTCCACTCGCGTGCCTTCAGATGTCTTTCCGCACGACCTATCGCGTCCCGATAGCGCCATTCCCGCTCCGCTTCGCGGATCTTCCGTTTCAACTCCGTGGCCGCCGTGTTCTCTGGTTTCAACCCCAACGCCTCCTCGCACGCCTCCCCCGCCTCCACCCACTCCTTCGCGGCCAAATGCTTCGCCGCCCGGCTCATCGCTTCCTCGTATCGCCACTCCACTTCCGCCTGACGGATCTTCCGCTTCTTGTCCTTCGCCCCCGCATCCCCCGGCTTCACCCTCAGCGCTTCGTCGCATGCCTCGGCCGCCTGCACCCACTCCTTCGCCGCCAAGTGCCTCTCCGCCCGGCCCATCGCTTCCTCGTATCGCCACTCCACTTCCGCCTGACGGATCTTCCGCTTCTTCTCCTCCGCCCCCGCATCCCCCGGCTTCACCCTCAGCGCCTCGTCGCATGCCTCGGCCG
>JACPRC010000175.1 GCA_016190175.1 Planctomycetota bacterium
CGCGGGCCGGCGGCGACGGGCGACAGGAAGTCGCCGCTCTTGCTGCCGGGGCTGTCCAGCGGAATCGGCCGGGAGGGCCGATGAAGCTGCCCGGAGGGTGACTTATTCATCCGGGCGGCGGAGCCCGGATGAATAAGTCAGACTAGGAGGTCCCATGGGCATCCCGCTCTTCGCGCTCCTCGGGCTCCTCGCGGGCGGCGCGGTCCCGCGGGTCCAGGAAGGCCGGGACGGCAAGAAGCCGTTCAAGCTGGGCGTCGTGAACCTCAAGCACTGCTTCGAGAAGGACAGGTACGAGCGGATCAAGGAGGTGGACACGGAGCTGCAGAAGGTCTACGCCGACTACTCCGCCTCCGTGATGGAGACCCAGAAGAAGATCGAGGGGCTCAAGCTCCAGCTCGAGGGGCTGAAGCCCGAGATGTCCATCTACTGGGACAAGCTGGGCCAGCTCAAACTCGCGGAGACGGAGCTCGACTTCAAGAAGAAGTTCGGCCGGCAGCAGTACCTGAACAAGTACAACGACTTGCAGATCCAGATCTACAACGAGATCCGCCGCGTCGTGAGCATCTACGGCAAAGAGCACGGTTTCGACCTCATCCTCCGCGTCGAGGAGCCGCAGCTCGAGGAGGACGACAACCCCCAGGGCGTCTCGGCGCGCATCCAGAGCCGGGTCGTCTTCTACTACGCCGACGGAGTCGACATCACCGCCGACGTGATCAAGCTGCTGAACCTGGAGTACCAGAAGCAGAAGGCCGCGGCCCAGCAGTGGGAGTGCGCGAAGTGCAAGACCAAGAACGTCGGACCGGAGTGCGCGAAGTGCAAGGAGAAGAGGCCCAAGTGAGGCTCCACACCTCATCCTCCTTCGCCCTTGGGGCCACGACGGACAGGAGGGGCGGGGCTTCCCGGCGAAGGAGGGTGAAAACGGGAAGACACGGGGACCGGGGGACCGGGGGGCCCGGCGGCCTTTTCCCTGTCTCCGCGTTCTCATGTCTTCCGGTGTCGAGATGACCCTGCGCGAGATCGCCGATCTCGTCGGAGGCCGGCTCGAGGGGGACGGGTCGAAGCCCGTCACCGGCGTCGCCGGCATCGAGGAGGCCCGGGAGGGCGACGTCACCTTCCTGGCGAACCCCCGCTACCTTCCCTACCTGGACCGGACGCGGGCGGCCGTCGTGCTCGTCCGGGACGGCGTTCGGTCCGGACGCGTCGCGACGATCGCCGTCCCCAACCCGGACCTCGCCTTCGCGCAGGTGGCGGCGCACCTCGTGCGGGCCCGGCGGCCCCCGTCGTCCGGGATCCACCCCGCGGCGATCGTCTCCCCGGAGGCCCGCATCGGCAGGGAGGTCTCCTTCGGCGCCTACTCCGTCGTCGAACCGGGCGCCGAGGTCGGGGACGGGACGCGCGTCTACCCCTTCGTCTACGTCGGACGCGACGCGAAGGTCGGGCCCGGATGCGTCCTCTACCCGCACTCGGTCGTGATGGACGGCTGCGTGCTGGGGGCGGAGGTGATCCTGAACTGCGGCGCCGTCGTGGGCAGCGACGGCTTCGGCTTCGTGAACGTGCAGGGAGTCCACCACAAGGTCCCCCAGCTCGGGAACGTCGTCGTCGGGGACGACGTCGAGGTCGGGGCGAATGCCACGATCGACCGCGCCCGGTTCGACCGCACGGTCGTGGAGAAGGGGACAAAGATCGACAACCTTGTCCAGATCGGCCACAACGTGGAGGTCGGCGAGCACTGCCTGCTCGTCGCCCAGTGCGGCATCGCGGGGAGCACGACCCTGGGACACCATGTGGTCCTCGGCGCCAAGGCGGGCATCACGGGACACCTCCACATCGCGGACCGCAGCGTCGTGGCCGCCGGCGCCAACCGGGTCAAAGACACGGAACCCGGCGTGTCGTACTCCGGGTACTACGCGGTGGAGCATCCCCGCGCCATGCGGCAGTTGGCGGCGGTCCGGAGGCTCCCCGAGCTCGTGGAGGAGGTCCGGCGTCTCCGGGCGGAGGTCGAACGGCTCCGGACCGAGAAATGAAGAAGAACCAGCAGACGATCAAGCACCCGGTCGAGATCGAGGGCGTCGGCCTCTTCTCGGGCGCGCCCGTGCGGCTGCGGCTGCGGCCCGCGCCGGCGAACACGGGGATCGTCTTCGTCCGCACCGACCTCCCGAACGCCCCGCGCCTCCCGGTGAACCCGGACACCGCCGTCAGCAAGTTCCGCCGGAGCAGCGTCTCCAACGACGCGGGCGTCGAGGTCGAGACGATCGAGCACCTCCTGAGCGCGCTCGGCGGCCTCGAGGTGGACAACATCGAGATCGACGTCAGCGCCCCCGAGCTGCCCAACCCCGACGGCTGCAGCCGCGCCTTCGTCGAGCTCGTCCGCAAGGGGGAGATCGTGGAGCTGCCGGAGGCGCGGAAGGTGTACGTCGTCCGCGAGCCCGTGGCGGTGACGGAGAATGACGTCTCCATCGTCGCCCTGCCGAGCGAGCAGCAACTCACGCTCTCGTACACGATGAACTACGGCGGGACCCCGCTGGGCCGCCAGCATCTCACCGTCGAGATGAGCGAGCAGACGTACGAGCGGGAGATCGCCCCGGCGCGCACGTTCTGTCTCGAGAGCGAGGCGCAGGCTCTGATGCAGCAGGGGCTCGGAAAGGGCGCCAACACGCAGAACACCGTGGTCGTCGGGCCCGCCGGTCCGATCGACACGGAGCTCAAGTGGCCCGACGAGCCCGTCCGCCACAAGATCCTCGACCTCATGGGCGACCTCACGACGCTCGGCGGCTACCTCCGGGCCCACGTCGTGGCCGTGAAGTCCGGCCACGGGACGAACATCAAGCTCGTGAAGAAGATCGCCCAGATCTTCGAGTCCGGCGAGGGCGCACACCGGACCGAGACGCTCCTGGACGTCCGGGAGATCACGAAGATCCTCCCGCACCGGTTCCCGTTCCTCCTCATCGACAAGGTGATCGAGATGGACGGCTACCGTCGCGCGGTCGGGATCAAGAACGTCACATACAACGAGCCGTTCTTCCAGGGACACTTCCCGGGCGAGCCGATCATGCCGGGGGTGCTCCAGATCGAGGCGATGGCCCAGCTCGCGGGCGTGCTCCTGATGCGCAAGTCGGACAATCAGGCGAAGATCGCGGTGATGCTGGCCCTCGACGGCGTCAAGCTCCGCAAGAGCGTCGTCCCGGGCGACCAGCTCCGCATCGAGGTGGAGACCCTGAAGGTGAAGTCGCGTACGGGCGAGGTCTACGGGCGCGTCACGGTGGACGGCGCCCTCGTCGCCGAGGCGAACATGAAATTCATGCTCATGGATCAACCGTGAGAAGCGTCCCACGTCGTGGCACGGAGACGAGGGACGGTGGACGTAGAACATAGGACGTAGAACACCCATGATTCATCCGACGGCGATCATCGAGAAGGGCGCGCAGATCGCGGACGACGCCGAGATCGGGCCGCACTGCCATGTCGGCCCCCGGGTTTCGATCGGCGCGGGGACCGTACTCCTCAGCGGCGTCTCGATCCGGGGACGGACCACGGTCGGACGGAAGAACGTGTTCCACCCGTACTGCGTGATCGGGGGCGACCCGCAGGACCTCAAGTACCGCGGGGAGGACTCGGAGACGGTCATCGGGGACGGCAACACGTTCCGCGAGTGCGTGACCGTCAACAAGGGCACGGACGTGGGAGGCGGCAGAACCGCCATCGGCGACCACTGCATGATCATGGCCTGCGCCCACGTGGCCCACGACTCCATCATCGAGGATTCCTGCATCATCGCGAACGCGACGCTCCTGGGGGGCCATGTCACGGTCGAAAAGCACGCGATCGTCTCCGGCCAGGTGTGCGTCTCCCACTTCTGCACCATCGGCCAGCACGCGTTCATCGGGGGCGCCTCGGCCCTGAACCAGGACGCCCCGCCCTTCATGATCTCGCGCGACGTGCCCAGCAAAGTGGTGGGGGTCAACACCGTGGGCCTGCGCCGCCGCGGCTTCCCCCTCGAGACGATCAACGCGCTCCGCGAATGCAACCGGATCCTGTGGCGTTCCGGCGACCCGAAGCCCGAGGCCATGGCGCGCGTGGAACAGGAGTTCGGCGCGGTACCCGAGGTGCAGGTCCTCCTCGGGGCGCTGCGCGCCTCGGACCAGGGACGGCTCGGCCGCGCCCGCGAGGCGAGCCGCACGACCCCGGTCGCGCCCGACCCGGAAGCGGACCTCATGGAATGAGCGCATGCTGGAGAGCTTGACCGCATGAATGAGGTGAAAGACGCCGGTGTCTCCGGCCGAGAATCGAGAATCGAGAATCGAGAATCCGGACGCGCGGCGCGGTCGAGGGGGATTCTCGATTCCGGATTCTTGATTCTCGCGCACTCTCAGGCCGCCGTCCGGAGCGTCGTCCTGACACACAGGGTTCCCCTGATCTGATACGAATGAGCATCCACCCGACCGCCGTCGTCTCGCCCCGGGCGAAGATCGCCCCGGATACGGAGGTGGGCCCCTTCTGCGTCGTCGGACCCGACGTCGAGATCGGGCCCGGATGCGTGCTGCGATCCCGCGTCACCCTCTCGGGCCGGGTGCGGACCGGCGCCCGCAACGTCTTCCACCCGACCGTCGTGATCGGCGGCCCGCCCCAGGACGAGCAGCCGGCCGCCCCCGACGCGCGGATCGAGATCGGCGACGACAACGTCTTCCACGAGTCGTTCACGGCCCACCAGCCCAAGGTGCCCGGCAGTCCCACGCGCATCGGCTCGAGCGGCCGCTTCGAGCAGGGCAGCCACGTCCCCCACGACGCCCGGATCGGCAACGGCGTGGTCCTGGGGAAACTCGTGCTCCTCGCCGGCCACGTCGTCGTGGACGACTACGTCCGTCTCGGCGCGTACACCGTCGTGCACCAGTTCGTCACGATCGGCCGGTACGTCCTCATCGGCCGCCACTCGGCCATCTCCGAGGACGCTCCCCCGTTCCTCCGCTACGTCGGACAGAGCAACACCCCCGTCGGCGTCCGCGTCGAGGAACTCGCCCGGCAAGGGTTCCCCCCCGCCACCGTCGCGGCGATCCAGGAAGCGTACCGGACCGTCTGGGAATCGGGTCTCCCCCGCCACGAAGCGGTGCGCGGACTGGAATCCAGCGCGGTGCCCGAGGTGCGGGAGATGGCGCGCGTCCTCCGCAGCTCGCTCCAGGGCCGCATGGGACGCGCGCGGGAGGCGCTCCGCCGTGGGTGAGCCGCGCGTCGGCGTCGTGGGAGTCGGACACCTCGGCCGCCACCACGCGCGCCTCTACAAAACCCTCGGCGTCCTCGCCGCCGTCGCGGACACGAACGCCGACCGGGCGAAGGAGGTCGCCGGCGAATACGGCGTCCCCGCCTTCACGGACCACCGCGAGCTCTTCGGACGCGTGGACGCCGTGAGCGTCGCGGTGCCCACCGCCGACCACTTCGAGATCGCCCGCGAGTTCCTCGGCCGGGGCGTCCACGCGCTCGTCGAGAAACCGCTGGCCAAGACCATCGAGCAGGGCGAAGAGATGGTCCGTCTCGCGCGCGCGAACGGAGCGATCCTCGCCGTCGGCCACGTCGAACGGTTCAATCCCGCCGTCCAGGCGGCGCTCCGCGTCCTGGAGAAGCCGCGCTTCATCGAAGTCCACCGCCTCTCCCCGTTCCGCTACCGCTCCAGCGACATCGACGTCGTGATGGACCTCATGATCCACGACCTCGACATCGTGCTCCACCTCGTGCGGAGCCCGCTGCGGCAGGTGAGCGCGGTCGGCGTCGCCCTCCTCTTCGGGCGCGAGGACATCGCGAACGCCCGCCTCGAGTTCGAGGACGGATGCGTCGCGAACCTGACCGCGAGCCGGATCTCCGTCCAGACGATGCGGAAGATCCGCGTCTTCACGGAGCAGTGCTACGTCAACATCGACACGCTCGCGAAGGAGGCGTGGATCTACCGCGCCACGCCGCAGCTCGCGTCGGCCCTCGAGAAGCTCCCCCGGGACCGCGACCTCACGTTCGCGGACCTCGCGCTCATCCCGAAGGAGTTCTACTCCGTCGAGCGCGTGAAGATGCCGGACGAGGAGCCGCTGGCGAACGAGCTGGAGAGCTTCGTCGAGTGCGTCCGCGCCGGCCGCGAGCCGGAGGTGCCCGGCGAGCACGGCGTCCGCGCGATGCGCGCCGCGGAGCGGATCCTGGAGGGGATGCGCGCGCACCGCTGGACATGACGGAGGAGCCATGAACCTCGCCGACATCGCGAAGAAGCTCGAAGCCGAACTCCTGGGCGATGGGGACGTCGAGGTCTCGGGCGTCTCGTCGATCGAGACGGCCGGCCCCGGCGACCTCGTCCGCGTCGACTCGCCGCGCTACCTGCCCGCGGCGGAGAGGACCCCCGCGGCCGCCTTCCTCGTCGGCCGGGAGGTCGCCTCCTGCTCCCGCCCCGCGGTGCGCGTCCCCAACGCGCGTCTCGCCTTCGCGAAGGCGCTCGCCCTCTTCACGCCCCCGGAGACGAAGCAGTCGGGCGTCCATCCGACCGCGATCGTCGGGAAGGACGCGCGCATCGGAAGGGACGTCACGATCGGCGCCTACGCCGTGATCGAGGACGGAGCCTCCGTCGGCGACCGCGTCACGATCCACCCCCATGTCTTCGTCGGCTGGGGCTCCCGCATCGGCGACGACTCCGCGATCTTCCCCAACGTCGTCATCTACCCGCGCACGAGGATCGGCCGCCGCGTGCGCATCCACGGCGGGACCGTGATCGGCTCGGACGGTTTCGCCTACGAATGGGACGGAACGAAGCACGCGAAGATCCCCTCCAACGGCTGGGTCGAGATCATGGACGACGTGGAGATCATGGCGAACTGCGGCGTCCACCGCTCGACGACCGGCGCGACGATCGTCGGACCCGGCACGAAGATCGACAACCTCGTCCACGTCGCCCACAACTGCCGCCTCGGGGCGCACTGCCTGCTCCTGGGCGCGTCCGGGATCGCCGGGAGCACCACGCTCGGGAACGGCGTCATCCTCATGGGCGGGGCGGGGGTGAGCCATCACGTCAGCATCGGCGACCGCGCGCGGGTCGGCGTCATGTCGTGCGTCTGGAAGGACGTCCCGGCGGGCGCGGACGTCTCCGGGAATCCCGCCCGGCCGCACCGGGAGAACCTCGCGGCGCTGGCGACACTCCGCCGGCTGCCGGAGACCCTCAAAAAACACGGACCGGAGTAGCGGTTTCCGCATCGACTCGCGGGGCACTTGCGGCACATCCGGATGGAGGTACAATGATGCCATGAGCCCTCAAGCGGTGCGACGGAGCCTCCTGGAGCAGCCCGAACTCCCGAAGGAGGTGCGCCTGAACGACGGAAGCCGGGTGATCGTACGTCAGCGGGAGCAGTGGCTGGCGGCGGGAGACTACCTGATCGTCCTCCTCGGACGATTCGACACGCGCATCGCCTACCACAACATCGCGGCGATCCGGGTGCTGCCCGCGGCTCGGCGGAAGAAGGTGTCCTCATGAACGCGGGAGAGCTCAAGCGGTTCGTCGCCCGGCGCCCGTTCGTACCCATCCGGATCACCCTCCACGCGGGCGATCCGATCGACGTGCGCCATCCGGAGAACATCATCATCAGGGAACACTGGGTGTTCGTTCTGGACGACCCGATGCCCCCGATCTTCTTCCAGCCCGACATGGTCGTCTCGGTCAAGCTCCTCCGGAACGGAGGCGCCCGCCGCCGTCCGTGACCACCCTCCTCATCGTCGCGGGCGAGACCTCCGGCGACCTCCACGGCGCCAACCTCGCGCGTGCCCTCCGCGAGCGGGAGCCCGACATCCGCCTCGTCGGCGCCGGCGGTCCCCGTATGCGCGAGGCCGGCGTCGAGCTGGTGGACGACACGACCTCCTATGCCACCATCGGGATCGTCGACGCCTTCCGGCAGATGCACCGGTACATGCGGCTCTACCGGCTGCTCGGCAGCGCCCTCATCCGCTGGAAACCCGACGCGGTCGTCCTCATCGACTACCCCGACTTCAATCTCCGCTTCGCCGAGCGCGTCAAGGACCAGGGGACGCCGCTCGTCTACTACATCTCCCCCCAGCTCTGGGCCTGGCGCGAGGGGCGCGTCGCCACCGTCAAGCGCCTCGTCGACCGCATGGTCGTCATCTTCCCGTTCGAAGAGGAGTTCTACCGCCAGCGCGGCGTCGACGCCGTCTTCGTCGGCCACCCGCTCGTCGAGCGCCTCGACGCCGTGACGGGGCGCGAGGAGGCCCGCAAGGCGATCGGCGTGGCGCCCGGGACGCGCCTCGTCGGCCTCCTCCCGGGGAGCCGCCGCAAGGAGTTCCAGCGGCACTTCCCGATCCTGAAGGAGGCCGCGTCGAGGATCGCGAGCGCCCTGCCCGGGACCGAGTTCATCCTCGGGTGCGCCGCGGGGGTCGATCCGTCGTGGGTGACCCCGCCGATCCGCGCCGTCCAGGGCCTCACGCACGAGCTGATGCGCGCGAGCGACCTCCTCCTCGTGAAGAGCGGCACGTCGACGTTTGAGGCGGCGATGCTGGGCACGCCGATGATCGTCTTCTACCGCGTCTCCCTCCTCACCTACCTGACGCTCGGCCCGCTGATCCGCACCGACACCTTCGCGATGGCGAACATCCTCGCGGGGCGGAAGGTCGTCCCCGAGCTGATGCAGAACGACTGCACGGCCGAGAAGATCGCCGCGGAGGCGGTCCGCATGTTCGCCGGAGGTCGGCTGGAAGAGGTCCGCCGGGACCTGGCCGCGGTGCGCGCGAGGCTCGGCCCGCCCGGGGCGGCGGGACGGGCGGCCGACGAGGTCCTCCGGACCATGGACGCGGCTACTTCGCCTGCTCGGCCGCTTCCCTGAGGATCACCTGGATCCCCACCTGCTCCTCGTTCGCGGGGGATCCCACGGGCGCCGGCGTGATGTCCGCCTTGAGGAGGAACAGGGGGCGCCCGGCGGCCAGCTCCAGGCCGAGGTCGTGGACCGTGATGTGGTGGCCGCCCTCGTCCACGGCGTCCTGGATCACGGGAAAGCGGGCCGCCTTGAAGAAGGGGGCGGCGACCGGGTCCTGCCGGACCTTCTCCACCCAGCGGGTTTCGACGGCCTTCGACACGATCCGGACGAGCCTCGTGTCCCCGCCACGCACCTCGAAGACGTAGTACGAGCCCTTCGCGTCGACGATGCCGTGCCACGCGAACGGGAGCATCGGGACGGGCAGGACCTCGATGCGCCTCACCCCCTGGATCCCCTTCGCCTCCTCCCGGGTCCGCGCCACGGCGAGCTGGCGCACGCCGACCAGCCCGCCGACGTACCCGACGACGAGGGCCAGGCCGAACAGGGCCGCCCGCGCCCGATGGCGCGGCGAGAAGCCGATCGCGGTCGCGGCGAAGACGATGAGCGAGAGCCACGGGTCGAGGAGCCCGAGGACGTCTCCGGCGAGGCGGCGGTCGGAGAACGGGAAGAAGGCGAGCGTCCCGAACGGCGTCAGGACGTCGAGGACGAGGTGGGAGAGGAACCCGGCGACGGCGACGCCCCAGAACGCCGCGAAGGCCTTCCTTCCGGTCGCGGCGTTCGCGAGCACGGCGACGATCGTCGCCATGGCGATCCCGCCGAGGAGCGAGTGCGTCGTCTCGCGGTGGTGGCAGTAGTAGGCGCCGGGGCCCGCGACGAAGAGGGCGTAGTCGATGTCGGGGAGGACCGCCGCGGCGACCCCCACCGCGGTTGCGGAGCCGCCGAGCTTCTCCGTGGGGCCGAGGCGGGCGATGAGTCCGCCGACCAGGCCGTGCGTGATGGCGTCCATAGGGACGAGAGCGTAGCGAAAACTCCGCCCCGTCGCAATCGTCCGACGCGCCCCGCCCGGCACTTGGCGCGGCGCGGCGCGCGTGCTAGTTTGTCACCCGTGCGATACCGCATCGTCTTCCGAAACGGGCCGCGCGCCGGCAGGGCCATCGACATCCCGCGCGACAAGCCTCTCAGGGTCGGGCGCGCGAACGAGTGCGAGATCCGCCTGAATGACATCCGCCTCTCGAAGGTCCACTGCCGGATCGACATCCACGAGGGCGAGCTGCGCGTCTCCGACCTGGAGTCGAGCAACGGGACGTTCGTCAACGACGTCCAGGTCGACCAGCGACGCCTCCACGAGGGGGACCTCGTGCGCATCGGCGACGTCCTCTTCCTCGTCGAAACCGCCTCCGAGGCCGAGGCGGCCCTGCTCTTCGACGGCGATCGCCCCGAAGAGGAGGAAGTCCCCTCGGCGACGTCGACGCAGCCCTCCATCCACCTGTGCGCCTCGTGCGGCCAGCCCGTCCAGGGGGCCACGAAGTCTCCGGTCTACTGCAGCAAGTGCCGCGATCCCCTCCTCGGGGCGACGATCGCCAACTACCGAGTCCTCGAGCGCCTGGCGCTTGGAAACACCTCGATCGTCTACCGCGCCGAGCACTCGGTCATCAATCGCCCCTGCGCGTTGAAGTTCCTCCTCCCCGACTTCGAGGCGAACCGGAAGGTCGTCGGCCGCTTCCTCGACGAGGGTCGCGCGGGCGTCGAGCTCGACCACCCCAACCAGGTCCAGGTGCTCAACGCCGGCCAGTGGGAGGGACGCCATTTCCTCGTGATGGACTTCGTCTCCGGCGTCCCGATCGAGACGCTCCTCGGCGGGGCGAAGCGGATGGGCGCGGACGACACGGTGTCGATCATCCTGCAGATCGCCGCGGCGCTCGTCGACGCCGAGGGGAAGGGGTGGAGCCACGGGGACCTCTCCCCGCGGCGGATCCTCGTCTCGCGGGGGGGACGCGTGCGCGTGATCGGCTTCGGCACGGAGTGGGCCGAAGAGTCGGCGCGGCACGACCTGCACGCCCTCGGGACGCTCGCCCGGTTCCTCCTCACGGGCCGCGCGACGTCGCACGCGCGCCCGGTGAAGGAAGACCTGCCGCAGGAGCACGCCCAGCTCGCGCAGCCGCTCGATCGCCTCCTCTCCCCCGACACGGGCGCCGCCTATCCGTCCGCGATGGACTTCCTCCTCGATGTCGTCCCGATCGTGATCCGCCGGCGCGGGCGCGCGGGGCTCCCCGACACCGTGAGGGACATGCCGGGGCTCGAGAAGATCGTCCGACGCGGCTCCGGGACGCTCCACGAGCTCCGCCTGGCCGCCGATCTCACGGCCCGCCTCATCCCCGAGAAGCTCCCGGAGGTGAAGGGGTACACGCTGACCAAGGCGACGAAGCCGGCGAGCCCGATCGTCAGCGACTACTACGACGTGTGCGAGCTGGCGGACGGGACGTACGGGATCTTCCTCGCCGGCGGGCCCCGGACGGGGGTTTCGGGCGCCATGACGATGCTCATGGTGAGGACCGCGTTCCAGTCGCTCGCGGCGTTCGGCATGCCGCCGATGAAGCTCCTGGAGGAGCTCCACGAGACGATCCGCGGGGACCTGCGCGAGGGGATGACGATCCCCGCGGTCTACGCCCTCCTCGACCCGCAGGCGCACACGCTGACGGCGGCGCAGGCGGGTGCGCCCGGCCCGCTCGTCTGGAACCGGATGGCGACCCGCGCGCAGCCGACCCGCACGGACGGCACGCCCCTCTCGGCGGCGGAGTTCGAGCCGTCGGACGAGCGGACCATCCCGCTCAGGCCCGGCGACCACATCGTCCTGGCGACCCCCTGGGTCACGGGGGCCGTGAACCTCCGCGGCGAGATGTTCGGGATCGGGGGGCTGCTCCGCCACCTGCGCCACGCCGAGGGAACGCTCGGCGAGCAGCTCGAGGCGCTCGTCTCCTCCGTCGTGGCCCACCGCGGCCCGGCGACGCCCGATCACGACCTGACGGTCCTCGGCATCGCGCGGGACTGAAGGCGGCGGGCCCGCGCGGACCCCCCGGAACGGGGGGCCCGCGTCGGGTCGCGTCGAGGGGGTGGGTGGGTACTACCCCTCGAACCACCCGAGCTTCCTCTGGGAGAAGTAGTAGACCTGGCCGAGGAGGCGGCAGAAGACCATGTAGCCGTACAGGCTGACCGCGGCGACGATGAGCTGGTAGAGCAGGAAGAGGATGACCACGCCGATCAGCTCCCCGCCGATCGTCCCCCCGGCCAGGGCCGCGCCGATGTTGAGCGCCATCCCAAGCAGGAAGAGGAGCGTGACGGCGATGGCCAGGACGAGCAGGCAGACCCAGGCCATCACGTACTCGCGCATGATCCGCATGATCGAGTTCACGACGAACGGGTAGTTGAACGCCGCGCCGACGCTCCCGTAGAGCGCGGTCGTCAGGATCGCCATCGGGTAGACGAAGATCCCGAGGAGCGCGGACATCCCGAGCAGCGCGAAGCCGAGGACGTTGTACATCTCGGGCAGCACGAAGAGCGTGATCAGGATCGCCGGGAAGAAGGCCGCGGCGCCGGCGAGGATCCACTGGATGCCGAATCCCACCATGTCGGCGGGGTGAGAGAGGTCCGGCCAGTCCGGCGGCGACTTCTGCCCGACGCCGCTCGTCTTGATGACGTTCACGTAGTAGGCGGCGAGGTACCCGGTCGTGATGAGGCCCGCGGCCCACCCCCACACGCCCCCCCAGTTGCTCACGAACCCGGCGATCGCGAAGAAGACGGAGCCGACGATGAGGATCCCGAGCCCGTTGCCGCGCACGGGGTAGGCGAAGAGGCCGGGGAGGTCCTGCCAGAACGGCACCACGTCCTCGGGGACGCGGTACATCTTCAGTTCGTCCGGCGTGCAGATGCTCTGCAGCCGCGCGCGGATGAAGGCGAGCGAGGGGTCGATCTGGAGGGCCCGGACGAAGGCGTTGATCGCCTCGTTGCGCCGCCCGAGGTCGAGCGAGACGTAGGCGAGCTTCACGCGCAGATCGGGGTCGTTGGGGCTCTGCGCGATCTGTTGGTACAGCTCGCCGAACTTGGCCTGCAATTCCTCGGTGTTCGGTGGGGCGGCGGGCGGCTGGGGCTGGGGCGCAGTTTCAGTCATCACGGCGTCCTCCTGGGGGAGTAGGGACTGGAGGAGCGAGCCGTAGAAGGCTCGCGGGTGGGTGGGCACTCGGGAGTCTACCCCGCTCACCCAATGGAGTCAAACCGCGCACTCCCCGCAAAGCGCAGCATGCACACAGGTTATGTCATACACCCCGGATTGACCGGAATCCATCGTTGCTTGACACGATTCGGACACGAGCGGTATACTTCGGGCGCTTCCTTGAGATCCCGCCCCACTGCCATGTCCTCAAGACGGGGCCATGGCGTGACCCTCTCCGACGGGGAGGGTCGCGCCCATCCTCCGGACCCCTGGGCCCACGGGCCCTGGACGTGGATTCCTAGAGACGCTCGATGACCAGCGCCGCTTTCTACTACAACGTCGCAATCCAGGTGATCTTCTTCCTCGTGCTGATCGTCTGCGCGGTGACGGAGGTCCGGGAGAACAAGATCTACAACATCGTGACGTATCCCGCGATACTGCTGGGGCTGGGCCTGAACTTCCTGCGTGCGGGGACGATCGGCGCCCAGTTCAGCCTGCTGGGCGCGGGGGTCGGGTTCATGGTCTACTTGCTCTTCTACCTGATGAAGGGACTCGGTCCCGGGGACGTGAAGCTCGGGGCCGCCATCGGCGCGATGAAGGGGACCCACTTCACGATTGAGATGATCCTCTGGTCCGCGGTCTTCGGGTTCGTGATGGCGATCTTCGCCCTCGGCATCGTCGGGGCCGTGACCCTCTTCAAGGGGGCGGCCCGCGAGGTCCGCGCGATGCGGGTCCCGCAGGGCGCGGCGAGCGGAGAGGCCCCGAAGGAGCCGGAGCGGAAGATGCCGCTCATCCCCTACGGCGCGGCGATCTGCCTGGGGGCGGCGGTGACGTTCGTCTGCGAGCTCAAGGAAGTCAACGTCCACTGGGTGAACTGACAGCGGAGGCGCAAGCCATGGACGCGAAGCGCAACGTGTGGAAGAACGAGGAAGGCCAGGCGGTGGTCGAGGCCGCGATCACGCTGCCGATCTTCCTCTTCCTCCTCTGCGGGATCTTCGAGCTGTCCTACATGTTCGTCGTCCAGGCGATGGTCGACTACTCCGCGTACTGCGCGGCGCGGTGCGGGATCGTCCGGAACGGCGACACCGAGATGATGAAGTGGGCCGCGGCCCAGGCCCTCGCGCCGGTGACCCAGACGGCCATTCCGCTCCCGGGCCCGCTCACGCTCCGCACGGAGTACACGGGCCCCGTCAGCATCGCGACGGGCCACCTGGTCCACTGGGGCGCCTCGATGGTTGCTCGCGCGCAGTTCGAGGTGCAGTTGCCGCGCCAGCCGAGGTACGGGAGCAAGAAGGAGTACATCGTCGAGGCCTACTCGCTCGGCGGCCTGAACATGACGCTCGACTCGCTCACGACGAAGCAGCAGGCGGTCGGCGCCATCGGGGCCTCGGGGAGCAGGGTCAAGACGCGCACCAAGCTCGAGGGCGTTCAGGACCCCGTCTTCACCATCAACGACATGCGGATCCTGGACCCGGACGACTTCAACCGCAACCCGCAGGACCCGAACAAGGTCCAGGGGACGTCGCAGGGACACACGTACATGAGCATCCGCCAGTTCTGGGCCGGACAGAACAACGGCCTGAGGGAGAACCGCCGCTACCTGCTGGCGCGCGAGCCGCGGGCGACCGAGTTCGGCGAAACCGGGACGGGCGCGCCGTACGAGTGGAACCAGTTCCTCGGCGACGGGCTGCGGATGGGGAGTTCGAACGCGGCGGTCATCAAGAAGATGCGCCTGCGGGTGGAGATCATCCACAGCCACAAGCTGCTCTTCAAGTTCCTCGTCCCGGTGGTGGCCTTCATGCCGATGCCGCAGCCGAAGTACTGGGCCTTCTGGTCGACGGGGGTCGACCCGGGCGTGAGGAGCAAGATGTACAGGGACGAGCTGTACCGCAACGCCGCCGGGCGGGTCCTGATCCGCGGCGAGTGGACGATGCGGATGCAGTCGCACTTCATGGAGAAGGTCCCGACGCGGAGCAGCCGCGGTCGGAGCCCGCAATAGCGCCATGGGCAGTGGAATTCCCCAGGTCGGAGGTCCGACGATGACGCCTGAGACGATCGGCAACGCCAAGCCCGACTTCCAGCGCCGCCCCACGGGGCTCCTGCGCGGCGAGGAGGGGCAGATCACCGTGATCTTCGCCCTCCTGTCGATGGCGCTCGTCTTCTTCTGGATGTCGGTCTACCAGACGGGCGAGGTCGTCAGCGACCGGATCAAGATCCAGGACACCGCCGACGCCTGCGCGTACAGCGGGGCGGTCTGGGGCGCCCGGATGCTGAATCTCATCTGCTACACGAACCGGGCGATCATCGCGAACATCGTCTCGATGACGGAGCTCGTCATCGCGCGGAGCCACTCGAAGTTCTGGCTGGACGTCGCGGTGATCATCGAGCTGATCTCGACGGCCTTGTCGTGGATCCCCATCCTGGGGCAGATACTCAACGCCGTCGCGAGCGTCCTGACAGGCATCGCGATGGCGTACGACCTGTTGACCTACGCCCTGTTCAACATCGCGGTGCGCTCCCCCACCCAGTTCCTCCAGGGGCCGAAGCTCGAGCTGTGGTTCATCTTCCTCCACAACCTGTGCGCGCTCGAGAATTCCGTCCACTGGATGCTGGCGCCGCCGCCGGTGAACGGCGTCTACGTGGACACGGGGGCGATCAGCTCCAAGCTCGACCTGGCCGTGGTCCCGATCGCGATCAAGAAGACGAACGAGATGATCGACCCGATGCCGGGCCAGCCGGGGGCGTCCCCGAACGCGACCGAGGAGGGGCGGATCTGGGTCAACCCCTCGATGTCCGTGGGGGCGATCCCGTTCCAGGCCCGCGTGATGAGCCAGATCTTCCGCCAGTGGACGCTGCAGAGTTACCACGACCTCCTCGCGTGGCCGGGCGGCAGACACGGCGTCCAGCGCGGCGACCGCAAGGGGGAGTACAAGCACACTGAGAAGCGCGTCTTCGGGACGAAGAGCGCCTACAACAAGACCATCGATCAGAAGTGGCGCCTGAAGTGGCTGATCGAGGAGACCGGGAAGCGCCGACTGACGGGGCTCTGGGCCTGGAACCGCGGCGCCGAGGGCGAGGGGATGAGCGTCCTCTCGCAGATCACGAACCTCTGGTTCGTCGGGAACGACATCGGCGGGACGACCAACGTGGACGAGCTGAAGACCGGGGCGATCCAGATCATCAACTTCATGGGCGGAAAGATCTTCGTCCGCGCCGCGGCCCCCGAGCGGATGCAGAACGACAAGGACATCGAGGCGACGGACTACCTCCGCGTCTGGTACCGCCAGTTCTGGAAGCTCTTCAGCTTCCCGAAGAAGACGCTCTTCCAGGCGGGCGAGATCGCGCTTGAGTCCGAGGAGAGCTTCCCGGCGTTCTGCACGATCCCCAGTTCCTGCGCCATCTCCTCGGTCCGCTGCAACGTCTACAACAACCTGAAGAACAACGACAAGTACCGGAAGACGGGCTACCGGGGCCTGCCGCACGAGGACAACGCGAACCACAAGCTGGACATCTTCGTGAAGCAGAGCCCGCTGCCCATCCCGAACCCGCTCGACCACTTCCCGACGATCGGCTTCGACCCGCCGCCCCCGTCGGACGAGAAGACCAAGTGGCGGCCGACGGGGATCCACGAGCTCAACAACGACGTGTTCCAGCAGAACCAGCAGAACCGCGGCGAGCGGGCCATCTGGAAGTCCAGCGGCAACCCCGGCTTCCGCGGCAAGGCCTGGTTCGCGAGCCGCCTGCCCACGTACTGCTACGTCCTCGACGCCAAGAAGAAGCCGACCGGCGGCGGGGGCGGAGGC
>JACPRC010000181.1 GCA_016190175.1 Planctomycetota bacterium
ATAGCATCTCCCGCAGCGCGTTCGGCTGCGGCCTCCGGCGAAAGGCCGTCGCCGACCGCCGCGCAGGCGGGCCGATTCCGCTGGACCGCCCTTCGACTCGCTTCGCTCGCTCAGGGCAAGCCCCTGCCGGCACCTGCGGTGAGCGAGGCGCGGAGCGCCGAGTCGAACCGCCGGCCCGCGGCGCTCTCTTGCCCGAACGGAGCGCGCCGCGGGTGACCTATTCGCGATTTCGGCCCTCCGGGCCTTCGCCACGCCGCCCGCCTTCGCTCGCCTCCGGCGAGCGACGGCGTGGTCACGCCGAAGCCCGAAGGGCGGAGGCGGAAAGCGGCCGTGGCTACGGCCGCGCAGGCGGGCCGGAACCTCGTGAACGAGTCAGGCTAGCCCAGGGCGGAGCCCTCAGCGCGGCGGCTGCTCCGATGGAGCCGCCGCGTCCCGTGCGGCGATCCGTGTCCTGGTGCGGATCGCCGGCGCCCCCCGCGCGGGGCGTGTGGGGCAAGGGGCCGGGTCCCTTGCTTTGAAGCTACCGATCGATATCGAACAACAGGATCACGCCGCTGCGGCAGTAGTCGAAGTTCGGACCCTGGAACGCACCGCAGTCACACCGAAAGCCCTCCAGCGCGACGGTGCAGTTCCATTTCCCGGTCCGTTCCGGCACGCCGACGATCTGTATCCCTTCGATTCGCAGGCCCGGCGGAAGGGTGCCGGTTATGAGCCTTACCCGGTCAAAGGTCCAATTGCAGGGGCAGACGGCGGCGTAGAAGCCGAACTTGAAAGGCACACCGGTCCTTCCTCCGTTGCTATGGAACTCGCTATGGAACGAATGCTGGCCAGGGCTGGCAGTCGTCACGCCTGTATCATCTTTCGGAGCCGCCCAACCCCGGCAACCCGAAATGAGAAGCAGGCCAAAGAGGGCCGCAAAGAGCGAGATCATGCGTTTCATCTTGTCTCCGGGATTTGCAGGCGTTCGAGCGAATCATACACCGTTCGCGTGCGAGGGCAAGGCGCGGTCGGAAGACTCATGGGGAACGCGGGTGTGCCGGCGGACAGATACGGACACACCGAGCCAGATCGCCCGGCGGACTCGGCTGCATGCCGCCGGAGCAACCCTCCTGCCACAGCCCAACCCGCGAATCCACGCCGATTTCGCTGAAAAGTGATACTGTCGAGTGACAGTGTCACTGAACAGTGTCACTTCGAAACCGCGTCCGCGGCAATGCTCCTCGCGCCTGCGAATCCCGTTCATCGCGCCACCCCGGCGACCCGCGTGACCTGCTCGCGACGTTCAGGAGCAAGTGTGCGGTGTCACCGACAGGTGTCTCTGACGAGTGACACTCTTCTTCGATTGCGCTGCGGAATCGCAGGTGAGCCATTGGCATATGCCTTGCATTTGGGAGGGCCGTCATCCGCGATGTGGGGACGGCCCGACCGGCCGGCGGGACCGGACCTGCGGAGGCGGGAGACGGAAAGGCACCGGTATGGCAAGCCATCGAGTTCCGATCGCGTTCGGGGAGTTCGTCAAGTTCCTGGGCAGTCTCGTGCGTGGACTGGAGGCCGGCGGGCGGAGCGATCCCCGTCAGAGGAAACACCATGCCTTGCTCTCGACCTCGCTCGACGTCCTGGTCAGGACGGATCGGAAGCAGGAGGGGCTGAAGGTCCAGCTCGGCAAGGTCACGAACGAGCTGGAGACCGTGAAGAGGGCGGCGACCGCGGAGATCGCCCGCGTGGTCCGCTACCTGGAGTACGTGCACGGGACGCGTTCGGGCGAGCTCCTGAAGTACGGCCTGACGCCCCGGAAGGTGGGGGCGCGGCGCAAGCCCGAGGGTGGCGCGCCCGCCGCGGCGGCCATGTAGTCCCCGCGATGCCCGGGCCCGGCCGAGGAGGTCGTCTTCCCGGCCGGGCCTTCTCATTCTCGCGCCGCTCGCCGCCGTGCACGTGCGCCGAGCCGGGAAGCATGCGCCGCCCGGTTTCCGGCACGTGCATCCCCGGTTCCTGCACGTGCGTCTTCGTTCCATGCACATGTATCCCCGCTTCCGGCTTGTGCATTCCGCCTTCCTGCGCGTGCATGGAGGCTTCGCGCATGTGCGCGGAAGGCGCACGCGGGGCTGGTGAAGGACAGGGTTCACCCGTCTCTCGACATGCCTTCGCCCAGCCTCGGCACAACGCTATACTCTCCCGGATGCGCACCGCACGGATGGGAGATGGAACGCCCGCGCGTCCTCCGGGCTCGAGACTCGCGCGATTGCTGGACATCCTGCGCCTGACGGGATCGGGAGACGGATGGACGGCGCCGCGGCTGGCGGAGCATTTCAAGGTCTCGCGGCGGCGGCTGTTCGAGGATCTCGCGCTTCTTCACCAGGCGGGTTTTCCCGTCGTCGCGGAGCGCAGTGGCTACCACCCCTTGAGACGCGATCTTCAGATGCCGGTGACGCTGTCGATCCCCGAGGTGATCTCGCTGCTCTACCCGGTTGCGAGCACGGAGGACTCGAAGCGCGCCGCGCGGATGAAACTGTCCGCGCGTCTCCCCGGGACGTTGAGGAAGCTCTTCACGCCCGCGGAGCGCGTGCGGATGCAGACGCGGAGCGCGCCGATCGGGCCTGGGATCTACGAGGCGGTGGAGCGTTCGCTCTCGGAGAACCGCCGTCTCGCGCTGCGGTACGGAGGGCTTCGCGACGAGGCGGCGCGGGATCGGGTGGTCGAGCCGCAGATGCTCTTCATGCAGGGGACGGGGTGGTATCTGGCCGCGTGGGCGCCGGAGCGCGGGGACTTCCGGCTGTTCCGGCTGGACCGGATCGAGTCGGCGAAGGTGCTGGACGAGGCATTCGAACCGCGAGACGGCTTCGACATCGAGCAGTATCTCGGCGTGGGCGTGTGGAAAGGCAGGGCGCTGGACGCGGAGGTGGAGGTGCTCGCGTCACACGTGAAGCCGGTGAAGTCGGAGGCGCTCGCGCGCGGATTCCCGTTCCGCAAGTCGGCGGCGGGGGCGGTCCTGGAGATTCCGCGGGGCCATCTCGACGAGACGGCGTGGTGGCTGGCGCAGTTCGGGGAGGGGGTGCGCGTGGTGCGGCCGCCGGAGCTGCGGGCGCGGCTGGCGGCGATCGGGAGGAGGATCGTGGAGTTGAACGGGTGAGGAATGACCTGGGACCGCCGATCAACGAATGGGCCCCGCCGAGCCTGCGGGAGTATCGGGCTTGGACAGGTCCACGCGGAATGCGGCGGCGGCCGCGCCGAGAATGCGATCGAGGTCGGCGAGGATCTGGTCCAGGGCCTCAGGCGAAAAGCGGCGCCGGGACCCTGCCGGCGGGCGTCGGGTAGCGATAGGTTGTTGCGTGGGCGCCGAGATGCCTGACCGCGAGGAGTCCCGGCTTGGGCGGATTCTCGTCGGGAATCATGTCGACGAATTCGCCGAGACGGTGACTGATTCCCGCGTGCTTGCCCTCGGCCGATGCGCACGGCTTGAGGGCTCATGGTGCCGCGCGACGGCGACTCTTGGCCGAGGGTTGTCCCTGATCCCACCACCGGAGGGCTTCGTCCTCGATGAGCCCCAGTTCCTTCGCGAGCCGGCCTTCCTTCCGAGCCCGGACCAGCCGCGCATTCAACTTTCGGCGAATGCGCCGGACGTTCCGCAGCCTTGCATCGTCGGCTTGATCGATGGACTTACTTGCCGCTCCTGTGCCCGTTGCGGGCGGCGTTCTTGACTCCGCGAAACGCGCGCTCAGCTTCGTGCTCGATGCGGCCCCGCTCTTCGGACAGTCGCCCCGCCCGCAGAGCCTTGTCCAGCCGCTTCGAGAGCTTCCGCCGGATCCGGCGGACGTCTTCCATTACAGGATCCGCACTCCGAGCCATCGTTCACCTACTTCGACCGGGGTTCCTATCCGAACGACCTTCAGCCCCGCCCCTCGGCAGAACTCCTCGACTTTCCGTTGAGTCCAAGGACGGGCCAAGTCGTCGGCGTCCCACGTAACCAAGTAGTCGCATCGACCGGCTACAGCATATCCGACGTGGTACAGATCCGCAAGGTGGCCGCGTCCCAGCACGCCCGCTCGTAGAAGATCCACCACGAGCCTGTCGACCCGAATGCCGACCGTGATGGGCCTCACCCGTTCCCCCTCGATTTTCCTCCGCAGTCGTCGGCGAAGCTCGGGATCGCGGACCTCGGTCAATTCCGCCACGACCATGCGTGAGATCCGGAGATCGCATCGCCGGGCGATGCGGGTGAGGAATGCGTACGTAGCCCGCCGGCGATCGGGATCGTCCTGATCGACGAGGCGCCGCCAGAACGACGCTTCGAGATACAGGATCGGTTTGGGCGTCATTCTCTTTCCCGGGTCCGCCGGACGGAGGGTGATCGGTCGAAATCCTCAGCCGGCCTCCCCGGCAACGGCGCTCCCTGACGTTGGGAGAATGGAAGTCCTTTCATCCTGACGGCCCTGCAAGACCGTGTCGCGAACGGGCTCGGAGTCGACGCGGGAAATCCGAGTTCCTCGTGAATCGTCGCGCGGCCTGATGGAGTCGCCGCGCTCCGGCGGCAGGCACGCGGGTGATTCGTGTCCTCTTGCCGGGCCATGACGCCGCTTCTTCCGTGGTTCGCTGTGGGAGGGTCCGCCGTACTTTGGAATGCCGCCCTTGTCGGGGGAATGGCGTCCGGTGCGGCTGAGGCCCGCGTGGGCGGGGATTTCGCGATGTGCGAGAAATGCGGCATGGATCGTGCGGGAGGGCATGCCGGGGGTCTGGTGGGATGGGTGGGGCGGTTCCCGGCGAGGTGGGTGCCGGCGGGCGACGGGTGAAGGACTGGGTTCACTGGTTGGGCGACATTGCTTCCCGGTGGGAGGGGGGGAGGCTATGATTCTCCGCGGGAGGGTTCTGATGGCGGAGTACGACGAGGTCTTCAGGAAGGCGACAGGGGAGGGGGCGGCCTCCTCACCACGATTGCCTTCGGTGTCAGAGATCGTTCTGAGAGCGAGAGAAAGGAGAATCACGTCATGGCTGAGAAGCTGACTCTGGATGTGCTGTCGAAGGCGGTGGCGGGCACAGCGGCTGCGTTCCGCTGCCGCCGGCGCCTCCAGCCC
>JACPRC010000180.1 GCA_016190175.1 Planctomycetota bacterium
CCCCCGCCCCCTCCACAACCCAGCGCAAGCGTCAGGGCCAGCCCGGCCAAGGATCCGCGTTGAGGCGTCTTGAGGTTCATGGGTCGATGCTCCCGTCGGGGTTCACGCGCAAGATGCCGCCCGCAATCGCGTATGCGTAGGTGCTGAACCCACCGCCCACGAAGATGTCCCCGGTGCCGTCGGCCGCGGCGACCATCGACAGGACGGTCATGTTGAACCCCGTCCCCGTGACGAACCCCGCGTCCGCGGAGCCATCGGCGTCGAGCCGGACGAGGCGCCCGGCGGCGGAGCCGTTGTACGTCGTGAAGTAGCCGGCCGCGTAGACGCCGCCGCTTCCGTCGGTCGCCGGCACGATCTGATCGACGATGCTGTTGAAGCCCGTTCCGATGTTGAAAGCCGCGTCGATGGAGCCGTCGGCGTTGAGGCGAACCATGCGGTTGACCGCCGTGCCCTGGTAGGAGGTGAAGAACCCGCCCACGTAGACGTCCCCCGACCCGTCGGTCGCCGGCGCGATGGCGTAGACGTTGTCGTTGAACCCCGTCCCGACGTTGAAGGTCGCATCGACGGACCCGTCGTCATGCAGACGGATGATGCGGTTGCTCGACGCGCCCTTGTAGGACCCGAACATGCCGCCCACGTAGATGTCGCCCGTTCCGTCCGCGGCCGGCGCGATGGAGTACACCCCGAAGCTGAACCCCGTGCCGACATCGAATCCCGGGTCCCGGGAGCCATCCACATTCAGACGGATGAGGCGGGGACTCGAGACCGTGTTGTAGACGGAGAACTCGCCTCCTACGTACACGTCGCCGCCGGGAACCGGCACGATGGACTTCACGGAATCCGAAAAGCCGGAACCGACGCCGAAGGATGAATCGATCCAGCCGTCCGGCTTGAGTCGGATCATCCGGTTCCTGGAAACGCCGTCGTAGTAGGTGAACGTGCCGCCCGCGTAGACCCTGCCGGACCCGTCTCCCACGGATGCGAGCACGAGTACGCCCCCGCCGAAAGCGAATCCGTCCCCGATGTTGAACGCGGGATCCGCTGAGCCGTCCGCGTTGAGCCGGATCATCCCGTTGATCGAGAGCCCGTTGTAGCGAATGAACAGTCCCCCGGCGTACACGTCTCCGGAACCATCGGCCGCCCGGGCGATCGCATAGACCGTGCCGCCGAATCCCGCCCCGATGTTCGCCGTCGGATCGATGGACCCGTCCGCGTTGAGACGGATGAAGCAGTTGCTCCCCGTTCCGTCATAGGCGATGAACGCTCCCCCCACATGGACATCCCCCGAGCCGTCGTTCGCGGTCGCCAAGGCATACACAGTGCTGCTCTGCCCGAGCACGAGGTCGTCGAACCCGGTTCCGGTATCGAACGCGGGGTCTGCAGACCCGTCGGCGTTCAGGCGGATGATCGAATTCGCCCATGTGTCGTAATAGGCGGTGAACCAACCCCCGACATACACGTCGCCCGAACCGTCGGTCGCCGGGGTCACGGCATAGACATAGTTGTCGAACCCGGGACCCACGTTGAAGGCCGCGTCCTTCGAGCCGTCCGACTTCAGGCGGATGAAATACCGGCTCGCCGTCCCGTTGAAGGACGTGAACGCGCCTGCCACGTAGAGCCGCCCGGTAACGTCCGAAGCGACCGCCATTGCATACACGCTGCCGTTGAACCCGGTGCCGGCGGCGAATCCGGCGTCGAGGGAGCCGTCGGCGTTCAGGCGGGCGATGCGGCCGCTCGCCGTGCCCTTGTAGGAACCGAAATCCCCTCCGACGTACACGTCCCCCGAGCCGTCCGGGACGGCGAGCAAAGCAAGCACCCATCCGTTGAAGCCGGTCCCATAGTTGAATGTCCCATCCACGGAACCGTCCGAGTTGAGCCGAACGATCCGGTTGCACGCGGTCCCGCCGTAGAAGGTGAACTCGCCGCCCGCGTACACGTCGCCGGAGCCGTCGACCGCCGGCGCCAGGGCGCGGACCTTGCCGTCGAATCCCGTGCCGACGTTGAACGCCGCGTCGATCGACCCGTCCGCGTTCAGCCGGGTGATCCGGCCGGCGGCCGTTCCGTCGTAGGAAGTGAATTCCCCCCCGACGTAGACGTCCCCGGAGCCGTCCGCCGCGAGCGCCAGGGCCCAGACCGCGCCGTTGAACCCGGTACCCGTCGCGAAGGCCGGATCCGCCGTGCCGTCGGACTTGATCCGCGCGATTCTCTCGCACCGGCTTCGTGTGTAGACGGAGAAATCGCCGCCGACATAGGTGTTCCCGGATCCGTCGCCCGCGGGCCGGATCGCCCTCACGTTTCCGTTGAACCCCTTGGCCAAATTGAAGCCGCCCGCCGCCGGCGGGGGAGAAGGAGAAGGCGCTTGCCCGCCGCCTCCGCCGCAACCGCAGCAAGAGACCGACACAAGGACCAGGACCGAGATCCTGTGCGCATCCCAGCGGCGCATGGAGGCCTCCCCACCGAACGCGCGGCTCGCCGGCGCCGTCCCAAGACCGATCAGCGAGCGGATCGAGGTGTGCGATCCTGCCGGTCCGGACGACTTCCAAGGAAATTATAGCGCATTGAATGTCATCGTTGCGGACAAGACTCTACTCGACTCCGACGGCCTTCCAGAACTTCTCGTCCAACGCCGGCTCGTATCTCTCCACCAGCTCCCGGACCCGCGCGATCTTCCTCGCGATCACCGCGTCGCGCGACGCCCGTTTGGCGAGCGCCTTCCCGCGCACCACCGACTGACCGTACACCTCCGCCTTGTCCTCCCCAACCGCCGTCTGCGAGTACGTGTTCAGGAACCCCTGGAGGTCGTCCTCGAACCGGCCCGACGCCTTGATCTTCGGATCGTACCTGAACCCTGCGGGATTCAGCTTCTCCCATTCCGCGTCCGCCGTCGAGCTGCCGTCGTCGCGCACGTCGAGGACGTGGAAGAGCTCGTGATGGATCGTCTCCTCGAAGAAGAGCGCGTTCTCCCGCCCGTCGCGGACCTCGAGGTGCATCGTGTCGCGCTCGTGGTCCGTCACCGCGCCGACCTTGTTCCCGTTCATCCGCACGTTCTGGACGAGCACGATCCGCTCGAGCGCGAGCCTCCGGAGGAGCGCCTCGGGATACCTGCCCAGCTCGCGTGCCAGCCGGTCGCAGTAGTCGCTCACGAGGCGGTCGGTCGACTTCTCGGCGGTGATGACGTTGCCCGTGGAGCACTTGACGGGATAGACCTTCGCCGGGTCGGCGACGATCTGGATCTCGTACTTCGCGGCGAGGTTCCGGAGCGCCTCGTGGCCGACGACGCCGACCGCGCCGCAGTCCTCGCACTCGTTCGGCGACGCCATCCCGCTATCGCCGCAGCCGGGACACGTCCAGGCGCCCACGAACTTCGCCGCGCGCGAGACGCGCCGCATCTCCTCGCGGCGCGCCTCCCACTCGTCCTCCTTCACCCAGAGCACCCATTCGACGTTGTGACGGCCGCGCGCGAAGTGGAGATCGACGTACCGGAACGGCGTCCCGCGGAAGACGAGCCGGAATTCGCGGCGGAGCCATTCGCCCCTGTCGCGAGCCGCCCACTCGTCCCGGTCGACCGTCAGCTCGTCGGTACCCGCGGTCCCCCGGAGGCCTTTCTCGCGCCACGTCGCCAGGGCGCGGACGTTCCAGCCCGCGACGGACGCGTAGAGAAGCCCCTTCACCGCCCCGTCGGAGCTCTCGATCTCGCAACGCGTCCCGTACCAGTTGAGTTTGAAATCGCGCGTCCGGAGCTTCCACGAATCCGCGGGCAGGGAGACGCGCATGCCGGAGGCGCGTTCATGGAAGACGAGGGGATCGTCCTGAGCGAGGAGGGCGAGCCAGAGGGCGAGCACAATAGGGAGTATATGCGGGAAATGGGGAGAAGGAAGCCCCGAATCCGCGCGCGACGGGATAGACTAGTTCCCGGATGGACGAAACGCTCCCCCTCGACGGGGATGTTCTCTTCGCCCGGCTGGTAGTCCAACAGGGACTCGCCACGCACGAACAGGTCCGGGAGTGCCTCGATCTCAAGGCCGAGATGGCATCCTCCGGGGTCCGGCCCGTACCCAAGCTCGGCGAGCTTCTCGTCCGGAAGGGCTACGTCAACGCGGGTCAACTCGAGAGGACCACCCGGCTCGCTCCGGCCGGGATCCCCCCCGAAGCGGCGGACGCGTCCCGCAACAAGTCAAGCCTCGCGGGCAAGTATGTCCGCGTCGCGCCCCTCGGCGCCGGAGGGATGGGCGAGGTCTGGAAGGCGTGGGACCGGGAGCTGGGCCGATGGGTGGCGCTGAAGTTCCTCAAGGGCGGAGAGGCCGAGGAACTGGCCCGGTTCCAGCGGGAGGCGCAGACGGCCGGAAGGCTCAACCACCCCAACATCGCCGCGATCTACGAGGTCGGCGAGACGTCGGGGCGCCCCTTCATCGCCATGCAGTTCGTGGAAGGTCGCACCCTTTCCGCGTTTCCGCGGGACGACCGGAAGCTCCTCGTCGGACTCGTGCGCGATGCGGCACTCGCGGTCCATGCGGCGCACGAGCAGGGCGTCATCCATCGCGACCTCAAGCCCGAGAACCTCATGGTCGAGACGAGGACGCAGCCCGGAGGACCTCGCGTCTTCGTCATGGACTTCGGGCTCGCCAAGGAGATGCGCGTCGATTCCCCGCTTTCCCGGTCCGGCCTCATCATCGGCACGCCGGCCTACATGAGCCCCGAGCAGGCCCGGGGTCGGATCCGCGACCTCGACGCCCGGACCGACGTCTACTCGCTCGGCGTCGTCCTCTACGAGATCCTCGCCGGCGCTCCTCCCTTCCGGGGAGACGACGCGTACGAGATGCTGCGGCGGATCGTGACGGAAGACCCGAAGCCGGTCCGGAAGGCGAACCCGGCGGTGGACGCCGACCTCGATACGATCGTGATGAAGTGCATCGAAAAGGCCCCGGAGCGGCGCTACGCGAGCGCCCGCGAGCTTGCCGAGGACCTCACGCGCTGGCTCTCGGGCGAAGCGATCCGGGCCCATCCCCCCTCGGTGGCCTACCGGATGCGGAAGTTCGTGGTCCGGCGAAGAGCGGCGGCGCTCGCGGTCCTCTTCGCCGTCGCGGCGATCGGCCTCGGCGGCACCTTCGGGGTCGCCCAGTGGGTGAAGGCGCAGAGGACGGCGGCGCGGCAGCGCGAGCTGGAGCGGAAGGTCTACCCGATGGTCGAGCGGGCGCGCGAGCTGGTGCGCGGGGCGGACGCGATGCTCTATCGGGAGAAGCACTCGGCAGAGGAATGGGGCGCGAAGCTCGACGAGGCGGCGCGGGAGTGCCGGAAGACGCTGGAGATCCACCCCGACTACGCGCCGGCCTTCCTCGTGCTCGGCCTGATCCGGATGGCGCGAGGCGACGTGGACGGGGCCATCGCGGAGTTCACCCGGGCGATCGAGAGAGACCCGGAGTACTCGCAAGCGTACCTGGAGCGCGCGAAGGCGTTCGCGGAGAAGATCTTCGAGATCGAGAACGAGACCCAGAGCGGAGCCGAACCCAAGGGTCTCTCCGCCGAAGAGAGAGTGTGGGCGGACCGATTCAAGTCCGATCTCGCACGAGCGCGGATCGATGAGACTCGAAAGGAGGAGCGGGAAGTGGCGCGGCTTCTGACGCTCCTGGCGGACGGGAAGTGGGACGAACTCCTGAGGGAGGCCGGCCCGGCCGAGGCAAGGAGAGAGAGAGACGAACGCATCGACCGGGTCGGGGGAGAGGCATGGCACCGGCTGGGCCAGTTCCGGCAGGCTGCACGGAATTACGATGCGTACCTGTCGGTGCGCAAGGGAGACGCGGCAGGCTGGAGCCGATACGCGCACATCCTGTGCGATGCGGGACGACTCACGGACGCCATGGCGGCGGCGGACCGCGGAATCGCTCTTCGGGACGACCTTGGGGAAGCCCACATCAGCCGCGGAGACGCCCGCCGTTTCGTCGCCGCCCTTCACGCCGAGGAGGGCCGCGCGCAGGAAGCGGTCGCGGAGCGGCAGCGCGCCATCGGCGACTACGCGCGGGCGATCGCAATCGCCCCCCGGCTCGCACGGGCGTACATCGGCCGGGGTCTCTGCCGCGAACTTGATGGTGACCTGGACGGCGCCGTCGAGGACCAGAACCGGGCGATCGAAATCCGACCGCTGCATGCCCCGACCTACTGCCACCGGGGAACGGTCCGCTCCAAGAAAGGCGACCTGGCGGGCGCCATGCAGGACTACGCCAGGGCCCTCGAACTGAGCCCGGGCTTCGCATCCGCCTACGTCGGCCGGGGACATGTGCGGAGGCGCGCGGGCGACCTTGGCGGAGCGGTGGAGGACTTCACGCGGGCGATCGAAGCGAACCCCAACGACGCGGAAGCGTTCTATGGCCGTGCCTGGGTGCGCGAAGCCCGGGGAGAGATCCGCGACGCGATCGACGACTACTCCATGGCCATCCAGTGCCGCCCTCGATATGCGGACGCCTGCGTCAACCGCGGCATCCTCCGCGCCCGCACCCGCGACTTCGAGGGCGCGATCGAGGATTTCACCAGGGCGGTCGAGATCCGCCCGCGAGACGCGGAGGCGCATTTCAACCGGGGCATGGCGCGCGAAGAGAGATGCGCCCTTCTTCGCGGGGCCGAAGCCGCCGCCGAGCGCGATCGGGGGATCGAGGACTTCACGCGGGCCATCGAGATCGCCCCCCGGTTCCCGTGGGCGCACTTCCATCGCGGCAACCTCCGCCGGGCCAAGCGCGAACTCGACGCGGCCATCGAGGACTACACCCGCGAGATCGAGATCAACCCGCGCTGCGCGGAGGCGCACGTCCACCGCGGGAACTCGCGCTACGACAAGCGCGACTACGACGGTGCCATCGACGACTACACCCGGGCGATGGGGATCGACCCCAAACTCGCGCCGGCGCACATCGGTCGCGGCAATGCCCGATCGCAGAAACGCGACTTCGACGGCGCTATCGACGACCTCACCAGGGCGATCGAGATCGAGCCGCGGAATCCCCAATCGTTCGTGAACCGCGGCCTGGCGCGCGAAGGCAAGAAGGACTGGCCCGGTGCCATCGACGACTACGGCAAGGCGATCGAGATCAGCCCGCGCTGGGGCACGCCGTACTGATGACGCGCGGGGGCCCGCGAGAAAGCGGGCGACCGCCGCGGCGCGGCGGAGGACGCGCGCAAGGCCCTCGAGCTGGGACTCGGGTCCGGACAGAAACGGGAGATGGAGGAACTCCTCCAGAGGCTGGGCGAGAAGCCGTAGCGGACCGGGCCTCCCGGGCCTCCGATGATCGAGGACCTCACGGTGAAGGCGGGGCTGCGGCGAACGGCGCGGGGTCGGCGCGGCGAAGCTCCCCCGCCGGCTCGGCAAGGGACCGTAGGCTCCTCCTTGTCCCCTTGTCTCCCTTTCGGGTTTGACGCCCCGCTCCCTCCGCTGCTAGAATGCGGCCGATGCGCATCTCCATGGAGATCTTCTCCGTCCCCGAGGAGGCCGTGGAGCCGCTGCGCCGCGCGGTGTACGAGTCGTTCGAGAAGTTCCTCTACCGGAACAACTCGCGCGAGTGCGACACCAACCTCGGCATCCGGGGCGGGACCTGCCCGCTCTCGGGCCGCGCGTACCTCTGCGTCGTCGTCCAGTCCGCCGATCCCGTGGACCTCCACTCGCTCAACCTCTTCGCCGACAGCGTCTATGCGGCCCATCCGCTCCGCGACGAGGAGGTCGTCCGCAAGAACCGGTTCGTGCGCATCGAGGACGGGGCCCCCACGCGCGGCGGGAACGGCCTCCCCGACGAGGACGACGATGAGGTCGACGAGGAGATGGCCTGCTGGGTCTGCGGCCGCTTCGACGGCGAGGAGTACCGGGACTTCGCGTCGGGCGTCGCCGCCTCCCTGGACGTGCAGCTCGACCCGACCGCCGGCGTGCCCCTGTGCACCGTGTGCGCGAAGATCCTGAACCGGATCAGCCATTGACCGCGGGCTGATGGCTGACGGCTGATTGCTGATGGCTATCCGCCTGACCGTCGTCTCCCCCGACCGCCGCGAGCGCGTCGTCGAAATCGAGGCCGGCCGCGTGACGATCGGCCGCGCCTCCGCGTGCGCCGTGCAGATCGACGACCCCGACGCGGCCGCCGAGCACTGCGTCCTCGAGCGCACGGAGGCGGGCCGCTACAAGGTCGTGGACCTCGAGACCCGCGCCGGAACCTCCGTCAACGGCGAGCGCGTCAACGTCCGGCTCCTCGAGAACGGGGACCGCATCCGCATCGGCGCCTGGTCCTTCCTCTTCGGCGCCCCGGAGCGCGCGACCGACCCGGGATCGCAGACGGACCGCATCCATCTGCGCCGCCGGCGCGGCAGCCTCCTCCGCCGCCGCCGCGTCGTCCTCCCGCCGAAGAAGAAGGCGCCCCAGGTCTTCAGCTTCGAGGACCTCCGCGTCGTCGTCGACTCCCTCATCGAGGAGAAGGGCGTCGGCGCGCTCGACGAGATCCGCGTCCTCCTCGACCAGCGCTTCGAAGAGCACAAGGGCGCGCCCCTTTACGACGCGCTCGTCGAGGAGCGGGACACCCTCCTGCGGATGATGCAGATCAACAAACTCATCAACTCGGAGCACGACCAGCGCCGGCTGCTCGACGTCATCATGGACACCGTCATCGAGCTGGCGGGCGCCGAGCGCGGCTTCCTCATCCTGCGCGAGAAAGGTTCGCTCGCCATCAAGGTCGCGCGCAACTTCGACCGCGAGGCGATCAAGAAGCCCGAGTTCAAGATCAGCCACTCCGTCGCCGAGGAGGTGATCCGCACGGGGAAGCCGGTCCTCTCCGCGGACGCGCTCAACGACCCGACGCTCCCCTCCGCGGGGAGCGTCACCGACCTGAAGCTCCGCTCCCTCCTCTGCCTCCCCTTCAAGGTCCGCGAGCAGACGATCGGCTGCGTCTACATCGACAACCGCTTCGAGACGGGGATCTTCCTCGAATCGGACCTGCCCATGCTCGAGGGCTTCGCCGACCAGGCGGCGATCGCGATCGAGAACGCTCGCCTCTTCGAGGAGAACGAGCTCCGCCGCGAGGAGATCGAGCGCCTCAACGCCCAGCTCAAGGAACGGGTCGAGAAGCAGTACGTCGAGCTGACGAAGGTGACGCGGGACTACCTCGCCGCGCGTCCCGCCGTCGAGCTGCGCCACGACTTCTCCGGCATCGTCGGGAAGTCCCGGCCCCTCCAGGAGGTCTTCGCGCTCCTCGACAAGGTCATCGACACCGACGAGTCCGTCTACGTGAACGGAGAGAGCGGGACCGGGAAGGAGCTGATCGCGCGCGCGTTCCCCGAGAACTCGAGGCGCGCGAAGTCGGGCCGGTTCGTCAGCGAGAACTGCAGCGCCATCCCCGATTCGCTCCTGGAAAGCGAGCTCTTCGGCCACGAGAAGGGCGCGTTCACCGGGGCCGTCGCCACGAAGCCGGGCCTCTTCGAACAGGCCCATCAG
>JACPRC010000178.1 GCA_016190175.1 Planctomycetota bacterium
ACCACGACGAGCTGGTACGGGCGCGGGATCCGCGTCAGCCGCTCCACCGCCGTCCCCATGTCGCCGACGCCGAAGCCGCCGCTCATGAAGAGGACGACGGGCAGGTCGTCGCGGAGCTTGAGCGCGCGGCGCGCGGCGCCGTGGGGTTTCGAGAAGACGGGATGGATCGGGATCCCCGTGACGCGGATGCGGGTCTCCGGGATTCCCATCCGCGCGAGCTGGACCTTCACCTCTTCGGTCGGGACGAAGTAGCCCGCGACGTCGGCGTTGAACCACGCGGGATGGACGTCGTAGTCCGTGACGACGGTGTAGACGGGGAGGCGCTTCCCCTTGTGGGCGATGATGACGTTGGGCGCGAGGAAGTGGGTCGCCACCACGACGTCGGGCGCGCACTTGTCGATGAACCGCACGAGGCGGCGGTAGCTGAGGTGGTCGTAGGCGTGGACGATGCGGTCGGCGCGCGGTCGGACCTTCTTTCCCGAGAACTTGTAGAGGAGTCCGTAGAGCGTAGGGGCATGGTTCGCCATCCAGAGGTAACTCTGCTCGTAGAAGCGGCGAAAGAGGCGCGGGGTGTACTTGAGCGCGTCGGCCCATTGCGACGCGACCTCGGGATGGTACTCCGCGCACGCCGCCTGGAGCGCCTCCGCGGCGCGGTTGTGTCCCGCGCCGGCCGAGGCCGCGAGGATGAGAACGCGCCGGGTCATGGCCACCTCCCCGGGGCACGATGCGCGCCCGCGTTCCATTCTACGCGGAACCGGCCCACTCCTTACGTCGGATTTCTCCCCCATCTTCGCGGAGCGGCGTTATACTTCCGATGGAGCATCCGTGATCCACAGCTTCGACGAAGGGGACGCCATCGACCTGCCCTGCCGTCACTGCCTGTCCCTCTCCCTCAAGCTCGCCGTGCGCACGGGAGTCCACGCGCTGTCGTGCGAGAGGTGCGGCCGGCGCACGAGGGTGGAGGTCCGGCGGGCGGACGACGGATGGACGATCGCCGCGGAGGCGGCGGACGACGGGGTGGAGGCGGCGCGGGGCTAGTCCTTCCGCAGCGCTTTCAACCCCGCCTTGTGCTCCGCGAGCTTCGCCTCCGCCGCTCCGATCCTCTTCACGGCCTCCGCCGCCTCTTCGCGCGTACGAACCTTGATCGCGCTGATCCCGAGCGCGGCCGCGCTCACGGCCGGGAGATCGATCGCGACGTCCCCGAAGCGGAACGGCCTCGGCTCGACGAGCCGCGCCTTCGCGCCGTAGTGCGTCACGATCGCCGCGCGCTCCGACGAGCCGTCGAAGTAGAGGCCTTCCGGGAACTTCCGGTGGAAGGAATTCGTGACGATCATCCTCGGGTTCATGAGCGTCATCGGCGCCGTCTTCTCGTCGTGCGCCAGCGCGAAGCCGTGCCCCATCTCGTGCGCGGCGACGATCTTCACGCTCGTCAGCCCGCCGCGCTCGTCGCGGTCGCGCCGCCAGTCCTGGCCGGAGTCGAAGTGGACGTCGCCGCCGTCGTCCCCCATCCCGTCCGCGGTCCGCCCCATCGGGGAGTGCGGACTCGCCGTGGTGCCGAGTTTCTCGACGCCGTACCGGAGATCGCCGATGTTCTCGGGTCCCGGGATCCCGTACTGCGGCGTGGAGCGGTTGCTCCCGTGCGAGTTCCCCTTCTCGTCGCCGAGATCGACGAACCGGATCTCCAGGTTGCCGCCGTATCCGTTCGCGGTGCAGAAGGTCCTCTCGAAGAGATCCTCCCATACCGCGAGCGCCTCGCGGATCTCCTGCCTGAATTCCTCGGCCGCGGGCCGGCCGTCCCGGTGGTCGCGGATCGCCAGGCTCGGCCCCTTCTCCATGTCGGTTCCCGCGATGATGAAGCTGAACGTGAAGGCGACCGTCTGGTCGCCGCTTTCGAGCTTCCCGACCGCGTCCACGATGCGCCGCCACGGCGTCCCGGCCGATCGAACCCCCTTTGCCGCGGGCAGCGGCGTCGGCCGCGTCCCGTGCAGGACCCGCCGGCCGCCGGACTTCGTCTCGTCCGCCAGCCGGTCGATGCGCGCGATGCGCTCGTCGATCTCCGCCTGCGTCCCGCCCTTCTCCGCGAGTCCGCGCATCTCGCGGACGATCGCGAGGACGGCGTCGTAGGCGCGGTCCGCCTCCCGGAAAAGATCCTGTCCGTCCTGGGCGAGAAGCCAGAGGATGCCGGCGAGCATGTTCCACCTCCGCGAAGTGGAACGGGGGCGGCGGGGGGATATTGTCGCCCTACCGGTCCTTCACGATCACCTTCGTCTCCGGCACCGGCGGCAGCTCCACCTTCGGGTCGCGCGCGAGCGGCCGCAGCGCGAGGTCCTTGTGGTACTTGCGGATCGTGGACCAGCACGAGACGTCGGGAGGCTTCTTGTGGTCCGCGTCGTCGCAGACGGTGTTCGCGTACGGGTCGCTGCTCATGATGCACCGGCGGCAGTTCTCGCAGTGCGGGAACTTGTACTTGAAGTGGATCAGCTCGTGGAAGAACGTGTAGGCGAGGATCTTCCCCGGCGCGGTGATGGTGTCGGCGCCCGTGGCGGCGTACGCGCCGCCGCCGATCTTGATCGCGTCCTTGTTGACGATCGTGAAGTCGGCCTTGCCGCCCTTGTCCGTGACCGTGATCTCCTTCACGTAGACCTGCCCCTCCGTGAGCTTCCACATGAACGCGGAAGCCTCCTTCGCGCGCTCGCCCCATTGATCGAGAAAGGCCCGGTCCGCGTCGTCCTTGTACGTCGCCGTCAGCACCCAGCCGTAGTACGGGCGCCGGGCGAACTTGATCCTCTCGATCTCGGCCGGCTTGAGCCATCTCCCCTCGAACAGCTCGAGCCCCTTCTCCTTCTGGATCTGCTCGAACGAGACCCATTCGCCCTTGCGCCTCTCGTCCCCCAGCGCCTTGTGCGCGGCCTCGTGCGCGGGATCGATCCCGACGGCGACCTTCCACTCCTCCCGCGCCTGCCAGAGGAGGCCCTGCTCCTTGCACCACTGGCCGAGCTTGAAATGGCCGTCGGCCGAATCCTCGAAGTCCGTCTTCTTCTTGTCGTAGGCGTCGTACAGGGACGGCTTCTTCACGACGCCCTTCACGTCGCAGAGCGGGACGGAGATCGGTCCTTCCTTGTAGGTGAGGATCGCGACGGCGGCGTCCCCCTCTTCGACGACGCGGCCGACGAGCTTCCGGCCGTCCTTGAGCGCGACTTCGTCGCCGTCCGAGC
The DNA here is from genome assembly GCA_016190175.1 of Planctomycetota bacterium. Classification (GTDB taxonomy): domain Bacteria; phylum Planctomycetota; class MHYJ01; order MHYJ01; family JACPRB01; genus JACPRC01. The sequence goes on from JACPRC010000178.1 coordinate 3,216, forward strand.
GGACGGCGGGGAAGAGAAAGAGGAACGCCGGAAGGAGGAGGCGGATGCAAAGGCTCATCGGGTTTCTCCTGCCCAGCCATGCCCCGACGGCCACTCTATTATGACGCGAAATCCGGCCGCGCGGGGGCGGAAAACTCCTCCGCCATCGCCCGGACGACTTCCCACGGAGTGCGATGCTCCGCGCGGGCCCGGTCGAGGATTCTCCGCGCGGTCCCGCCGATCCGCCGCACCGCGGCCCCGGCATCGCCGGGAGTCCCGCCCGCGAGGACGAGCGTCGCCCAGTGGATGAGCGCCCCCGCGTTCGCGACCACGTCGGGGACGTGGACGATCCCGCGCGCGGCGAGGACGCGGGCCACCTCCTCCTCCGGCGGGGCAAGGAGATCGTTGGCGCCTCCCACGACGGCGCGACAGCGCAGCACGGCGGCGCGGCGCAGGTCGATCGCGCCGCCGAGGGCGCACGGCGCGACCGCGTCCCAGTCGCCTTCGAAGACACGCCGCTCGTCGATCGGCTCGGCGCCCGCCTCGGACACGCGATCCGGAAGGGTGTCGTGCCCGTAGACGCGGACTCCCTCCGCGCGCAGGACACGCGCCAGCGCGCCGCCCACCTTGCCGAGCCCCTGGATCGCGATCCGCGTCCCGGCCAGGGAGCCGGTCCCCAGCGCGGCGGCGAGCGCCTCCCGCACGCCGAGCGCCGTCGCCTCGCCGAGTCCGGCGGAGACGTGGGGCGAATCGACGTACCGGGTCGTCGCGGCCATCGCGTCCCGGTCGTCGTCGGTGAAGCCGAAGTCGGGGCCCGCGTAGAGCGCGCCCCCGAGGGTCTCGACATGGCGCCCGAGGATCCCCAGCGCCGCGCGGCGGTCCCGCAGGCGGTCGGCCCACACGACCGTCTTGGCGCCGCCGCAACGGATCCCGGCGATCGCGCACTTGCGGGTCATCGCGCGCGCGAGGGAGACCGCGTCGTCTCGTAGGGACGATTCGTCGGGATAGGAGCGAAGCCGGATCCCGCCCGCGGCGCGCCCGTCGACGAGGCGGTCGACGGCGACGGCCGCGACCAGGCCGGTCGCGTCGTCGCGGAGCGTCGTGACGCCGGGAACCGCGGTGCTCATCTCCCCGTCTCCGTGAGCGCCGCCGGATATCCGATCTCCGCCACCACGACTTCTCCCGTGTACCGCTCCGCTCCGCGGAAGCCGACCTTCGGGAGCCCCATCGTGACCGTCACGGCCGCCTCGACCGCGGCCCCGAGCGGACGTCCGCTGTTCGCGTCGAGCCCCGACGGGACGTCCACGGCCAGCACGAACTCCTTCCGGCGGTTGATCTCCTCGATCGCCGCGCGGTACTTCCCCTCGACGGGGCGGCGCAGGCCCGTGCCGAAGATCGCGTCCACGATCGCGCCCTTCGAGAACTCGCCGCACAGCCGGCGGACCTTCTCGAAGTTCCGGCCCGCGGGCGTATCCGCTTCGGGCACCGAGAGGATGTGGACGCGGACGAAGCGGCCGGCCTCGTGGAGGTGGCGCGCGGCGACGAAGCCGTCGCCCCCGTTGTTGCCCCTGCCGCAGACGACCACGACGGGCCCGGACGTGCGCGCGAGGACTTCCCGCGCCGCCGCTGCGCCCGCGTTCTCCATGAGCGTCTCGGCCGGGATGCCGAACTCGGCCTGCGCGCGCCGGTCGATCTCCTCGATCTCTTCCCGGGTGACGAAGCGCATTCTGGTCGTTCGTGGTTAGTAGTTGGTGGTTGGTGAAGAGGGCGCGCGCGGCATCACCGACCACCAACGACCCATCACGAATCACCCCTCACGGCCGCTGCTCCTTGATCCACGCCGGGTACTCGTCGCGATACCACCGCTGCCACTGGGGCACCGTGGTCAGCCGCTTTCCGGTGAGGAAGTAGAGCGCCTCCATCGCGACCTGCGCCGTGTCGTAGTTCGGGACCTGGATCGCATTCATGAGGTCCGGAATCGCGTCGAGGTAGCGGATCTCGCCGATCGCGCGCAGGATCGCGTGCAGCACGAAGCGGTCGCGCTCGGCCTTCATCCGCTCGACGAGGACGGGCCCCAGCGTGCGGCGCGCGGGACGGAGCCGTCCGATCGCCTCCGCGGCCGCGGCCTTCACCTGCCACTCGGGATCGCCCTTCAGGTAGCCGACGAGGATCTCCGCCAGAGCCGGGTCCACCGCCTCGCCCACCGCGCGGGCGACGGCCTTCCGGACGTTCCACACGCGGTGTTTCGCGAGCTCGGCCACCGCGGGCCGGCCCTCCGCGCCGAAGGAGATCAGCACCAGCAGGAGCTGGACGAGGTCCTCCTGTTTCCAGATCGGCGTCTCGGGCGTGGCGTCCGCCCGCTCCTTCGCCAGCGCGGCGGTCGTCTCCCGCGCCACCGTCCCGATCTCGACGAGCTGGAAGCGGATATGCGACCAGACCGGGCGGAACTGGCCGTTGAGGAGGATCTTCAGGAGCGAGATCGTGAGGAACTCGGGACCGCCCTCGCCGATGGCGAGCAGTTCCCGGCGCGCGTGATCCCAGGTCGCCTGGGCATAGGGCCGCGTGAAGACGAGGATGAGATCGAGCATCCTCCCGCGGCGGGCGAGCTCGCGGCGCGCGACCTCCATATCGTCCGGCGTCCCGGTCCGCAGCTTCTCGAGGAACATCCGGTCCTCGGCGAAGTAGGCAAAACCGAGCGCATCGAGCTTGCGCTTCGCCTCCGCCCGATCGGCGGGGTTGTCGCTGCCGAGGAGAAGGAGGGCCTTGATGTACGCGTCCAGGACCTTGGTGTACTCGACGAAGATCCCCGGATCGATCGGCCTGGTCGTCGTCGCGTCGCTCCGGCGCGGGGTCGGCCCGCAGGAGGAGAGGACGATCAGCGCGCCGAGAAGAAGCGGTCCGGCGATCCCTGCGGATCGACCTTGATCTCGAGTTTCGCGCAGCATCGGGGACACCATCCCTGGAACGCGGTCCCGGCCCGGTTCAGGTAGATCCTCTGGTAGATCCGGCAGCACTCGAACAAGACGCAGACGAACGGACGGCTCCGTGCGGGCTTCTCTCTCTCAGCCATCAGCCATCCGCCGTCAGCCGTCCGCACGCGTCCGGCCGAAGGCTGACGGCTGATCGCTGAAGGCTCACTTGCGATACATCGCTTCGACGTGCTTCAGGATCTCGCCGCGAAGGCGGTTCCCCTCGGCGACGAGCCGGCGTCCCTCGAGATCCAACCGCTCCACGACCGCGCGGTCCTCCAGCAGGCGGGCGTTCGCCTGGACGTTGAGCCCGCATCCCAGGAGGCCCGCCTCGATCATGAGCGCCGCGCTGCCGAGGTCCGAGGCCAGGCGCCGCTTGCACGCGGGCGCGTACGTCAGGATCGACTCCAGCGCCTTCGCGGCCGTCTGCATTCCCTGGAGCGGCACCTCGGCCGCCTCCTTGAGCGCGTCCTGGAGCGCCTCCTTCCGCCGCGTCTTCTCCTCGGGACTCTCCTTCGGCAGGCCGAGCGCCGCGTCCACGCGGTCGTAGGCCGCGGCGTCCGCGTCGATGAGCCGGATGAATTCGTCCTTGAGGGCCTCGAGCTTCTCGGACGCCTCCGCCGGCGCGGGGCCGTCCGAGTAGCGGGCGGCCATGATCGCCAGCGCCGTCCCCATCGCGCACGCCGCGACGGAGACGCTTCCGCCGCCGGGGGTCGGGGTCTTCGCCGCCACGCTCTCGATGAAGCTGCGGAGTTTCGTCTCGGCCAGCATGGGGCGGCATTATAGTGCACGCCTTTCCGCAAGTCCACGCACGGAGAAGATGCTCCGCCCCGGCCGCACGCCATCTCTTGGAATGAGGCGGGACGCGCGCTAGACTGGGGCCGCGCGCCATGACACAACCGCCGATTCACTGGGTAGCCCATCTCTTCACTTCCGGTGACCAGTACTTGGTCTCTTTGGATGGAGATCAGCCTACCTCCTTCCGCCCCCCGCGTGCGGAGACCGAGTACTTCCTACGCGAACGACGGTTCCCGGGTGAGCACCAGAGGAGGCAACTTGGGGAGTGGCTCTGGCGGGCGATCTTCGTCTCAAAGGAGCGGCAAGAGAAGCTGGCGAAGTGGCGCGATGGAGGAGCGGATCATGCGTCTCTGTGCATTGCCTCCGACGACCACTCGATCCACCAGCTTCCTTGGGAGGTCATGTTCGGACGCTGGCGAACGGATGGGGATCTCTCCTACTTCGTCCGGGACCAGCGCTTCTCGATCTACCGCTCGCTCTGGACGAATCCGGGCAGCGCGCTCAGGATCGACTTCCCGATCAAGGTAGTCCTCCTCCTCTCTCTGCCGATTGAAGAGTACGAGAAAAACCCAATCGACGTCCTCGGCGAGTGGAAGATCATCAAGGAGACGCTGAAGAAGCCCATCCAGGAGGGCAAGATCGACCTCATCGTCGAGGAGCGTCCGACTCCGGACAGGGTCCTGAAGCTCCTCGCTTCCTGCGGTCCGCGTACCTTCGTCCACTTCGTGGGGCACGGAGAGCGCAATGGCCATCTCCTCGTTGAGGACGAGAAGGGCGCCTCCACCGACTTGACCGCGAAGGTCCTCGTCGACATGCTCCGCGGCAGCAACGCGCTGGGACTTTTCCTGAACGCATGCGAGACCGCCGCCGGCTCCGTGCGCCTGCCCGATCTCCTCTACGCCGTGCAGAAACAGGTCGGACCCGGGATCGGGCTCGGGTATCAGGCGCGCATCTCGGATAGCGCGGCGAAGGCGTTCGCTGAGGGCGTCCACGGGACTCTGCTGGAGTCCGACGATCCCGCCCGCGAGTTCGGCGAGCTGCGCCGCATTGTCCCACAGGAACGGGATGCATGGTGGCAGGCCGTGCTCTGGCTCCGGCGCGATTCGCCCCGATTCGAGATTGCCCGAAAACGGCTACGCGCCCGGCCTCCTGCGCAGGAACGTCTCGACGATCTGCCCTCGCCGGAGGGACGCGACTACGTCTACCGCTGGGACGCGATCCGCAAGGCGGGCGACCTCATCCGCGATCCCTCGATCCGGGGAATCCTGCTTCACGGGATCGGCGGGATGGGCAAGACGATGCTCGCGTCGTTCCTCGCGCGCTTCTACTCCCCTCTCTTCGACCGCGTAGTTTCGGCTCAGATCGCTCCGGGATCGACTCCGACGATCCTGCTATCCCCGCTGCTGGAATGTGCCGCAGGGGAGATCGGCACCCTCTTTGAGAGGCTCGACTCCGCGCGGACCCTTCTCGTGCTCGACGACTTGCACCGGGTCCTCGATGCGGAGGGACTTGCGCAAGATACCGCTTGGGATCAGATCTTGAAAGCCCTGCTCCGCAGGGAATGGAGCGGAAAGGTCCTCATCACGTCGTCCTGCGTGCCGTCCATACTGGGCTCGAAGCCCGGGGATCGGGAACCGACGCTGGGGACGGTGCCGGTGGGCGAGCTGTCGGAGCGCGAGATCGAGTTGCTGCTGAGAAAACACCTGCTCGCGGACGTGCCGCTGGACGAATTGTGGGAGTTCACCGAGCGCCGCACGGGCGGGTGTGCCGCGGCGCTGATCGAGACGTGCAAGGCCGTCCGGGATCTGAACGGATGGTCCGCGGTCGCGGCGAACCCGAGGGTGGCAACCGAGGCGCTCGAGGAGCGTTTTCTCGACGACTACCGCAAGCGGATCCGCGACGAGGATCTCGACGCGGTGCTCCGACTGGCCGTGGTGCGGGGTCCGCTCGCGCCCGACTACTACTTGGAGGTTTGCGTCGAGAGACGGTTGCGCGCGTTCCTCGAGCGATGGCGGTACGTCTGCGCGGGCCGCGAATCGGGGTTGCTGATCGCTACGGTCCTGCGCGAGAATCTCGTTCGTCAGGGGCCGCCCGATCGTGTCGCCGCGGCGCGCCGCTGGGCGGCGGAGTGGCTTGAGAAGGAAGGGACAAGGCAGCACAAAGCCCTGCTCCACATCGAAGCGTTCGATCTCTGGGTGGACCTGAAGGAGTCGGACCGCGCGGAGGTCCTTCTGAAGGCCCTTTGCTCCTTCCTCTCGCAAGTGGGATTACACGGGAGGGCCGACGAGCTTGTCCGCAGATTCCTGACGGAGCCGTCGCTCCCGCCGGCACGCCGCGCGCCGTGGTTCGCCATGTTGGGCATCTTGGCGCAAGAGCGAGGCAGGTACGACGAGGCGGAGGCGTGGTACAAGAAGTCGCTGGAGATCAAGGAATCCCTCGGCGATCGCTCGGGGATGGGTAACACCTATGGCCAGTTGGGCATCCTGGCGCAAGACCGAGGCAAGCATGACGAGGCGGAGGCCTGGTTCAACAAGTCGATCGAGATCTTCCAATCCCTCGGCGATCGCTCGGGGATGGGGAAGGGCTATCACCAGTTGGGCATTCTGGCACAACTCCGAGGCAAGTACGACGATGCGGAGGCCTGGTTCAATAAGTCGATCGAGATCTTCCAATCCCTCGGCGATCGCTCGGGGATGGGAGCTAGCTATTACCAGTTGGGCGTCCTGGCGCAAGAC
>JACPRC010000023.1 GCA_016190175.1 Planctomycetota bacterium
CTCTTCTTCAGCGCGCGCGAGGATGCGGAGGCCGCGTGGTCGGCGATCCGGAGTCTCGAGGACGAGATCGTGCGTCAGAGGATGATGACGCCGGAGATGCGGTGCGCGCTGTTGCGCTGCCGGGCGCGGGCGCTGGCGGCGGCGGGAAAGACGGCGGAAGCGGCGAAGGCGCTCCGGGAGGCGCTGGAAGCCGCGGGGAACGAGGGGATCGACGGCTTCTACCGGATGCCGCTGAAGCGGGAGATCGAGAGGGAGCTGGAGGAGATGACGAGGTGAGCTATCCCAGGACCTCTCCTTCCGCCAGACGCGCCAGGAATTCGGTGACGGGCAGCACGAGGAACCTGTCGAACCGGAGTGCCCGATCGCCGAGGTAGATGCCGAACGCGCGACGGACATGCCCACCTGCCGCGAGTTCCGCCAGACCGCGTCCGAACTCGGGACGCCAGCGGCCTGCCGCCTTGCACTCCATCGCCACCGCCTTGCCCGCCCGCTTCCAGAGGAAGTCCACCTCGGTCCCCGAAGGCGTGCGCCAGTAGGAGAGATCGCCCCCCAGGGAAGCGCGGTCCATGTAGGCCCGGAGTTCGTGCAGAACCCAGGTCTCCAGGAGCGCCCCGCGCTCCAGGCCGTCGACGGGTTCCCGCAGGCGTCCCGCAATCGCCCGGACGACGCCGGGATCGAAGAAATAGAATTTGGGATGCTGGACCTCCTTCACCTTGGCGCGGGGCCTCCAGGCGGGAAGCCAGACGCCGATCAGCGTATCGACCAGGGTGTCGAAGTAGCCCTGGACCGTCGTCCGCGAGACGGCGGCATCGCGCGCAATTCCGGAGACGTTCGTGACCTGGCCGTTGGCGAGAGCGGCGACGTCGAGGAACCGCGCGAAGGAGTGGAGGTTGCGCACGGACGCCTCGATGCGGACCTCCTGCGCCACGTAGTTGGCGGCGTACGCCTCCAGGAGATCCACCCGCCCTTCGTCCCGCTCCTCCGCCTGGACCGCAGGCAGTCCTCCGTAGCGGAGCACGCGATCGAGCCGGAAGGAGTCGCCGAGCTCGCCGGCCGTCAGGGGGAAGAACTTCCGGTTCACGACCCGCGCCGGAAGGAGATTCGCCCCCTCGCGCTTGAGCCGGTGCGCGCTCGACCCGCTCAACGCGAACCGGCAGCGGCCCGGCCGGCGGGTCAGGACCCCCTGCACGACGTCGAGGAGACGCGGGAGCCGCTGCACCTCGTCGATGACGACCCAGGGCTTTCCACCGGGCGCCTCGATTTCCGCGCGGAGCAGATCGGGATCGCGGGCCAGGCGCGAGACCTCCCGGTCGTCCAGGAGGTCGTACCAGCGGGCGTCGGCGAGGACGCGTCGGAGCCAGGTGGTCTTGCCCGTCCCGCGGGGGCCGAAGAGGAAAAACGAGCGGCCGGGGAGGGTCGCCTTCCGTGCAAACATCACCGGCAATTTTACCGTCACTTTGCCGGAATGCAAGGCGGAGCTGAACCCCCCGCAGTTTGGTCCCCCGATGGGGCGATCCGGGCGGGGCGAGCGGCGGGGAACGAGGCGATCGACGGGTTCTACCGGATGCCGCTGAAGCGGGAGATCGAGAGGGAGCTGGTGGAACTCACGCGATGAATCCCCGCCGCGCGTACGCTTGTGCCGGCGGTGCGACGCCGGTACCACGCACGGATGGCCCCCTTGCCGTCGACCTCCCCGGCCCTCCTTCGGGATGAAGAACGACCCTACTTCCTGTGGTGGCTGGACGCGACGGTGGCCGATCTTCGCAGAGGACTGCGGGACCCCGATCCGGCGCGGCGAGCCTACTGGATGGGCGCCCTCCTTCGCGAGGCGAACACGCGAGACGTCTGGCTCTTCCTGACGGCGGAGCGGATCCGCGAGCACTGGCCTCTCCTTCAGCGGCATCTCGGCAGGGCGCGAACGATGTGGGCCCGGCTTCTCGGGCTCGACGAATCGCCGTGGTCTCCGCAGGAGGCGCGGGGTGCGCAGCTCCTTCTGACCTACGGCTGCACCAGCACCCGGACCGACTTGCCCTCCTTGCGCTGGTTCAGGAGCCTGTGGCCGCGCTTCTCCGACCAGAGGATGACGTCGTAGATGTTCAGCGCGTCGGGGATGATCACCTCGATGAGGGACTTCGCGTCCTTCTCCACCTGCGCCGTGAGGGCCGCGATGATCCCCGCGCAGTTCTGGCTCGTCCCGTCGATCACGACCCAGCCGTTCGCGTGGCCGTTGCCGTTCCCGCCGTGGACGAGGATCTCCCCGCTCTTGCGCAACTCGATCTGGCGCTTCAGCTCCGCGACGGCCTCCCACGAGACGGTGCCGGCCCGCTCGCCCTTCGAGCAGACGGCGCCGCGCACGCCCACGATGTCCGGGTTGATCCGCGCCAGCTCGTCGAGGTTCGAGAGCTTCAGGTGGCCCGAGAGCGCGGTGCTCATCCCGAGCTCCTTGCCGCGGAAGACCATCTCGTGGAGGCGCTCCTCGGGGACGAAGTCGAAGAGGTTGCGCCCGTCCTTGGTGAGCGTGTCGATGAGCCAGCCGTCGCAGCCGCCTTCCTTGGCGAGCTCGACCATGCAGTCCGCCTCGAGCCCCTTGTAGAGCCGGCTGTCGGCGAAGGTGGAGCCGATGAGCTTGGTCTGCGTCCCTTCGAGGGCCTTCTTCGACGCGCGGAGCGTCGAGACGGCGGCGCCGTACTCGGTGTTGAGGAAGCCGACCTTGACGGAGGTGGCGTTGAGCCGCCCCGCGGCGTAGGCCGCCATCGCCACGGTCCCCTCCTGGTTCGGCACCACGCCGAGCGTGATGCTGACGTGCTTCTCCGGCGGGATGACGGCGCGCAGCTCCTTCGCGAGCCACGGGTGCGCCGACCCGACGAGCGCCTCCTGGAGATTCTTGATGTCGATGATGTCGGCGCCGCCCTTGTGCGCCTCGAGGCCTTCCTCGTAGTTCTGGACGCTGACCATGAGCATCATGCGCGGACTCCTTCACGGACGGCGGCGAGGTCCTTCCTGAGCTCCGCCTTCTCCTCCGGCGTGAGGTCCTGGAGGGGGAGGCGCACCGGGCCGCCGCACAATCCCATGAGCTCTCCCCAGAACTTGCAGAGGGCGACCGGCAGGACGCCTGCGTGCTTCTGCACCATCCGGGGCCACCACTTGTCCGACAGGTCCTTGAAGGGCTTGACGTGGGCGTCGTAGAAAGCGCGGTCCACGTCGCCGGCGTTCGCCCGCTCCGACCACTCCACGTAGCGCTTCCCGAAGCGCCAGTCGGAGGTGTTCGCGAACATCACCTGCTGCTGGAAGCCGAGTTCCTTCCCCTTGAAGTAGATCCAGTCGTCGGGCGTGCTGATGACCGCGTCCTTCCCGACCTGGAGGTGCGTGTCGATGGAGATCTGCTGGTTGAAGCTCGCCTCCTTGACGCCGACGACGTTCGGGATCCGGCAGAGCTCCTTGAGGCCGGCGGGGCTCATCACGATCCCGAACTGGGGCGAGTTGTAGAACATGATTCCGAGATTCGTGCCCTCCGCGACGACGCGGACGAAATCGACCACCTGCTTCTCGGCCTTCGTGGCGATGTAGGGCGCCGCGAGGATGAGGAGGTCGAAGCCGCGCGACTCCGCGTGGCGGGCCAGGGAGATCGCCTCCTTGTAGGAGGTGTGCGTGACCTGCGCCGCGATGGTCCACTTCCCGGCGGCCTCCTCGCTCACGACGTCGTAGAGGCGGAGGCGCTCCTCGCGGGTGAGGCTCCAGAACTCGCCCATGTTCCAACTGCACCCGGCACCGCGGGTGCCGAGGGCGCGGATGGCGCGGATGTTCCGGCGGATCCCCTCCTCGTCCAGCTCGTCGGACGGGGTGAAGAGCGTCATCAGGGTGGTGAACTGCCCGCGGAGGTTCTCCCGGGCCCAGGCCTTGGCGTCTCTTTTCGCGTAGTGTGCCATGAAACCCTCCCCGAAGTCGGCGAGATTGTATCGGCGGGTTTCCGGCGTGTCAATCCGCGCCTGACCGTTCGGACAGGTCGCTCGCGCCGATGTCATGGCGAGGCGGGGGCGCGGCGGATCCCTCCGGGGAAGCGGGAGCCTCGCGGACCCGGCACGTCGATTGCAGGGTCCCGGTCGAGCGAACGACCTCGAGCTGAACGGCGGTTCAGCTCCTTCCTCCACCCGGGGAGACGCTTGACTTCGCCGGACCGGGTTGATATAGATTATGCCCCGTCGAAGCAACCGGAACATGCGGTCGCGCCTCCTCCGGGGAGCCGGACCGGGGGTGCGAAGAACGGGGGGATCGTCCCGCCGTCGCCGCGCCGTCATGACGCTTGACGGGCCGCGGCCGCTCTGCTATATAGTATCAGTTGCTACAAAGTCCTATTCGTATTCCGGGGCCGCCGCGGGGCGTCCCCATGGCGGCCGGGCTCCGGCCCGGCGCGGGACGGTGAGAACATGAGCGGGATCCTCGCCCTCGGCGTCCTGGCCCTCGCGGCGGCCGCGTCCGAGGCGGCGCAGGACGGCCGGATCGGGATCGAGGAGAAGCTGGGACAACACGTGCCGCTCGACGCGACGCTGCGGGACGAACGGGGATCGCCCGTGACGCTCCGGAACCTCGTCGCGCGCCCGACGATCCTCGTCTTCGTCTATTACAAGTGTCCGGGGATCTGCACGCCTCTCCTCAGCGACGTCGCGAGGCTCCTCAACGAGACCGACCTCCTTCCCGGGCGCGACTTCACGCTCCTGTCGGTCAGCTTCGACCCGACGGAGGGTCCGGAACTCTCGGAGCAGAAGAAACGGGCGTACACCGCCATGGTGCGGAAGCCGATGGGGGACGACGCGTGGCGGTTCCTCACGGCCGACCCGGAGACCGTCCGGCGCCTCACGGACGCCGCCGGCTTCCGCTACGCGCAGGACGGGAAGGACTTCCGGCACGCGGCGGCGCTCATCGTGCTTTCCCCCGACGGCAAGATCTGTCGCTACCTTTACGGGAAGAACCTCCTCCCCATGGACCTCAAGCTCGCGGTGGCGGAGGCGTCGAGGGGGGAAACGGGGCCGTCGGTCGCGCGCCTGCTCCTGTTCTGCTTCAGCTACGACCCGGCGGGGCGCCGGTACGTCGTGAACGTCACCCGGATCGCCGGCGCCGCCACGGTCCTGATCGCCGGGGCCTTCTTCCTCTATCTGCTGCTGAGACGACGACGCCGCCCGGAGGTGCTGCCGCATGTCTGACGGAGTCGCCGTCGCCCTGGAGCCTCCGCGCCGGACCTTCCTGAACCACCGGACGGGTCTGCTCGGGTGGATCTTGTCCACGGACCACAAGAGGATCGGCATCCTCTACATGACGAGCATGATCGGCTTCTTCTGCCTCGGGATGATCCTGGGGCTGATGATCCGCCTCGAGATGCTCACGCCGGGCCGGACGATCATGAGCGGACGGATGTACAACTCCGTCTTCACGCTGCACGGGGTCACGATGATCTTCCTGTTCGTGATCCCGGGGCTCATGGCGTCGTTCGGGAACTTCCTCCTGCCGCTGCACATCGGCGCGCGGGACGTCGCCTTTCCGCGGCTGAACCTCCTGTCGTGGTGGCTCTTCATGGCCGGCGGCGTCCTGATCTACGGCTCGCTCTTCGTCGGCGAGCCGATGGACACGGGCTGGACCTTCTACGCCCCCTACAGCGTCAAGACGGCCGCGAGCGTCTCCGTGGCGGGTCTCGGCGTCTTCTTCGTCGGGTTCTCCTCGATCCTCACCGGCCTCAACTTCGTGACGACGATCCACCGGATGCGCTGTCCCGGGATGACGTGGGGCCGGATGCCGCTGATGTGCTGGGCCCTCTACACCACCGGGTGGCTCCAGGTGCTGGCGACCCCCGTGATCGGGATCACGCTGATCATGCTCCTGTGCGAGCGTCTCCTGGGCGTCGGGTTCTTCGACCCGTCGAAGGGCGGCGACCCGATCCTCTTCCAGCACATGTTCTGGATCTATTCCCACCCGGCGGTGTATATCATGATCCTCCCGGCGATGGGGGCGGTCTCGGAGATCGTGCCGGTCTTCACGCGCCGCGCGATCTACGGGTACAAGTACATCGCGGGATCGACGCTGGCGATCGCGATCATCGGCTACATCGTGTGGGGCCACCACATGTTCACGAGCGGGATGGCAGACTCGGCGCGGCTCGTGTTCTCCCTCCTCACCTTCTTCGTGGCGATCCCCACGGCGATCAAGGTCTTCAACTGGGTGGCTACGATGTACAAGGGATCGATCACCCTGGAGGTCCCGTTCCTGTACGCGCTCGCCTTCATCTTCCTCTTCATGATCGCCGGCTTCAGCGGCGTCGTGCAGGGCGCCATTGCGGCCGACATCCACCTCCACGACACGACCTACATCGTGGCCCACTTCCACTACACGATGTTCGGCGGGACGGGCTTCGCCTTCTTCGGCGCGCTCCACCACTGGTGGCCGAAGATGTTCGGACGCATGTACAACCGGAAGGTCGCGAAGGGGGCCTGGTTGGGCCTCTTCATCGGCTTCAACCTCCTCTTCTTCCCGCTGTTCATCATGGGCTACCTCGGGATGCCCCGGCGCTACTACGACTACCTTCCGGAGTACATGCGCTGGCACCACATCTCGACCCTGGGGTCCTGGATCGTGGCCGCGGGCTTCCTCGTGATGATCGTCAACCTCCTCCGCTCCTTCCGGTCCGGCTCGGCCGCGCCCGCGAACCCGTGGGGGGCGACGACCCTGGAATGGACCGTCTCCTCCCCGCCGCCGGTGGAGAACTTCGCTAAGATCCCCCATGTGACGCACGGGCCGTATCACTACGAACCCGAGGCCTCCGGGTAAACCATGGAGAGAGAACTCCAGGCGTGCCCCGCCTGCGGAGCCGGCATCGACGGCGCGGATTCGCCGGACGTGCGCTGCGCCTCTTGCGGGAAGACGCTCGTCCGCGCGGAGGGGAAACTTGCCGCCGCGCCGGACGGCCACGTCGAGCTCGAGCACCACGACTACGTCGGCGGCAAGATCGGGATGTGGCTCTTCCTCTTCACGGAACTCCTGCTGTTCGGCGGGATGTTCCTGATCTACTCCATCTACCGCGCGAAGTACGCCAAGGAGTTCCACGTCGCCGCGCTGGAGCTGAACGGCGGGATCGGCACGCTGAACACGCTCCTCCTCCTCACGAGCAGCCTCACCGTGGCGCTCGCGATCGCCGCGATCCGCCGGGGCCGCAAGGGGGCCTGCCTCGTGTACCTCTGGGCCACGGTGGCCCAGGGCGTCGGGTTCATGATCAACAAGTACTTCGAGTGGAATTACAAGTTCCACCACGGGTTCTTCCCCTGGAAGGGGACCTCCAAGGGGCTGGGGAAGCTGTTGATGGAGGCGAAGATCACGGAGGGCGAGTCCACCTTTTACAACCTCTACTTCGTGATGACGGGCCTGCACGGGCTCCACGTCCTGGTCGGGGTCGTCCTCCTGGCCGTGATGGTCGGCTTCGTGATGAGGGACTGGGTCCGCAAGGACGACTACGGCTGGCTGGAGAACTCGGGCCTCTACTGGCACCTCGTGGACCTGATCTGGATCTTCCTGTTTCCGCTTTTCTACCTGATCTCATGAGCCACGACGAGAAGTCCGGCGCGCATCCGGTCGGGCCCTCCTCCGCGGCCGCTCCCGCCAGCGCTACCGCTCCGGCGGGTAAACCGGCGGACGAGCACGCCGAGGAGCACCCTCCGGTCCCCTACGGCGTGTTCCTCCTGGTCTGGCTGTCGCTCCTGTGCCTCACGGCGGTCACGGTCTCCGTGGCCGGGATGCACCTGGGGAAGTGGAACGTCTTCGCGGCACTGGGGATTGCGACGGTGAAGGTCCTCCTCGTCCTGGCCTTCTTCATGCACCTGAAGTACGAGGACCGCCTCTTCAAGGCGATGTTCGCCCTGGCGGTGGTGATCCTGGCGATCATCATCGGCCTCACATTCGTGGACTGGAGTCTGTGGAGCCGGCCGTGAACCTCGCGTTCGGCGCATCGAACTACGCGGACAGGATCGACGCGGTCTTCTGGGGCATCACCGCGGTCTCGGTCGTGCTGCTGATCGGGATCACGGCGGCGATGGTCTGGTTCGTCTGGCGGTACCACCGCTCGCGCCGGCCCCGGCCGGAGCACGTGCCCGACAGCATGGGGTTGGAGCTGGCGTGGACGATCATCCCGACGATCCTCGTCATGGGCATGTTCTGGTTCGGCTGGAAGGTGTTCGCCGACCTCCGCAAGAAGACGCCGGGGGCGATGGTCGTCAACGTCACCGGAAGCCAGTGGCAGTGGCGCTACATGTACGTCGACGAGAAGGGGCAGCGCCGGTTCGAGGTCGCGCCGGACGAGGAGGAGAAGAAGGGCGAGACGGCGGAGCTCGTCCTCCCCCTGAACAAGCCGGTCCAGCTCAACCTCGCGTCGACCGACGTCCTCCACTCCTTCTACGTCCCGGCCTTCCGGCTGAAGGAGGACACGGTGCCCGGACGGGAGACGTACCTCGCGTTCACCCCGACGATGCTCGGGGTCTTCCCCGTCTTCTGCGCGGAGTACTGCGGCGGGACGGGGACGCGGGGCAAGCTCGACGGCCACTGGAGCATGCTCTCCGCGGTCCGCGTCGTGACGGAGGAGGAGTTCCGCATCTACTACGAGAGCAACGGAGCGGTCCGGCCGTGGAGGGGGCAGAAGACGGCGGCGCTCGAGGGCGCCGCGGCGATGCCGCGGGGCTGGGAGACGATGAGCCGCCAGGGGTGCTTCCGCTGCCACACGGACAACGGAGTCGAGACGAAGGACGGTCCCACGCTCAAGGGGATCTACGGCAGGGAGCGGAGGGTCGTGCGCGCCGGAATCGTGGCCACGGTCCGAGTGGACGAAGAGTATCTGCGCCGCGCGATCGAACATCCCGAAGTGGAGACTTCCGAGGTCTACTTCCGCAAGGTGGGCCCCATGCCGCGCGTGGAACTGAGCGAATCCGACGTGACGGACATCATCCGGTATCTCAGGGAACTGAAGTAGGACGGCGATGATCCTGGAACAGACCCTGCGCGCGCGCGAACCGGCCCGCATCCTCGACCGCGCGAGGGACTATCTGGAGCTGGCCAAGGTGCGGATCACGATCCTCTCCACGGTGACGTGCGCGGTCGGGTACTGGCTCGCGGTGGAGCGGGTCTCGTGGGAGATGCTGCCGGTCCTTGCCGGGATCTTCCTGCTGGCCTCGGCCGCGTCGGTGCTCAATCAGATCCAGGAGCGGGGGCTGGACGCGCGGATGGAACGGACGAGCCGGCGTCCGCTCCCCGAAGGGCGCGTCTCGCCGGGGGAGGCGTGGACCCTCTTCGCGGCGACGGCCGCCGGGGGGGGCGCCTTCCTCTATATATGCGGCCTCCCGGCGCTGGGGTTCGGACTGGCCGCTCTGGTCTGGTACAACGGCGTCTACACGCCGCTCAAGCGCGTCACCCCGTTCGCCGTCGTCCCGGGCGCCGTCATCGGCGCGCTTCCGCCCCTGGCGGGCTGGGTCGCGGCCGGGCGCGGGCCGCTCGAGGGGCCGATCCTGGCGCTGGCGTTCTTCATGTTCGTCTGGCAGATCCCGCACTTCTGGCTGATCCTCCTCTACGTCGGGAAGGACTACGAGAAGGCGGGCCTTCCCTCGATGCACGGCATCTTCAGCGCGGAGCAGCTCAGCCGGATCACCTTCGTCTGGATCCTCGCGACGGCGATCGCCGGCCTGGCGATGCCGGTCTTCGGGATGGGGCGCGGGATCCTCCTCCAGGCGCTTCTGCTCCTCTCGGCGGGCTGGATGGCGTGGGGCGCGCTCAAGCTGCTGCGTCCCCCGGCCGGCCCGAAGCCCTTCCGCGGGGTGTTCCTGCGGATCAACCTGTACGCGCTGGCGGTCCTGGCGGCGCTGACCCTGGACAAGCTCGTTCCGATCCGATGACATGGAAGCCCTGACGACGTGCGGCCTGGCCTCCGCGGCGGAGGTCGTCGAGAAACTCTTCGCTCCTCCCGACGCGGGACGGATGACCCTGCTCAAGTGGATCGTCAACCTGACGTTCCTCATCCACCTCCCGTACATGGGGCTCCTGGTGGCCGGGACGATCCTGTCCCTCCTGCTGAACGTCCTGCACCGCGACGGCGGGGGGAAGAACCACGCCCGGCTCGCCAAGGACGTGCTGGACCTCGTGACCGTGAACCGGGCCGTCGGGCTGATCCTCGGCGTCTTCCCGCTCTTCGCCCTGATGACCTGCTACGGCCAGATCGTGTACACGGGGCACGTGCTGACCTACGGCGTGTGGCTCGGCGTGATCGGACTCGTCTCCCTCGGGCTCGTCTTCGTGCACGTCTACCGCGAGCAGTGGGCGCTGCGCGAGTCGCGGTGGTTCCCGCACCTTCTGACCGGCGTGTCGGGCGTCGCTCTGCTGGCCGGGGCGTACCTCCTCGTCTTTTCCAACGTCCTGCTGGCGGGGACGCCGGAGCGGTGGCCGCTCGTGAACGACGTGACCGACATCCTCTTCACCTGGAACATCGTCTGGCGGCTCGGGCAGTGGGCCGCGCTCTCCTGGGCGTTCCTGGGCGCCTCGATCCTCTTCTTCTTTTTCTTCTGGGAGGAGAGGCGCAAGGCGATGGACGATTCCTACGCGGCGTACGTGCGGAAGCTCGGGGCCGGCCTCGCGCTCGGGTTCCTCTTCCCGGCGGCGCTCCTGATGGTCCTGGAGGTCTACAACACGACGTCGCCGTACTTCCAGGGCGGCTACGCCTTCGGCGGCCCGACGGCCTTGATGCCCGCCAAGGGGGCGTTCGACGCGGCGCTGGTGGCGCTGATCCTGTGCCTGGGAACGGGCCACCTGCTCTGGCTGATGATCTCGCGGCGGAACGCGCAGTTCGGCGCGCACGTCTTCTTCCTCCTCCTCGGCGTCTACGCGGCGTGGATCGTCGGGAACCAGCTCCAGCTCGGCGAGACGCTCAAGGAGCACGAGATGGCGCTGGCGGCGGCGGCCGCGGAACACGAGGAGAAGGCGCGGGAGGCGGCGGCGCCGCCCCCGCCGTCCGACCCGGCGACGCGGTACAAGATCGGCGAGAAGGTCTTCCTGCAGATGTGCGTCTCCTGTCACGATCCGGCGCTGAAGGAGAAGCGGATCGGGCCGCCGCTCCTGCCGCGGCTGGGGCGGTACAAGACGGAGAAGAACGTCGGCGACCTCATGAAGTGGATCGTGGAGGGCGGCGTCGCGGGCGCGCCGGACTCCGCGCAGTACCAGCCGATGACGCCGCAGGCGGTGCGGCCGCGCGACCTCCCCATGGTGGCCGAGTACCTGCTCAAGAGGCTGGAGGAGGGGAAATGACCCGGCACCTGCCGCTGGCCGCGATCTACGGCTACTTCGGGGCCATGGTCCTCGGGATGCTCGGGCTCCGGTACTACGCCTCCACGCACGCGACGAACACGGAGCAGCCGATCCCGACGTTCAGCCACGAGGTCCACGTGGGGAAGAACAAGATCGCCTGCTCCACGTGCCACGAGTTCACGAACCTCGCGGACGGGAAGCTGGCGCGCCGGCCCGGGATCCCCTCGGTCCAGAAGTGCATGGAGTGCCACATCGACACGAAGGACAAGCCCGGCTTCCAGCTCCTGCACGGCTTCTACGAGCGCAGGGAGTCCATCGTGTGGAACCGGATCCACACGCTGCCCGGCCACGTCTACTTCCCGCACCACCGGCACATCCGCGCGCTGGCGGAGAAGCAGGAGCTCAAACTCTCCCAGACGGACGACTCCGGCTACATCAAGCACGACGAAAAGGGCGTCGCGCTCGGGGAGGCGGAAGGGCAGGCGAAGCTGTGCGCGAACTGCCACGGCGAGGTCAAGTACATGAGCAAGATCCGGCAGGTCCGGTCGCTCTCGATGGGGTGGTGCGTCTCGTGTCACCGCGAGAACAACGCCTCGATCGACTGCCTGACGTGCCATCAGTGACGGAGGAGGAGCGTTCAGCCATCAACCATCAGCGGTCAGCAAGACGGGCGTCTCGACGGTCCGTCTGGAAGCTGATGGCTGAGGGCTGATAGCGACCCGGTGAGATGCGATGAATAGACGCGACTTCCTGAAGTGGATGGGCGCCGGAACCGGCGCGGCGATGGCCGGCTGCGCCAGGCGCGACCCCGAGAAGGTCGTCTCCTACTTCGTCCCGCCCGAGAGCTGGGTCCCCGGCCGCCCGACGCACGCCGTGTCGAGCTGCTCCGAATGTCCCGCGCAGTGCGGCATCGTCGTGAAGGCCTACGACAAGTTCGAGGGCGGGAAGACCCGCTGGATGCCCGTCAAGTTCGAAGGGGCGCCGGGGCACCCGGTCAACGACGGGCGCCTCTGCATGCGCGGCCAGGCGTCGATCACCCGCTTCTACCTCCCCGACCGGCTGAAGTCGCCGCTCCTGAGGGAGAGGGGCGCCGAGCGTCCGATCTCGTGGGACGACGCCTTCCAGCGGATCTCCTCCGCGCTGGAGGCCTCGGCGGCCGAACGCCGGGCGATCGTGTGGCTGGCGGGCCGCACGACCGGCACGCTCTCGGGACTCCTGGACGCCGCCGCGGCGAAGCTCCGCATCGAGCGGCATCCCGAATACGAACCCGCGGCCGCCTGGGAGGCACGCGAGGCGAACCGGATCGTCTTCGGCGTCGCGGACCTGCCGACCTACGCCGTGGAGAAGGCGGGCTTCCTCCTGACGATCGGCGCCGACGTGCTGGAGACGTTCGGCAGCCCGGTGCATTTCGCGGCCGGTCTGCGGCATGCCATGGACCCGCGACCGCGCGAGGCCGTCGAGCGCGCGGGAAGCCGCTTCCGCTGGTGGCACGTCGAACCGCACTTCTCGCTCACCGGGGCGAACGCCGACGAGCGCGTCGTCGTCCGGCCCGGCGGCGAGGCGCATCTCCTGGCGTGGCTGATCCGGCGGCTCCTTCCCGGCGAGGCCTTCGGCCAGGTGCCCGAGGTGTCGGACGACGAGCTGGCGGCGCGCGTGACCCTCCCCGCGGGGCAGGTGGAGGGACTCGCGGAGACGGACCGGAAGCGGCTGGTCCTGCGGAAGCTCGGGGAACTCGTTGAGGGCCTGCGCGGCGAGAACGCGATGGTCGTCGCGGGCGGCGTCTCCACGCAATCGCCGGGCGGGCTGACCGCGGCGACGCTCGCGGCGCTCCTCCAGCGCGGCCTGCGCATGGCGGAGAAGGGGCTTCTGGACTTCCGCCGGTCGCAGAACTTCCCGTCTCTCGCGGGTCCGGCGGAGATGAAGAAGCTCGCGGACCGGCTCAAGGGCGGCGAGGTCGGCGTGCTCTTCGTCTCGCGGGCGAACCCGGTCGCGAACCTGCCGGCCGCGGCGGGGTTCCGCGAGGCCCTCGCCGGCGCGCGCCTTCGCGTGGCGCTGGCCGACTTCCCCGACGAGACCGCGAAGGAGTGCGACCTCGTCCTGCCGCTGTCGAGCCCGTTGGAATCCTGGGGGGACGCCGAGCCGCGGCGCGGGACGTGGACGCTGATCGAGCCCGTCCTCTACGATTCCACGCTGGTGCAGGAGGGGAAGGGCTGGAAGGCGAAGGGACGCGAGCACCGCGTCGCCTCCCCGCTCCACGACACGCGCTCGGAAGGGGACATCCTCCTGGATCTGCTGCGGCGCGTCGCGCACGAGAAGGTCGCCGCCTCGTACCGCGACCATCTCCTGGCGGAGTGGACGAGGCGCGGGATCAAGGCGGACCTCTTCGCCGCGGGCTTCGCGGTCCGCGACCCCGAGTCTCCGAAGATCGGCGAGACGGACTGGGCGGTCGTGCGGGAGCAGTTGCGGACCGAGGCGTTCCGGCGCAAGGTCGAGGGGCTCGTGCTCTTGCAGGCGCCGACGGTGCGGGCGGCGGACCCTCGCGCGGCACGGCTGCCTCTGCTGAGCGAAATCCCCGACCCGCTGACGACGATCACGTGGGGCGGGTGGGTCTCCGTCCCGCCCGAGCTGGCGAAGAAGGAGGGGATCGGGGACGGAGACGAGGTGCGGATCGAGTCCTCCGCATGGACCGGGACGATGCCGGCCAAGATCCAGCAGGGACTGCCCGACGGCATCCTCGTCGTCGCGCGGGGGATCCTTGCGGGCGTGCCCGCGCTGGTCGAGAACGTCGCGGTGAGAAAGACGGGAAGAAAGCTGGAGATCCCGATCCTCTCGGGCTCAGAGTCGCAGCAGGGCCGCGGGATCATCCCGATGGACGCGCGGCCGCACGGCGGCCACGCGAAAAAGGCGGAGGACGAGGACAACGGACTCTACCCGGCCCACAAGCACCACCCGTACCGCTGGGCGATGGCGATCGACCTCGAGGCGTGCACGGGCTGCGGCGCGTGCGTGGCGGCGTGCACCGTCGAGAACAACGTCCCGATCGTAGGGGCCGAGGACCACCTGCGCGGCCGCGAGATGTCGTGGCTGCGGATCGAGCCCTTCTACGAGAAGCGCGGCGTCGAGTTCATCCCGATGCTGTGCCAGCACTGCGACAACGGCCCGTGCGAGCCGGTCTGCCCCGTCTTCGCGGCGTACCACACGCCGGACGGGCTGAACGGGCAGGTCTACAACCGCTGCGTCGGGACGCGGTACTGCTCGAACAACTGCCCCTACAAGGTCCGGCGCTTCAACTGGTGGGAGAACGGGACGCCGGAGCGCCAGCCGCTGGGGAAGATGCACAACCCCGAGCTGACCGTCCGCCCGAGGGGCGTGATGGAGAAGTGCACGTTCTGCGTGCAGCGGATCCGCGACGTCCGGGACCGCGCGAAGGACGAGGGCCGCCTCGTGAAGGACGGGGAGGCGGAGCGGCTCACCGCCTGCGCGCAGACGTGCCCCACGCGGGCCATCGTCTTCGGCAACATCCTGGACGAGGAGTCGCTCGTCTACAAGCTGTCCCGGCACGAAAGGGGATACAAGGTGTTCGAGGAGCTCAACGCGCGTCCCGCGGTCACGTACCTGCATCCGGTGGAGCCCACGTCATGAGCGAAGTCGCGACCCTGCCGTCCGAATCGCGCGCCGCGAAGGAGGTCCAGGCCCGGGACCAGGTGGACCGGGACATCCTGATCGCGATGAAGAAGCCGGGCCCGCTCTACTGGGTCGCCGTCTGCGCCTGCTTCGGCTTCTTCGTCCTCGGCATGGCGATGTTCGGGAACATGGTGGACAAGGGCTTCGGCCTGACGGGCGTCTCGCACCCGTACAACTGGTCCATCTACATCGTGGACTTCGTCTTCTGGGTCGGCATCGCCCACTCGGGGACGCTGATCTCGGCGATCCTGCTTCTCTTCCGGGCGAAATTCCGCAACCGCTTCAACCGGCAGGCGGAGGCGATGACGTGCATCTCGGTCCTGTGCGCCGGGATGTACCCGATCCTCCACCTGGGGCGGCCCTGGTTCAACTTCTTCCTCTTCCCGTACCCGACGGAGCGGCAGCTCTGGATCAACTTCCGCTCGCCGCTGACGTGGGACGTCTTCGCGGTGAGCACGTACCTCATCGTGAGCATGATCTTCTTCTACGTCGGGATGATCCCGGACCTCGCGATCGCGCGGCAGTACGCGACCGGGCTGCGGAAGAAGATCTACGGGATCCTCTCCCTCGGCTGGCGCGGGACGGACCGGGAGTGGAAGCACTACGAGAAGGTGTGCCTCTTCCTGGCGGCGCTGGCGGCGCCCCTCGTCGTCTCGGTCCACTCCGTCGTGTCGTGGGATTTCGCGATGAGCCTCCTGCCGGGATGGCACGCGACGATCTTCGCCCCGTACTTCGTCGCGGGGGCGATCTTCTCGGGCTGCGGGATGGTGCTCACCCTCGTCATCCCGATGCGGAAGATCTTCCGGCTCGAGAAGTACATCACGATCGACCACTTCGACAAGCTGTGCAAGCTGATCATGTTCACTTCCATGATCGTGGGGTACGCCTACTTGATGGAGGTCGCGCTCGCGAACTACGGCACGAACCCGTTCGAGAAGGCGCTCTTCGACCACCGGATGGGCGGGCACTACAGGATCGCGTTCTGGATGATGGTCTTCTGCAACTGCATCGCGCCGCTCACGCTCTGGGTGAAGAAGCTGCGGCACAGCATCCCGTGGCTCTTCGTGCTGTCGATCCTCATCAACATCGGGATGTGGCTGGAGCGGTACGTCATCGTCGTCACGTCGCTCTCGAACGACTTCGATCCGTACAACTGGGGTTACTACGTGCCGACGATCTACGACTTCGGCCTCACGATCATGAACTTCGGCTTCTTCTTCGGGATGTTCCTGCTCTTCTGCCGGTTCCTCCCCATGATGGCGATCATGGAGGTGAAGGAGGAGGTGAAGTGAGCCGCGAATACGTCCTCGATGGCGAGCACGAGTTCGTTACGAAGGTGAAGGAGCTGACGGCGGGCGGGGTCTCGCCGGACCGCATCCGCACGTTCACCCCGGTGCCGGTGCACGGGCTGGAGGAGATGCTCCGGAGGCGGCCGAGCCTCCTGAAGTTCTTCACCCTCTTCGGCGGTCTCACGGGGTGCGCCACGGGATACGGCTTCGCGATCTACACCGTCTACCGCTGGGCGTTCGAGACGTCCGAGGTGCAGTGGCCGTGGGGGCTCGTCACGGGCGGGAAGCCGCCGCTCTCGATCCCGGCCTACACGGTGATCGGGTTCGAGCTGACGATCCTCTTCGGGGCGCTCTGCAGCGTGCTGGGGTTCCTCCTGCTCTCCCGGATGCCGAAGTTCATGGCCTTCGTGCCGGAGAAGGAGTACGGAAACCGGTTCGCGATCGTGGTCGAAGACGAGGAGCGGAAGTGAAGAAAGCGGCACGGGTCCTGGCGTTCCTCCTGCTGGCCGGCGGCGCGGCCGTCGCATCCGAGGCGGGGCACGGCGGGCACGGCCCGGAGAAGAGCGGCGATCTCCTCTACGTGCTTCTCTTCTGGGTCGCGATCTGCCAGGGCCTCATGGCCGTGGGAGCGGTGGCGACGTTCGCGGGCGCGCGCTGGATCGCGCCGGTGCGCCGGCACGTCCTCTCCGTCTGGCCGATGCTGTGGCTCCTCGCGGCGGGGTTCCTCGTCTGGGGGTTCGCCTCGGTCGACGCCTACAAGTGGACGGGCAACGAAGGGCGCTGGCTGAACAGGGACTACTGGCTCCTTCGGAACGGCGGGCTCATGTTCCTCACCGCGTTCCTGGGGACGCTCCTGGCGCGCGAGGCGGCGCGCGAGGGACCGAAGCGCGTCACCCTGGCGGTGCTCTACCTCTTCTCGTACGTGGCGACGCAGACGCTCGTGGCCGTGGACTGGGTGATGTCGCTGGAGTATCCGTGGACCAGCTCGCTCTTCGGCGGCTTCTTCTTCATGGAGGCGCTGCTGTCGGGCTTCGCGGTGTCGGGCTTCTTCTGGTGGTCGCTGCGCGGGAAGATGGAGCCGGCGAGGTTCGCGGAGACGAAGGCGCAGCGGCGGGACATGGCGGCGATGCACTTCGGCTTCTCGGTCTTCTGGGCGTACCTGATGTTCTCGCAGCTCCTCGTGATCTGGTACTCGAACCTGCCGGAGGAGACGGAGTTCTTCCTGAAGCGGCTGGAGGCGCCGTGGCTGGAGGGCGCGCTCTACGCGGTGCTCGGGATCATGTTCGTCGTCCCGTTCGTGGTCCTCCTCTCGCGGAAGATGAAGGAGACGCCGTTCGTCGTCGCGTGCATGTCGTGCGTGACGCTCACGGGGCTCTTGATCGAGCGGGTCGTGTATCTCGCGCCGAACCTGCACCTGAGCCCGCCGACGATCGCGGTGCTTTTCGTGGGCTTCGCGGCGGCGTTCGTCTCGTGCGTGAAGTACCGGGAGCACCTCCTGCCGCCGGGGGGCGCCGAGGCGCACGCGGAGCCGGCGCACGAGGCGGTTCACTGACGCTCGCAGTCGGTCACTGCTCCGAAGGGGAGACGACTTCCAGCGCCTGCCTCGCTCTGTTGCGCACTTCCTACGAGGAGTCGGAATCGACAAGCCCTTCCAGCGTGCGTTTGGCCAGATCACGATCGATCGCCTGGGACGCCGCTGCGCGCTCGATAGCGACGATCGCCTCAAATCGGATCTCGAGTCGTGGCTCGGAGGTCAGGCGGGCGACGACGATCGCTCGACGGCTTTCCTCACAGTCCAAGAGCATCGTCCGGACGGTTGCTTGGACGAGGCGGCGGGTTTCGGCCCGCCGGGCCATCCCCAAGAGGACCGTGTTGGTCACCTCGTCTACCGAGGGGATGTTCCTTACGAGATCGGCCTGCACGGATTCCGATTGCGCGGCCACCCATCCCCACAGGGTCGATGCGGTCTCGGGTTCGCGCCGGGCCAGATCCGGGAAGAACCTGGCCAGGGCGGCGGCGACTTCCGGGGCCGGCGACGACCGAGCCTCTGCGGAGACCACAGCCATGATCAGGGGGTCCACTTCGCCTTGAAGAAGCCTGTCTAGCTCGTTCCGCGCGTGTCGCCACCGGCAGGGCGAAGGCCCGGAGGGCGACTTGTTCATGTCGGCGGCGGAGCCGACGTGAACAAGTCGGGCTGGAGACACTTGGCGGTCTGCTTGCTCCCCCTTTCGTCCTGCGCAGGCGGGGTGGGTACGGCGGCGGGGGCTTTGGCGGTTCCGCACGCGGTGAGGGCCAGGATTACGGGAAGAACTCGTCTCATGATGATGCCCTCCGGCGTGATGGCTAAGGGCTAAGGGCTAAACAAGAAGGGCCGGAGGCCTCGATGTCCCCCGGCCCCTATCTTCACCTCTGCCCCGCTGGCGACCCCCGGGTGCCCGCGGGGAGGGTCCGCGCGGCTCGATTGCGCCGGTCGCCCTTAGTATAACCCGCGTCGAACTTCGCGGGGGAAAAATCGCACCCCGCTCACCTTTTTTTCGGCGGCTTCTGCGCCTTCGCGTGGCGGCCGTGCGCCTCGCTCAGGAAGTTGATGAGGAGGTTCTGGAGCGAGTACTCATCCTCCGCCGACTTCTGCTTTCCGAAGTGGGACAGGACGTACAGGACCCGCCCGCCCGTGAGCTTGTCGCGGTCCTGCACGGCCTCGCCCGACGTGGCCACCGCCGGCCGGCCGTCCTTCGCGCCGACCGTGAAGGTCACCGCGACCGCATCGTCTCCCGACGCGTACTTCTCGAGCTCCGGGCTCTGGAGGATCGTGACGACGCGTTTCGGATCGACGATCTTGATCGTCCGGGTCTCCTTGTCGATCTTCCAGGTGTGCACGACCTCCTTCAGTTCGTCCTCGCTGACGGTCCCGCTGCCGGTCTTCGGCTTGTATCCCTTGAAGAAGATCTTCTTCATGTAGGGGTGGGTCATCGTGCCCGCCGCCGGGACGACGGAGACCTCCTCGTCGCGGTCGCGCACGGAGCCGTGGCGGACGAACTCGGGGAAGGCCTTCTCGACGAAGTCCTCCATGCACCAGTCCTCGGCGAAGAGGTAGCCTCCGCCCTCGACGTAGCGGCGGATCTTGTCGGCCCCTTTCTTGCCCATGACGAAGCTCCACGGGTCGTGCTTGTTCACCGGGCACTCGCACTTGAACAGCCGGTCCCCGCCGTACTCCTTGCTCGGCTTGCACTGGGGGCAGGTGCAGTGCTCGCGGATCATGGTGCAGTTGGCGAGGATCGCGATGTACCCGTCCGGCCGGAAGTCGTCCTTCTCGAACGCCGCCTTGTCGATGAACTCGGACGTGAGCCCCAGCTTGCGGCAGGTGGCCTCGATGTTGTCGAGGTCGTGGTTGTGGCCGCACTTGCATTTGTCGCCGGCGCCGAGGATGAGGACCTTCGCCTCCCGCTTCAGTTCCTCCCACTCGGAGTCGCGGCCGCGGTCGAGCGCGACGGTCCCGCCGCCCCCGCTCGAGGACTCCTTCGGTCCCTTGAGGTCCTTGTCCTTGTTCGCGGCCCACCAGCCCTCCCAGTTCGTGGCGCTGTCGCCGTAGTCCTGGCCGGTGATGGCGGCCAGGGCCTTGGCGGCGCGCCGCTTCAGCTCGGGCGAGGACCTCGCGTCCTTGAGGGCGGCGATCAGGGGCTCCACGGCGCGCTTGTCGCCGATCGCGAGCAGATGTTCCGCCGCGAGAATGCGCATGTCGTCCGCGCCCTTCTCGAGGACGGCGAGGAGGGGAGGCACCATCTCGGGGCGCCCCTGGTTGCAGAGCATCGCGAGCAGGTCGCGCGCGACGGGCGCGCCCTTGCGCTCGACGATGAAGTCCCCGGCCTCCTTCAGCGCCGCGGCGCTCGTCATGCCGGCGCAACCGCGGAGCATCAACGCGTACGCCTCCATCCAGAACGCGGGCTCGACGCCGCCGGGGTTGACGGAGACGAGACGGAGGAGCGCCTTCATGGCCTCGGCGTTGTCCCAGCCCACGAGCTCCTGGACCGCGGGCGCGAGGGCCTTGCGCTGTCCGGATGCCAGGGCCTGCCGGAGCTTCTGCTCGGAGGCCTTGACGTCGGCGGAGGCGGGGGAGGAGACGACCAGGACGAGGAGGCAGGGAAGGAGCGTGCGCATGACGTTCTCCTTGAATGCCGCGGCCCGACCCCGCGACCCATTATGGGAACCGGATGGGTCGCGGGCAAGTGAAAAATGGAGTCAGCGGCCGACGATCCGCCTGACCGCGGCCGCGATCGAGTCGGACGCGATCCCGTACCGCTCCATGAGCTCGCGCGGCTTGCCCGAACGCGGGATCTCCCGGATCGCCAGCATCTCCACGGGCCCCGCGACCGCGGCGACCGCCACGCCGAGGCCGCCGCAGGCGGAGAGGTCCTCGACGACGACGATGCCGCGCGTCTCCGCGCGGGCCTTGCGGATCGCCGCCTCGTCGATCGGCTTCACGCTGTAGGCGTCGAGGACGCGGACGCGGACGCCCGACTTCTCGAGCTCGGCCTGCGCCGCGAGCGCCTCGTGGAGCGTCACGCCGGCCGCGACGATCGCGGCGTCCCTGCCGTCGCCCCACGTCTTCGAGCCGCCGACCGGGAAGGTCTCCGTGAGATCGTAGAGGACCTTCGTCTTCGGACGCGACATCCGGAGATAGACGATCCCGGGAGTCTTAGCGGCGGCGCAGGTGAGGCGTTCCGCGGAGACCGCGTCGGAGGGGTAGAGGACCGTCGTGCCGAGGAGGGCGCGGAACATCGCGAGGTCCTCGAGGCCCATCTGCGAGGGGCCGTCCTCGCCGATCGAGACGCCGACGTGGCTGCCGCAGAGGACGAGGTGCTGCGGCCGCGAGTAGACGGCCATGCGGAGCTGATCGCAGGCGCGCGTCAGGAAGCACGCGAAGGTCGACGCGAACGGGATCTTCCCCTCCTTGGCGAGGCCGAGGGCCGCGCCCACCATGTTCTGCTCCGCGATGTAGCACTCGACGAAGCGATCCGGATGTGCCGCGAGGAACTTCTCGGAGAAGGTCGAGTTCTTCGTGTCGCCGTCGAGGACGACGATGTCGGGGCAGACGCGGCCGAGCTTGACCAGCGCGGAGCCGTAGGCCTCGCGCGTCGCGACCTCCTGGCCCGCGCGGTATTCCGGCACGAGCGACGGATGATCGAGGGCGAAGCCGGGCACCGTCCGCGGCTGCGCCGATACGGTGCGGGGTGCGACGCGGGTGGCGACGACCGCGTCGCCGATCTCGGCGAGGGCGCGCGTGAGTTCGTCGCCCTTCTTCGGGGGTCTCCCGTGCCAGCCCTCCTTGCCTTCGAGGAACGAAACGCCCCTGCCCTTCTGCGTCCGCGCGACGATCGCCGTGGGGCGGCCGGTCGCGGCGCGCGCGTTCTCCAGCGCCTTCAGCAGCTCCGGGACGCTGTGCCCGTCCGCCGGGACGGCGTGCCATCCGAACGAGACGAACTTCGCGGCGTAGGAGTCGAGGCTGTGGCGCGGCATCGTGGCGCCGCTCTGGCCGAGGGCGTTGACGTCCACGATCGCGCAGAGGTTGTCGAGTTTGTTGAAGGAGGCGAACTGCGCGGCCTCCCAGACGGAGCCCTCGGCGCTCTCGCCGTCGCCGAGGAGGCAGTAGACGCGCGAGGGGATGGCGTCCATCCGCCGGGCGAGCGCGATCCCCGCGGCGCAGGAGAGGCCCTGCCCGAGCGAGCCGGTGGCGACGCGGACCCACGGGTTGAGCGGCGTGGGGTGGCCTTCGAGCGTGCTCGTGAAGCGGCGCAGCGTGAGGAGGTCCTCGATCTGGATCGCGCCCGCCTCCTTGAGCGCCGCCCAGAGGATCGGCGCCGCGTGGCCCTTGGACAGGACGAAGGAATCCACGTTGCGCGCGAAGGGGTCCGCGGGGTCCCACCGCATCTCGTGGAAGAAGAGGACCGAGACGATCTCCGCGCACGACATGCAGCTCGTCGGATGGCCGGACCCCGCCTCGGCGGTGGCGACGAGCGAGTGGCGCCGGAGCTTTTGCGCGATGGCGGCGAGGGCTTTTTCGTCGGGCATGGGGCGATGATAGCGGGGGGCGAGAGGATTGCAATTCTTTTCCTGGGCTGATATCATCCGCGGCCCCAAGGAGGAAGCGATGAACTGCCCCAAGTGCAAGGACAAGAAGAGCCGGCCGGTCCGCGTCGACCCGGTGTCGAGGAAGTGCCCGAAGTGTAAGGTGAGCCTGTACGTCGATCACGCGGGCAAGACGATCGTCCGCGGCGTGAGCGCGCGGACCGCCGCACAGCCGGCGCCCGCCCCGGCGGGGGAAAAGACCGCACCGCACTAAAAGTGGACTGTCCACTTTTGGTGCGTGCGCGCACGTGGAACGGCGTGCGACCTACGCCTTCGACTGCTGGCGCTTGATCAGGATCTTTCCCAGGAAGCCGGTCGAGGTGTAGGCGCTCTCGACGGCGCCCGCCTCCAGCCCCTCGGCCGCGGCCTGCGCCGCCACGATCCCCTTCTCGGCCAGGTATTCCTTCGCCGCGCCCTTCTGACGGTTCGTCCGCGTCTCGGTCCGCTGCAGGTAGTAGTGGCTCACGATGTGGAAGACCGACCCTTTCCCGCACGAGAAGCGGACCGCGATCGGCGCCTCGCCGTACTTCTCCTCCATCTCCTTCGAGCGGATGAGCACCTCGACCTTCCCGGGGTCGAGGACCCGGATCGGATAGCTCGATCCCTCGAGCCACCACTGCGGGTCGTCCTTGGAATCGAGGAGGTCCTTGAGCATCTCGACGCCGCGGTCCACGACCTCCACGCGCACGACGTCGTCGCACGACGGGCGGCCGTTGTACTCGACGAAACCGGGGAAGGCGCTCTCCAGGACGTGCTTGAGCGCCCAGTCGGTCGTGACGAGGTAGCCGCCGGTCTCGACGAACCGGCGGAGCTGGTCCAGCCCCGCGCGCTCGATCTGGCCGGGGCAGTTGACGAGGACCGCCTGCTCCGGCCGCAGCGTCGTCTGGGCGAGGAGGCCCGGCTCGACGAGCACGAACGGGACCTGCATCGCGGAGAGGACGTCCTCGGCGAAGTCGTACGTCCCGCGCACGACGATCGTGTCGCTCTCGCGCATCTGGCGGAGGAGCGCCTCGTCGGCGGGAGCCTCCCGGGCGAGCTTCTCGCGGAAAGCCTTGGACCCCGCTTCATACGCCTGCTTCATGCTCACGCCGTGTCTCCTTTCCACTTCCGCAGCAGCTCCTCGACGCGCTGCGCGAGGGTCTTCGGATTGGACTCCCGGATCGGAAAATCGTTCCGGACGTGGAGCTCCAGCCCGGGCGCCAGCTCGTGCCGGGACCACGACGCCGGCGCGGGCGCCGCCGTTCCGCGGCGGCCGAGGATCGAGCGGAGGAGCCCCGTCCCGAGTCCGCCCGGCGGCTTCGACGTCTCCGGCGCGCCGTCGCGCACGATCCGGTCCAGGGCGCGGTCCTCGAGACCGGAGAGCATCTCGCGGATCTTGCGGATCGGGAGGTACTCGGACTGGAGCTTCTTGACCGCGATGACCTGGAGGACGTGGCGGTAGCCGAAGCGGGCGCAGCCGCCGTCGTACGAGAGGGGGCCGTCGAGGAGCCCCTCCGTGATGTAGTACCGCAGCGTCCGCAGGTCCGGGACGTCCGTGACCTTGTAGCGGGTCTGCCGCCCGACGAGGTCGGGCAGGAGCGCCGCCGCCGCGGCGGCGAGGCCCTCCAGGTCGAGGTCGGTCCGGCTCCGGAGATCCGCGAGCTTCACGACCCCATTCTACTGGATACAGTAAATACTGTCAAGGGCGGTCGTGGAACTTGACGTGCTTCACCGCCGTCCAGGGGACGTAGACGGCGGAGGAGAAGTCGTTCTCGACGAGCACGCTCTCGCCGTTCGTCCGGACCTGCTTGCCGCCCACCTTCGACGGGCTGAAGAGGATCCCCGTCGCGTCGACCGAGGTCACGGTCCCTTCGAAGAAGGCGACGGACTCGAACGTGCCCCGCGCATCCACCTGGTCCTGGAAGGTGACCGTCGCCCTCTTTCCGGCGAGCTTGTCGTACGACGGCTTGTCCTGCCGCGCGACGGCGCTCGCGCCGAGCGCGCCCAGGCCCAGAAGAGAGACGGCCGCCAGGATCTTCGTCATGATTCCTCCTTCTGATAGTCCGCGATGCCCTCCTCGATCGTCCACTTCGGGCGATACCGCAGCTTCTTCCGCGAAAGCGTCAGGTCCGCCTCCGTGAACGGCTGGTAGAAGGGATACGGGTTGTCGAAATACTCCGTTTCGAGCTTCGTGCCGAGCGTCCGGTTGAGCGCGGCGATGACGTCATTGAAGGAGCGGGCCTGTCCGCTCCCGACGTTGTAGACGCCGGGCGGCGCCCGGAGGGCGAGGAGCGTCGCCTCGACGGCGTCCTTCACGTAGACGAAATCGCGCTTCTGTTCGCCCATCTTGAAGATCCGAGGCCGCCTCCCCTCCTTCATCTGCTGCCGGAGCTGCCGGATCATGCTCGCCGCCGCCTTCTTGTGGCCCTCCCCCGGCCCGTAGACGTTGAAGTACCGTACGCCGACGGCGCGGCCGCGGGCGAGGTTGTCCAGAATCACCTTGCTGAAGGCGTAGACGTTGGCCGGGGCAGGCGTCCGCTCCTCGCTCATCCGCTCCGCCGCGATCCCATAGGTCGCCGCGCTCGAGGCGTAGACGACGCGCCCCGCCTTGAGCGCGAGGATTGCCCGGAACCCCTCCACGTTGTCGTGGACCATGAGCCTCTCGTCGTGCACCGTCGTGTCCGTGATCGACGCCAGGTGGAAGACGGCGTCGAAGCGCACGCTCGAGCGGTATTCGTGGCAGGGTTTCGCGACGACGTCGCCCTGGAAGCCGGGCAGGTTCTGGAACGTGCCGGAGCGGAAATCGTCCACGACGGTGACGTGCGTGCGGGGCCAGCGCCGCTGGATCTCGCGGACGAGGTTCGAGCCGATGAACCCGGCGCCGCCCGTGACGAGCACCCGTCTCATGAGAGCCTCCTACGCGGGGACCGATTTGTCGGAGACGTCGAAGATCTCGCGGACCTCCGCGGCCGTCCCCGCCTGCAGGAGGCGCTCCTTGAGGTAGTCGCTCGACAGGAGCCGGCTGATCTTCGCCAGGACCCGCACGTGCGCGCCCTCGTCGTGCGGCGGCGTCGCGATCAGGAAGAGAAGCTGCGCGGGCTTGCCGTCGAGCGACGCGAACTCGACCCCCTCGCTCCGCGCGAAGGCCGCGACGGGCCGCGCGAGCCCGGGGAGTCGCGCGTGCGGGATGGCCACGCCCTCGCCCAGGCCCGTCGAAGCGAGGTCCTCCCGCTTCAGGATCGCCTGGACGAGCGGCTCCACGCCGACGCCGGGCACCGCGCCCGCGAGGATCTCGCACAGGCGCCGCACCGCCTCCGCCTTCGTCGCGGCCCGCAGGCCGGTGTCGATCGCCGCCTCCGGCACGAGGTCGATGAGACGCTCCTCCTTCACGGGCTCGAACTCGTCGCGGATCGTCCCGATCAGTTCCTCGAGGACGTCCTCGAGCGTGACGATCCCGATCCACTTGCCGTGCGTGTCCTCGACGACCGCCATGTGCGTCCCCATCTGGTGGAAATGGGTGATGAGGTTCTCGAGGGTGAGGTCCGGCCTTACCACCGCGATCGGCCGCGCGAGCTTGACGAGGTCGGGCGGATCGGGCGCCTTTCCCAGCGCGACGGTGATGTCCTTGACGTGCACCTCGGTGTCGATCCGCGTGCGATCGGGGCGCCGGAGCGGATAGCGCGAGTGCATGCACTTCCGGATCCGCTCGAAGTTCTCCGGCCACGGGGCCGCCGCGTCCAGCGTGACCGCCTTCGACGCGGGGATCATGACGTCCTCCACGGTCAGGGTCCCGAAGTCGAGGAGGTTCTCCATCATGAGGAGGCGCGAGAGGGTGAACTGGCCGCGCTCGTGCGAGGCGCCCAGGATCATCCGCAACTCCTCCTCGGTGTGGCCCGCCTCGGTCTCCGAGGCGGGGGGGATTCCCATGATGCGCATCGCCAGGTTCGACATGGCGTTGAGAATCCAGAGGGCCGGGAAGAAGAGAAGGAAGAAGATGAAGAGCGGCTTCGCCGAGAAGAGTGCCGCGCGCTCCGCCCTTCGGATTGCATAGGACTTCGGTATCAGCTCGCCGAGGACGATGTGGAGAAACGTGATGAGGACGAACGACATGGCGACCGCGACGCTGTGGCTGACGACCTTGGGCCAGATCCCGGGCAGGTCGAGGAGCGGCTGGAGGAGTCGCGCGAAGGCGGGCTCGCCGATCCAGCCCAGGGCGAGGCTGGCGATCGTGATGCCGAGCTGACAGGCGGCGAGGTAGGCGTCCATCTTCGACTGGATCGCCAGCGCCCGCTCCGCCGTCAGGTCGCCCGAACGCGCCAGCTCGCGGATGCGGGTGGCCCGCACCTTGACGATGGCGAACTCCGCGAGGACGAAGAAGCCGTTGAGGAAGACGAAGAGGAGGGCCCCGAGGAGGTAGAGGATCTGGAGGAGCATCGGCGGGGTGAGTAAACACGCTGAGGACGGCGGGATCAAGCAAAAGGAGGGGCGACGCGCCTTCCTCTATGTTAGGGTTTCCTCCATGTCCCGGCCGCCGGCGGCCTTCCTCCTCCTCCTCCTCGCGGCGTGCGTCGCGCCGCGCCGCCCCGACGTGCCGCTCTCGTCGCGGATCGACGCGGTCCTGGGGCCGAGGCAGAACGCGGGGCCGGACGGGATCGTCCTCGGATCCTGCGGCGCGCGCCTTCGTGCCGAGGGGCTGCTCGCGCGGCCCGGGATGCAGGGGAAGTTCAGCGTGGACGGCGCCGCCCGCGGGCCGCTCTTCGCCCTGGAAATCATCGAGAACGGCCGCCCCATCGTCTTCCCCCCGCTTGCGCACCTCTGGTGGCCCTCGCACGTCGGCATGGAGGGGCGCGCCGAGGGGCTGCGGCTTCTGGAGCGCAAGTTCATCACGGCGGACGACCGCGCCGTCGATCTCGTCCACATCCAGAACGAGTCGTGCGAGAGCCGGACGCTTCTTCTGCGGGCGGCGGGGCTTCTCGAACGCACGGTGACGCTTGCGCCCGGCGCGCTCGTGGAGTTCCCGATCGTCTTCGGCGGCGCACCGGCCGCCGGGTCCGTGGACGAGATGCTGGAGCGCCACCTCGCGGAGTACTCCGGCTGGTTCGAGAAGAACATCCCCGACTTCGAGTGCGCCGACGCGTGGTTCATGAAGCTGTGGTATCACCGTTGGTTCCTGGCGCGGGCGGGGCGCGTCGCGGCGGTCTCGGATCTCCGATGGCAGCGGGGCCCGGGAGGTGGGCGGACCTCGCGGCGTTCGCCGGCCGAAGAATGGGCGCTGCATCTCGTGCACCCGGACCGCGAGCGAATGAAATCCCTCATTTCGGGGATGGAGCCGGAACTTGCCGGGTGCTTCCCCGAAGGGTTCGATGAAAGCATCGCGATCGCCTGCGGCGTCCATGCGGACGCGACGGCATGCATTCTGGCGCCGTCGGGCGACGCTCTGGCGCACCGCCGGTGCGTTGTGATCCAGGCGCAAGCCGCGGACGTGATCGAGAAACTGTTGGCCCGGCCCGATGCGGCGAAGTCGCTGGAGAGTCTGTTCCCGCACGCCTACCGCGTTCTCCCTCCCGAGGAGCGCCGCTATGACGCCGTCTTCGACCGCCTCTTCGACCCCGCGCAGTTCTGGACGCCGATCCCCGCGCCCTGGAAGTCGGGGGGAACGGAAGTGGTGCTTTCCTTCGACTCCCTCGTCCTCGAGGCGCTTGCCAACGCGATCAAGTTCTACCGCATCCCTTCGGTGACCCGGGCGCGGTTCTTCGACTTCCTCCACCGGTACGTCCGCGCGCAATTCGACGGCGGCGACTTCTCGAAACCCGGCGTGCCGGCGGCGGTCCACGCCGAGACCGGCGCGTGGCTGACGCCGGCGGACCGCGACGTGAGATCCGGCTTCGCCGACATCCTGATCCGCCACATGGGCGGGCTCACGCCGCGGGCCGACGACGTCCTCGAGTTCCATCCGATCGTCGAGGCGTTGCCCTGGTTCCGCTTCCGCAACGTCCCGTATCGCGGAGCGCTTCTGGAGATCCGATGGGACGCGCGGGAGGGCTTCTCGGTGAAGCGCGACGGGAAGCTCCTC
Organism: Planctomycetota bacterium; assembly: GCA_016190175.1. Lineage (GTDB taxonomy): Bacteria > Planctomycetota > MHYJ01 > MHYJ01 > JACPRB01 > JACPRC01. The sequence continues at coordinate 28,465 of JACPRC010000023.1, forward strand.
TTCACGACGCCGGCGCTGCGGCACGTGGAGTGGGGCGGGAAGACGGGGCTGCGAATCCTCGATTGATCGTGCCGATTTCCCTTGGCGGGGCGGCGTTCCCCATTTTCGTTGACGCTCCCGCTCCGCGCGCCCTATAAGGGCTCCGCGTGATCACGACCCTCTTCGCCCAACCCGGCGGGCGCGCGACGAAACTCGACGGCGACGCCGACCTCCCGCGCCTCCTTCAGGAGGGGAAGGGCGTCGTCTGGGTCGACCTCGACCGCGCGGCGGAGGCGGAGGTGAAGGTCCTCTCCGACGTCTTCCGCTTCCACCAGCTCGCCGTCGAGGACTGCGTGGCGGAGTCGAGCCACCCGAAGATCAACGACTACGGCGAGTACGTCTACCTCGTGATGCACGGCGCCTCGCGCGACGCGAAAGGGAAGTTCGTGACGCACGAGCTGGACCTTTTCTGCGGGAGGAACTTCCTCGTCACGTATCGGCAGGACGACATCCCCGCGATCGCGGATCTCCGCAAGCGCTGCATCGAGATCGAAGGGCTCCTCGCGCGCGGCGCGGACTTCCTCCTCCACGAGATCCTCGACGACCTCGCGGACAGCTTCGCGGTGACGATCGAGGCGCTGGAGACGCAGGTGGACGGCATCGAGGGGAAGCTCTTCAAGTCGCCCTCCGTGCGCCTCCTCGCCGAGATCTTCGCGTTCAAACGGGACATCCTGCGCCTGAAGCGCGTCGTCTTTCCGCAGCGGGAGGTGCTGAACCGGCTCGCCCGGGCCGAGTTCAAGGTGGTCTCGAAGGAGGCGGCCCCGTATTTCCGCGACGTGTACGACCACGTCTATCGCGTGGCGGACCTCGCGGAGAACTTCCGGGACGTCGTCACGAGCGCGCTGGAGACGTACCTCACCGTCGTGTCGAATCGGACGAACGAGACGGTGAAGATCCTGACGGTCTTCTCCATCATCCTGATGACGCTGGCGCTCGTGGCGGGGATCTACGGGATGAACGTGCCGCTTCCGCTGGCGCAGCGCGGGTACGCGATCTGGCTCGTCATCGGCTTCATGGGGACGATTGCGGGCGGGCTGTACCTCTTCTTCCGCGGCCGCAAGTGGGTGTGACGGCCGGCCGCGATCGCCACGCCGAAGCGGGACAAGCCGGGATCATTCCTTTCGCGCCACGACGGCATGGATCGGGAGGATTCCCGCGATCCGATCCCGGAGGACGACCCGGAAACCGCGAGACTCGACCAAACGGGGCAGGGCATTTCCCGAGAAACGCGTGACGATGGGAAAGCCGGAGAGGGCCAACAGTCGCGAGACCGCGCGCGCGAGCGGGTTGTCGCCGTGAGCGAACGTGGGGACCGCGAGAAGCCCCCCGGGCACGAGCACGCGCCGCGACTCGGCCAGCATGGCCGCGGGATCGGGCAGGAGATGCAGGAGGTTCGCCGCGACCACGCCGTCGAACTCCCCCGGCGGCCAGTCCAGATGGAGAGCGTCGACGAGGAGGATCTCGACGTTTCGGGCGCCGGAGGAGGCGAGACGGCCGCGGAGGATATCGAGCATCTCGGGAGAGCGGTCCGTCGCGACCAGCGACGGAATCGCGCGGGCCAACGGTTCCGAGAACAGGCCGGTCCCGGCCGCGAGCTCGAGCACGCGGCGCCGACCGCGCAGGATCTCCGCGAGCCGCGACGCGAGCAGCGGAAGACGGCGGTTCAGCAGCAGGGCGGCGCGGTCATAGCGCCGCGCGTGGAGGCGCCAGTATGCGGGATCGGGGGATCCCGGCGCCCTCACGCCTTCGCCGCCGCCATCTCCGGCGTCTCCTCGAGCACCTTCGCGACGATCTGATCCGGCCGCATCCCCTCCGCCTCCGCCTCGAAGTTGAGGATGAGCCGGTGGCGCAGCGCCGGATACGCCGCCTCCCGGATGTCCGCGAAGGCGACGTTGTAGCGGCCCTTCGTGAGCGCGAGGATCTTGCCGGCGAGGACCAGGGCCTGCGCGCCGCGGGGGCTCGAGCCGTACCGGAGGTACTTCCGCGCGACGGACGCGCCGTCTCCCGGGTGGGTCGCCAGGACCAGCCGCGCCGCGTACTCCTTCACGTGCGAGGCGATGGGGACCTCGCGCGCGAGGGCGCGCATCCCGAGGATCTCGGACCCGCTCAGGGCGGGTTTCGGCGTCTCGGACTCCTGGCCCGTCGTGCGGTCGATGACCTGCACCAGCTCCGCGAGGTTCGACGGCTTCACCTCGATCTTGAAGAAGAAGCGGTCCACCTGCGCCTCGGGGAGCGGATAGGTCCCCTCCATCTCGATCGGGTTCTGCGTCGCGAGCACGAAGAACGGCTCGTCGAGCGCATGGCGCACGCCGCTCACGGTGATGCCGTGCTCCTGCATCGCCTCGAGGAGGGCGGACTGGGTCTTCGGCGTCGCGCGGTTGATCTCGTCGGCGAGGACGACGTTCCCGAAGATCGGCCCCGGCTGGAACTGGAACGACTTCCGGCCGGACGGGTCGTCCACGACGATGTTCGTCCCGATGATGTCCGCGGGCATGAGGTCGGGCGTGAACTGGATGCGGCTGAACTTGAGGCTCAGGCCGTTCGCGATCGTGCGGACGAGGAGGGTCTTGCCGAGGCCGGGCACGCCCTCGAGGAGCGCGTGGCCTCCCGCCAGGATCGTGACGAGGAGCTGCCGGACGACCTCGCCGTGGCCGACGATGACCTTGGCGATCTCGGCGCGGAGTTTCTCGAGGGAGTCGCGGAACCGCGAGGCCTGTTCTTCGATGGTCGGCATTCAGCTTTCGGCCGTCCGCTATCGGGGCGGCTGACGGCTGACGGCTGACGGCTAGCCCGAAGGATTCATGTCGGCTTCGCCGCCGACATGAATCCTTCGCCCTGCGGGCAGCTTCATCGGCCCTCCAGGCCGATTCCGCTGGACAGCCCCTCCGGCTCCGCCCGACGCCCTGTCGGGCTTCGCCGTCGGCCCGCGGCGCCGCTATTGCCGCAGCGGTACGCGCCGCGGGCGGATTATTCATGAAGGCTCTCGCCTTCATGAACAATCCGGGCTAGTACTGCTTCCGGATCCGCGACGACGGGATGCCCATCTCCTCGCGGTACTTCGCGATCGTCCGCCGCGCGGCGGCGACGCCGTGCTGGTTCTTGAGGATCTTGGCGATCTCGAGGTCCGAGAGGGGCTCGGTCTTCTTCTCGCCGTCCACGACCTCGCGGATCCTCTCCATGAGGGAGAGGCGCGTCTTCTCGTCCTGCGGCTCCGCGGGTCCGGCGCCGGGGAAGATCATCTTCGTATCGCCCTTCGGGGCCGCGGACGCGAAGAAGAACTTCATCGGGAAGATCCCGCGCGGGGTCTCGATCCACTTCCCCGAGATCGCGCGGGAGACCGTCGAGACGTGGATGCCGACGGCGTCGGCGATCTCCTGCATCTTCAGCGGTTTCAGGGACTCGATGCCGTGCTCGAAGAAGTCCCCCTGGCGCTTCAGGATCTCCGCCGTGATCTTCTGGATCGTCGATCGGCGCTGCTCGATCGCGGAGATGAGCATCTTGCCCGACTCGATCTTGCGCTTGAGGAACTCGCGCTCCTCCTTCGAGAGCGTCTTGTCCCGCGCCATCTCGGCATACTTCGGGTTCACCGTGATCGGCGGCAGGTACGAGTCCTCGAGCATGATCTCGTAGTGGCCGTCCACGGCCTTGATGAGGACCTCGGGGAAGACGCGCGGGTTGGGGACGGTCGCGAAGTTGATCCCGGGCTTCGGCTGGAGCTTCTGCACCTCGGCGACGAGGCCCTTCACCTCCTCGAGGATCTCGTTCGGGTTCGGCTCGCCCTGGTGGCCCAGCATCTCGAGGATCTCGGGCTGGGCGCAGAAGTCCTTCACGATCTTCGGGAGGCGGTTGTTCCCGATGTCCTCGAGGTGGTTCTCGATGAGGTGGCGCAGGAGCGGGTAGAGGGCGTCGCCCTCGTCGAGCTGGAGCAGCAGGCACTCCTTGAGGGACCGCGCGCCGACGCCGCGGGGCTCCATCGTCTGGATGAGCTGGAGCGCGCGGGCCACCTTCACGACCAGGACCTCCATCGACTCCTTCTTCAGATCCTCGGGGAAGGAGTTCGCGATCTCCTCGGGGGTGAAGATGAGGTAGCCGTTGTCGTCGATGTTCTGGATCACCGCCAGGCAGAAGGGGCGGACCTCCTCGGGAATCTCCATGAGGGAGATCTGGTTCGAGAGGTGGTCGCGGAGCGACTCGGGTTTGGCCCCCTCGTTCTGGAGCATCTCGAGGCGCTTCTCCGCGTCCTCTCCGGAATCGCTCCGGCGGGTGCGGCGCTCGCTCTCGAGCCACTGTTCCTCGACGGCCTCCAGCAGCTCCCGCTTCGCCTGCTCCTCGGGCGCCTCGACCTCGGCGGCCGGCGTCTCCGGCTCGTCGCTCTCCTGCTTCTCCTCGATCGTCGGGTTCTGCTCCAGCTCCGTCAGGACCAGCTCGCGCAGGTCGAGGACGGGGAGCTGCAGCATCTGCAGGTTCTGGATCATCCGCTGCGAGAGCTGCTGGCGCATCTCCTGCCGCTGCTGAAGATGGGCCTCCATCTTCATCCCGTTACACTCCTTTCTCTCGCCGGTGCGGCGAGTGCGCCATGCGTCCGCCGGTCGACGCTGTGCGGGACCGGCGGCGCCATGAGAGTGTGACGGGATTCATCCTACAACTCCCTCCGGCCCTGAAGGGCGTCGGCGACGATGGTCCGGTTGGAATACTCGAGCGATCCGCCCGCGGGGACGCCGCGCGCGATCCTCGTGACCCGGAGGTTCGGCGCGGCGAGCGCGGAGCGCAGGTAGTAGGCCGTCGCGTCCCCCTCCATCGTCGGGTTCGTCGCGAGGATCACCTCTGCCACGTCTCCCTTCCGGACTCGGTCCACCAGCTTCGAGATCGTCAGGTGCTCCGGCCCCACGCCGTCGAGCGGGGCCAAGCGCCCGTGCAGGACGTGATACAGGCCCCGGTACGAGCCTGACTTCTCGATCGCCCACAGGTCCTGCATCTGCTCCACCACGCACACCACCGTGCGGTCGCGCTTCGGGTCGGAGCAGATCGCGCACGGATCCTGATCCGACGTATTATAGCACGAACCGCAGGACTTGACCTGCTCTTTGAGGTCCCGCAGCGCGTCGGCGAGCCGGAGGACCTCGTCTTTCTGGCGGGAGAGCAGATGGAACGCGAGACGCTCCGCGGTCTTCTCCCCGATGCCGGGGAGTTTCGAGAGCTCCTGGATGAGATTCTGGATCGGTTCCGTCTGCACGTCCTTCGCCGATTGGAGACCGGGGACGTTCCCTAGCCCGCCTTATTCACGTCGGCTTCGCCGCCGACGTGAAACGGCGCCCTCCGGGCCGCTTCACCCTTGACACGGCGCTGCGGCCTTCGGCCGCGGCGCGAAGCGCCCGCCGCGCTTTGCGCGGCGGCGCCGTGTCAAGGGTTCCGCTGAACAACCCCGCTCCATCGCGCTCGACACTCCGTGTCTCGCGCGACGGGCGGCCCGCCCCGTTAGACCGATCCGGTGCCGGTCTAACGGGGCGGGCGGATTATTCACGAGTTCTCGGCCTGCGGCCGAGAACCTTCGTGGATAATCCGGGCTAGAACAATCCCGGCATCGCCAGCCCGGTGACCTTCGCGATCTCGGCCTCCCGCAGCTTCTTCGCCTTCTTGATCCCCTCCGTCACCGCGGCGAGGATCATGTCCTCGAGGAGGCCCTTGTCGTCGGGGTTGATGACCGACGGGTCGAGCTTGACGTCCACGACCTCCTCGGCGCCGTTGACGCGGACCTTCACCATGCCGCCGCCGGCCGTCGACTCGACGATGCGCTCCTTGAGGTCGACCTCCAGCTTGGCGAGCTTCTTCTGCATCTCCTGGATCGTCTTGCCCATGCCGCCGGGGAACATGTGTCCTCCGTTTACTCGATGCCTACGGGCTTGCCGCCGAACATGTCCATCACCTTCCGGACCCGCGGGTCGCTCGTCGCGTCCGACTTCGCCGGCGCCGAGGGGGGAGTCTTCTCGCCTCCGCGCTCGATCCGGAACGAGACGACGTACCGCTTGCCGTAGGCCCGGTGCACCGCGCCCTCGATGACAGCGCGGTTCTTCGCGGACTCGAGCTGCTCGACGTGGAACTTCGCGAACTTCGCCGGGAGAGTGAACTCCAGCTCCTCCCCCGCGATCTTCGTGACCGCCCCCTCGCCCAGCAGGGTCCCCGCGAGCATGTTCTGGCCCTTGACGTCGGTGACGACGCGCGCCCACGGATTCGCGGGCGACTCCCCGGCGGGTTCCGGGGCGGGCGGGGAGGCGGGAACACCGGCCGCTCCGGCCGCCGGGACATCGGCAGACGGGGAGGCGGGCGCGGGGACCGGCGCCATCCGCAACAGCTCGCTCAGCGGCAGGAGGTCCGCCGCCCGCGCGACCTTGACGAGGGCGACTTCGAGGACGAGCCGGGCGGCCGCGCCCTCGCGCAGGCGGCGGCGCGCCTCGAGGAGGATCTGGAGGGCGTACAGCAGCGACTCGACGCCCGCGCCCGCCACCTGCTCCTCGTACGCCTTGAGCATTCCGTCCGGGAGATCGACGACCGGGCTCGATGCGCCGCACACCCGGATCGCCAGCAGGGCCCGATAGTGTTCGAGGATCTGGTCGGCGAAGGACGCCGGATCGATCCCTCGCGCGAAGACGCGGTCGAGCGCCAGGAGCACGCCGTCCGCCGCACCCGCGCGGGCCGCGCGCACGAGGTCGTTCACGTCGTCCTCGGCGGCGGATCCCTGGAGCGCCGCGACGTCCTCGGCCTTCAGCCCCGACGGCTTGTAGGCGACGAGCTGGTCGAGGATCGACTCGGCGTCCCGCATCGAGCCGCGGCCCGCGCGGGCGACCGCCTCGAGCACGGCCGGATCGACATCGAGCTTCTCGCGCTCGATCACCTGGCGCAGGCGTTTCACGATGTCGGCCGTCGTGATGCGGCGGAAGTCGAACCTCTGGCAGCGGGAGATGATCGTGTCGGGGAGCTTGTGGATCTCGGTCGTGGCGAAGACGAACTTGACGTGGGGCGGGGGCTCCTCGAGCGTCTTGAGGAGGGTGTTGAACGCCTCCTTCGTCAGCATGTGCGCTTCGTCGATGATGTAGATCTTGAAGCGCGCCCGGAGCGGCGCGTAGCGGACGCCCTCGCGCAGGGCGCGGGCGTCGTCAACGCCGCGGTTGGAGGCGGCGTCCATCTCGACGACGTCGGCGTCGGTGCCGTCGTGCACGGAGCGGCAGATTTCGCACGCGCCGCAGGGATCGGAGGTGGGCCCCTTCTCGCAGTCGAGCGCTCGGGCCAGAATCCGGGCGGTGGAGGTCTTGCCCACGCCGCGGGGGCCGGCGAAGAGGTAGGCGTGACCCACCCGCCCCTCGGCGATGGCGTTCTTGAGGGTGCGCGCGACGTGTTCCTGTCCGACCACCTCGTCGAACGTGACGGGGCGGTAGCGGCGGGCGAGGACGGTATACGAGCTTTCGGCCATGGCGGCGGGCGATTATACCGCCCGCGTCAAGATCCGTGGGATATAATTTGGCGCCATCTCGGGAAGGACTTGTGCGACGCACCGATCTCGCGCTGTCCGCCGAGGTTTCCGGAGAGAGGGTCGGGATGGAAAGCGGTGAAAGGAGATCCCCATGAAGCGCTGGGTCGCGGTGGCGGTGGTCGCGATGGTCTGCGGAGCGAAGGCGCCGGCTCCGGCCCCCGCAACAACCGGAAGGGCCGATCAGGATGAAGCGTCGAAGGCCAAAGGAGTAGGAACCTGGACCGCGACGGATCGCCACGGGAATACCTACGAGATCGAGGTGTTCGCCGAGGGCACGATCCGCGTGCTCGACGAGCGGCGGGACGAGGTCGTGCTCGACTACAAGTGGCTCGACGAAAAACGGGTCCACATCGAAACCCCGTTCGGCGGGGACTCTTACGACGTCGACGTCGCGTTTTCCGGCGACGAGATGACGCTGACGGACTCGCAGGGGAGGAAGCTGACCTGCCGCAGAACGGGCAAGCCGGTCGACAAGACCAAGACGTTGGGGAAGTGGATCGCGACGGACTCCCGCGGAGGCCTGTACGAGTTCGACGTCTCCGGCGACGGCACGATTCGCGTGACGGGAGACCGCGAAGCGACGCTCCACTACCGATGGCTCGACGCGAAGCGGATCCGCATCGACGACGCGTCGATCCGCAGTTCCGTCATCGTCGACGTCGCGGTGTCCGGGGACGAGATGACGCTGACGAATTCCAGCGGCCGCGTGGTGCGCTGCCGCCGGTCGGAAGGAGGGGGGGCGGAATCGTTGAGGATCGCGAGGAACGAGCGCAGCGCCGCAGGTTCGCTCAAGACGATCTGCACCGCCGAGGCGGACTTACGGTCGAACGACCGCGACAACAACCGCGTCCAGGATTTCTGGACGGGCGACATCGCCGGGCTCTACTGCATCGACAATTCGGCCTACAGCGACAATCCGACGCCCAACAAGCTCATCGAGGTGGCGACCGCGCTCGCGGACTACGCGCCGTGGAACGACGGACTCCACGTCAACGACAGGAACTACTATTCGAACCCCGTGACCTCGTTCGGGAAACGCGCGCCGAAAACGGGGTATTGGTTCCAGATGATGAAGCAGTACACGACGTGGGACAACAAGCGGGAGGACTACCGGACGCACACGGGCGGCGCGAAAGAAGCGGCCTACCACACGAGCCGCTTCGGCGTCTGCGCGTTTCCCGCCGACTACCCGAAGTCGGGCAGGAAGACGTTCATTGTCAGCGAAGGAAACACCATGTTCTGGAAGGACACGGACGGCAAGCCGGTCGAGGTCTGGCCGTCGGACGAGGAACTCCGGCGGGAGTGGAAGGAAGTAGCCGGCTCGGAGCGGCCGCCGGACAACTACGAGGAGGAGCGGAGGCGGTACGAAGAGTACATGCGGCGGGAGGCGGAAGAACGGCGCAAGAGGGAAGAGGAGAAGAAGAAGGAAGCGGCCCAGGGATTCAGGATCGACCCGTGGGGTTCATGGAATCAGCTTGAAGTCGGCTCCTTCGTCGTGATCGAAATGGTCAGCGACTACGGCGGAAACAAGACCAAGATGACCTGGACGAAGACTCTCGACAAGAAGGGCGAGGAGCATGTCCTGAAGACGGAGATGGTCATGACGGTCGGGGGCACCGAGACGAAGAACCCGGGCGAGGAGAGGGTTTCCAAGATGAGGGACTGGTCCGACATGGAGTGTTTCTTCTGCAAACGGAAAGGCTGTACGGGGAACCTGCCGAAGTGGAGCAAGGGCGAGCTGACCGTCGACGGCCGCAAGATCGCGTGCGATGTGGCGGAGATGCCCGAAAAGAACTGCAGGGGCGAGGCCAATTCTTACAAGTTCAGGACGTGGTATTCGAACGACGTCCCCGGACAGATGGTCAAGATGGAAAGCGAGGCCGGGGGCGGCAAGACCACCATGGTCGTCGTGAAATTCGAGGCGCGCAGGAAGTGAGGGGGTCCGCATTTCCTGCCGCGGGGCCGCCGCTGATGCCGGATTCCGGCATGCATCCCGAGCGCATCTTCTCCATCCGGCGTCCGGCATGCCGGATTCGGGGGGAGTTCTCCGCCTACGAACCGGCGGGCTCGCTCGCTGCCGCCCGCACCGGCTTTCCATCCACGATGGCGACATCGCGCCGTCTGTAGACCGCCTTGCCGGCGAGCTTCTCGGCCGGAGTCCTGACGCCGAAGGTGTGGGTCCGGCCCCCGCGTCCTTTTCCCGCCTTGCTTCTTTTTCGACGTAGTCGATGGCGCTCGCGATGGCTTCGATTTTGAGACCCGGGGGTAGCGGTACCTTGGAATCGAAGCAATCTTGGCCGGTACGGTCACGATCCGTTCTCCGGCACGCACTGGGCCAGGAGTGGGATGGCCTTGCGTGCCAGGCTGAAGTAGGACGGGTCTTTCTCCAGCCCAATGCTCTTGAGTCCCTCGGCCACGGCTGCCGCGATCGTCGATCCGGAACCCATGAAAGGATCCAAGATGGTCCCTACCCCGAGCGGAAGGGACGCCCGGACGAGCTTGCGCATGAGGGCCTGCGGCTTCAGCGAGGGGTGCGGCGCAACATGTCTCTCGAGACCTCTCGCTGGTGCGGCGTACACGAGATCCTGGAAGGGTCGGTCCCGGGAGATCCTGCGAAGTCCGCCCGTCTTCCACTTCCGCAAGTTGTCTTGGACGCGACCTTCGCAGGGCTTTCGGAACAACCCCCACGGCTCCCAGCAAGAGCGCGGGATTACGGAGACGTCGGGAAATTCGCCGTGAGCGTTCTTCGGTCGGTCCCCTCCGCGCAAGGTCCGTACGACGCGGATGATCTCGCCCCGTTTCTCGAAGCCGTTGGAGATGAAAGGATCGTACACCAGATGAGACACGAGGGGATTCGTGGCGACGAACACGTGAGCCCCGGGCACGAGTTTCGGAAGGAGGAGCTCCGCGAAGCGAGCGAAGAACGACCGGAGGCGATCGTGATCTTCCCGTTTCAGGACGGTGAATCTGGGCAGCGGTTTTCGCAGGCACCCGTCGAAGCAGGGAGGAATGCGCCACACCCCGCCCTTGCCGGAGCGGAGTTTCCCAAGCTCCCGGGGAGTGTACTCCAACAGCCCATACGGGGGGTCGGTGACGACGGCATGGATCGAGAGAGACGGTGCTCCACTCAGCCACTCGAAGGCGTCCGTCTGGAAGATCTGATACGGATGGGCGGGGCGAGGATCCGTACGGACGCGTGCCTGAGACTGGTGAGTGACTTCCACGGATCCCCCTCCGACCTGCGGAACCGAGTCGGAGTGTACCTCATTCGGACCGTGGAGTACAGTGCAGGACGCCGTGCCTTGCAGGTTCGGTCGCCGGCCGAACACGGCGCCGGAATGAAGCCGCGGGCGGACCCCGCGTCCGACATCGGGGTTGCCTTTCGGCGCCCCGAAGGGCAAGCGACTTGCCGCCGGAAGCGTGCCCCGTAGCGGAACCCTGCCGGATTTCCAACACGAATTCGTTTGACAGCGGGGGAGGGTGGGGTATAATTCGCTCCAGTTATCACTTCCGTAGAAATTTTTTCCTGGTGAGGAGGACGCATGAGGACGTCGGGGATGCTGCTCGCAGTGATGGCCGCCTTCGGGATGGCCGCGGTCGGATGTGACAAGAAGCCGACGACGCCGGCGACGACGGACACCACCAAGAAGGACGGGGACGGCAAGAAGCCGGACGGCGGCGGCGCTTTCAAGCCCGATGCATGGCAGGCTTGGGCGAGCTTCGAGAAGGGTGCCTGGGTCGAACAGGAAACGACGTCGAAGTGGGGGGACGCGGATGCGACCAAGGCGAAGACGAAGATCGTCGTCCAGACCAAGTCGGCCGACGAGGTGAAGGGGGATCGCGGGGAGACGAAGGACCAGCCCCTTGCCTCCAAGAAGGTGTCGGACAAGTGCGGAGTCCCCGGTTGCGACAAGAAACCGGCCGACCATTGTCACATGTGCGACAAGAAGCCGGCGGACCACAAGCAGGCGGAAACGAAGGCGGCCGGCGAGGAGGAAGTCGCCGTCGGCGACAAGAAGCTCAAGTGCCACGTCTTCGAAACGACGTCCTACAACTGCGCGGGCGAGAAACAATCCGTTTCCAAGATCTGGTACAACACGGAAGTTCCAGGGTGGGCCGTCAGGTCCGACGTGGAGATGTTCGGCCAGATGAAGGGCACGATGAAGACCGTGACGTTGGGCTACGGCAAGCAGTAGATCCGTTCCGGAGCGCGTTCCAAGGGACCGGCTCATCGCCGGTCCCTTTCTTTTTCCCCGCGACGTGCTATGCTCTCCTGCGTCCTCGCCGGAGGGGACGGACCGTATCTCAAGGAGGTGACGGATGTTCACGTTCATCGCGCTGGCGGCCTGCCTGTCCCAGGACCCGATCTTCGATCGATGGAGGGCGTGGAGTTCCTTCGAGACGGGCGACTACGTGGTCGTCGAATACACCGGAGGCGGCGGCAGGGACAAGCGGACGCTCCGCTCCAAGGAACGCGACTCCCTCGGCATCGGTTCCAGCCTCGCCGACGAGCGGGGATTCGGGGGCAACGCCGAGGTCATCCGCCGCGACGGGCGCTGTTTCTGCAACACCGTCCACGTGTGGTCCACGAAGAGCGTCGGGAAGCTCGACGTCGTCGAGATCAAAGGACGGAAGTTCGAGTGCGTCGTGCTGGAGATCGAGACCCCGAAGCAGGGATGCACGCCGTTCGCGTGGCGCAAGACGATCTGGTATTGCCCGGCCATTCCGGGCCACGTCGCCCGGGAGAAGAGCGTGACGCCGGGAGGGGAATCCGAATTCGTCGTCGCGGAAGTCGGGACCGGCGGCACCGCAACCGAGAAGGGCGGGGAGGAAGACTTCCAGTACACCGAGTGGGACGCCTGGAAGGACTTCGACAAGGGGGCGAGCGTCACCTTCCACATGAAACCCGGCGGCGACATGGAGATGTGGATGACGACGACGATGCTGGAGAAGACCGGTACGGCGATTACGCTGGCCACCCGGACGAAGACCAGAATGAAAATGGGCGACGATTCCCAGGAGAATGAGGTGGACGGCGGCACGCGCAAGGTCGAGAAGGCGGGCGGGGCACGCTTCGATCCGAACCAGGAGTGCCCCATGTGCAAGAAGCGCTTCAAGGACCACCAGAAGCCGAAGATCGTCCGCAAGGAGGGTGAGGTCGCGGGCAAGAAGGCATCCTTGATCGAGGTAACGTACGTCAACTGCAGGGACGACAAGCCCATCGCTTCCATGGTGTATTGCAAGGACGTGCCTGGTTGGATGGTCGAGATGGGCCAGATGAAGGTCTCGGCGTTCGAGAAGAAGTAGCGTCCCGCGTTTTCTCTGTTGCAATCGGGTATCAAGGCGATAGACTGATGCGTCCCGGAGCCCGGTCCCGGCTCGACGACCGGGGTCCTTCGGTGGACGTGCGCCCATAGCTCAATTGGATAGAGCATCTGGCTACGGACCAGAAGGTTCCAGGTTCGACTCCTGGTGGGCGTACTTCGACTCGCGCGGCTTGCGCCGCGCTCGCTCAGTACAAGTACCTTGTTTCCGCGCGAGTCGAAGTATGGTGAGCGAGGAGCGAAGCGACGAGTCGAACCATGTCGGCGGCGTTGAGCGCCGCGCTCGCTCAGTACAAGTACCTCCTGCGCCGCCGAGGCGAAGTATGGTGAGCGAGCGCGGACGGCCGCAGGCCGGGAGCGCGAGTCGAACCATCATGGCAGAATCCACCTGGCATGTGTACATCGCCGAGTTGGCCGATGGTCGGTACTACGTCGGCATGACCGGTCATCCACCGCCGTATCGCGAGCGCGAACATCGTCTCGGTCGCGGTGGACTTTTCACCAGGGGCACAGCTGTCCGCCGAATCCTCTGGTACGAGTCTCTTGCGACCCGGTTGCAGGCACGCCAGCGTGAGATGCAGCTCAAGCGGTGGTCTCGCGCGAAAAAGCAGGCCCTCATTGCGGAAGATATGACCCGGTTGAAGGATCTGTCTCGCTGTCGTGGGCGATAGGGACCATGACCAAGCTCCTCGTCATCGACACGGAAACCGGCGGGCTCGATCCCGCCCGGTGCAGCCTCCTCACGCTCGGCGCCGTCGTCTGGGAAGACGGCCGGATCGTGGCGGAGTCCGAGTGGCTCGTGCGCGAGACGCGCCTCGAGATCGAGCCCGCCTCCCTCAAGGAGCACCAGGTCGATCTTCGCGAAGCCGCGGCGAAGGGGCGTCCTCCTGCGGAGGTGGCGCACGCGTTCCTCGACTTCGCGCGTCCGCACTTCCCGGGCGAGAAGATCGCGGTGGCGGGCCACAACATCGGTTTCGACGTCGGTTTCCTCAAGCGCCTCTTCGCGCAGGCGGGGGCGGACTACGAGGGGCACTTCTCCCATCGGCTGATCGACACGTCGAGCATTCTCGGTGTCCTCGCGCTCGCCGGCCGCATCGCGATCAAGTCGCGGGGCCTCTCCGAGGCGATCGCCTACTTCCAGCTCCCCGTCGACGCCGCGCGCCGCCACACGGCGCTCGAGGATGCGCGGGTCACCGCGCTTCTCCTCACGAAACTGGTGGATCTCCTGCGGGCCGGATAGACTGGGCCTCATCGCGCGCCCGTAGCTCAACTGGATAGAGCATCTGGCTTCGGACCAGAGGGTTGCAGGTTCAAGTCCTGCCGGGCGTACTTCGACTCGGCGGCGCTTCCGCGCCGCCTCGCTCAGTACAAGTACCTCCTGCGCCGCCGAGGCGAAGTATGGTGAGCGACGAGCGAAGCGAGGAGTCGAACCATTCCTTCGGTCAGTTCTACGGTTTTCGGATCGAATCTCGGACGGGCTTCGGCGTGATCGAGTGTCGGATGGCGGTTCCAAGATCGTCAACCCAAGCGTATTCGCCTCCCGCTCGCCGAGCGTAGCGAGGCAAAGGTGGAGGCGGATGGCCCCTGCGGGCCGGCAACGTCCGCGTGCTCCCGGTCGGCATGTTCCTCCGGGAGCTCTGGGCCGGCCGGATCATCTCGTGAGCCGCGCTCACTTGCGCAGCTTCTCCCGCGCCGCGCCGAGGCGCGCCTCGACGTCGCGACGCTGCGGCCAGTTCGCGGGCGCGACTTCCAGCCCCCGCTCCCAGTCCTTGGCCGCGCCGTCGAGGTCCCCCTTCCGCTCCCGTGCGGTCCCGCGGTACGCGAACGCATCGGCGTTGAGCGGGTCGATCTCGATCACCTCGCCGTAGTCCGCGATCGCGCCGTCGTACTCGCCCTTGCCGAGGCGCGCCAGCCCGCGGTTGAAGAACGTCCCCGCATGCCGGGCGATCCCGAGGGCCCGCGTGTAGTCCGAAATCGCCCCGTCGAGATCCCCTTTCCTCTGCCGGGCCAGTCCGGAGATGAAGTGCGCGCCGGTGCACCTGGGGTTGATCCTGACCGCTTCGGCGCAATCCGCGATCGCGCCCTCCAGGTCCTTCTTCGCCACCATCCTCCCGACGGCGCGCCACAGATAGGCGTCCCCGAAGGCGGGCCGGATCGCAAGCGCCGCCGTCGCGTCCTCGACCATGCCGCTCCAATGGGAGAGCCCGCGGATCAGGTAGAACTCCTCCCGGAAGTCGGTCCCTTTCCACTTTTCGAGCATCTCCGCGCAGTATTCCCGCGCGGACTCCCCCCTCACGACTTTCCCGTACCCTCTCGCCAGATCGATCTCGATGCCGGGAACCTGTCCCGACCCGGTCTTCCGCGCCAGAAGCTGGTGCGCCTCCTCCAGTTTCCGCTGCGACGATCTGAACCACTCGGGTTCCTCGATCATCAGGAAGCGTCCGTAAATCCCGCGGTCGATCAGCAATCGCGCCTTGAACAGCAAGCACGACCCGTGATCCGGTTCCGTTCGCAACCCCGCGTCGTACGCCTCTTCCGCCAGCGGCCAGTTCCCCAGGAGATGCCACGCCCTCCCCACCACCCACCACCCGTCGCCCGAATCGCCCGTCCGCTTCATCTCCTCCCGGCATCGGGAGACGAGCGCCTGGAACTCGCCGAAGTCCCGTTCCGCCATCACCCAGTCCGCCCGGTACGACCTCAGCCTCAGCGCGTGGAGCTCCCGCGCCGCCTGCTGGTACACCTCCGACGATTTCCGCCTCCTATCCGCGTCGTCCCGCTCCCGCTCCGCCTTCGCTTTGGCCTCCTCGCGCGCCGCGGCACGGCGCTTCACCTCCGCATCGGTCCGGCGGAATCCCTCTCCCGCAGCGCCGTTCTCGCCGTCGAGGACGAGCACGCCCGCGTAGGCGTCCCGCGCGTTCCCCGGTTCTCCCGCCTGCTCCCGCCTTGCGCCCTCCGCCAGCCCGTCCCGCACGCGCCGCGCGCGATCCGACGCCGTCCTCCATGCCCACGCCCCCACCGCCAGGACCGAGATCAGTGCCGCCACCGCCGCGACCGCCGCTCCCTTGCGCCTCGCCACGAACTTCCGGACGCGGTACGTCACCGACGGCGGATGCGCCCGGATCGGCTCGCCGTGCAACCATCGCTCCAGATCCTCCGCCAACTCCCCCGCGTCCCCGTACCGCCGCTCCGGCTCCTTCTCCAGGCACTTCAGGCAGATCGTCCGCAGGTCCCGCGGCAGGCCGGACGCCGACTTCCCCGGCCACGCCGGCTCCTGCGTCTGCACCTTGGACAGGACTCCCCCGACGCTCGACGCCTCGAACGGAAGCCGCCCCAGCATCGTCTCGTACAACATCGCCCCGAGCGCCCATACGTCCGTCGCCGGCGTCACCGCCTCCCCCCTCGACTGCTCCGGCGACATGTACGCCGGCGTCCCGAGGAGCTGTCCCGACATCGTCAGCCTCCCCGTCTCCTCGGCGTCGATCTCCTTCGCCAGCCCGAAGTCCGACACGTACGGCTCCTCCTTCGCGTCGAGCAGGATGTTCGCCGGCTTCAGGTCCCGGTGGACGATCCCCTCCCGGTGCGCCGCCGCCACGGCATCCGCCACCTTCGCGAGGATCGCGACCTCCTCGCGCAGCCGCTTGGGCCGTCTCTTGAGGAGATCCGCCAGCGTCATCCCATCCACGAAATCCATCGTGAAGTACGCCTCGCCCTCCTCCTCGCCGACCTCGTGGATCGCCACGATGTGCGGGTGGCGCAGCCGGGCCGCGGCCCGCGCCTCGCGCTGAAACCGCGCCATCCGCTCCGGCCCACCGATCCCCAGCACCCTCTTGATGGCGACCGACCGCTGGAGCTGCGGGTCCCACGCCTGGTAGACCGCACCCATCCCGCCGCGGCCGAGTTCCTTCACGATCCGATACCGGCCGAAGGCGGTCTCTCCGAGACGCCGGGCCTGCTCGGAGGTCACGTAGCCCTTCTGCGTCAGGAGGGCGACGAGGGTCGCGGGCTCGCCGGCCGCGGCGAGGTGGGTCTGCAGCGTGAGGCACTCGTCGATCTGGGGACGGGTCGCCAGCCCTTCCCTCAGGATGTGCCCGACGAGATCGGATTCCGCGGCCGGCTTCATTCGATGAATGGAGTATACCCCTGAAAAGCCCGCTTGAACCTTGCGCGGAGCGGGAGTATCCTCCGGCGAGGACCCATGATCCTCTGGCTGATGCTCCTCCTCCAGGAGGAGACCAAGACCCCGCACTACGATCTGCGCGTCGAGAAGATCGACGCCGCCGACGCGGGCCGCATGCTCGAGGAGCTCCACGCGCAGCTCACGAAACACTTCGGCTCGGCGCCCGCGGAACGGCTGAAGGTCGAGGTGTACGGGACGCGGGACGGCTGGTCCGCCGCGCTCCGGCGCGACAAGCAGCCGATCCCGGAGGGCGCCGGCGGATACTACTCCCCCGGAACGAAGAAGGCGTATCTCTACGTCCAGCCGACGGAGTACTTCACGCGCCAGCTCCTCCTCCATGAGGCCACGCACCAGTTCCACTACCTGGCGGCGACGGGCAACCGCGATCCGGCCGCCCCCTGGTACACCGAGGGACTGGCCGAGTATTTCGGCATGCACAACTGGGACGGCCGGACGCTCCGCACCGGCGTCGTGCCCGCCGTCACTCTCGAAGACTATCCGGAGAAGGCGGCCCAGAATCTCGGACGCATCGGGTGGAACCTCGGCGGGATGATCGAGGGGAAGCTCCCGGCGGACCGCCCCGAAGCCTGGGCGCTCATCCACTACCTTATCCACAACCACCCGAAGCCGTTCGCCGCGCTTTCGAAGTCACTCGACTGCGGCGCGAAGGGGAGAGACGCCTGGAAGTCCGTCTTCGGAAATGCGGATGTCGCGGAACCGCTCCGCGCGTGGTTGGAGAAGAACGCCCAGCCCTGGCGCATCGTCTGGATCGGATGGCAGGAGCGCGGCGACGTGATCGAAGGGGCCGCGGGGACGAACGGCGCCGCGGTCCTCAAACGGAGCGGTCCGTCCCTCAAGGCGGAGCTGGAGCTCCGGAGCGGCGAACTCAAGGCCGGCCTGATCTTCGGCTACCGCTCGCCGGACGACTTCGCGATCGCCCAGTTCGTCGGATCGGCGCGCGTCCGCATCGTCCGCCGGTCGGGCGGCGGATGGCGGATCCTCGCGGAGAAGGAGGTGCCGCCGCGCGAGCGGCCCGAGCTTCACCTGGCCCACGCGGACGGCCGGGTCCGCGTGACCGCCAACGGCGAGGAGATCGGCGAGTTCGAGGCGACCGGCGACTTCGGCCTCAACGTCGACGCCTGCCGCGTGGCGTTCCGGATCCGCTGATCCGACCTACCCCCCGTTCGCCATCGCCCAGTCGAAGATCCGCTGGATCGAGTCCGGCCCCACCTCCGGGACGTCGTCCACGGAGTGCGCGGGATAGTGTTTGTTCGCGTCCTGATAGGCCGAGCCGGTCCCGAAGACGCGCGGGAACGGGACGAACTGGTTGTCGGAGGAGGTCTGGAGCTTCAGATCGGGCCCGCCCTCGCGGTAGCGGATCAGGTTCTTCGCCGCGTCGGACTTGAGGCCGACCGTCGAGTCGAAGAAGGCCTGCCCCTTCGCCGCGTCGTTCGTCACGGCGAGGACCGACGAGGGACCGACGAGCCCGTAGAACTTCTGGCCCACGTAGATCTCCAGCCCCTCCATCGACTCGGGCCCCGCGCCCGAGGTCTCGTAGAGCGCCTTGAGGGAGGCGAACGGCCGCTTCGCGACGATCGAGGCCGAGACCTGCTTCGCCGCGTAATCGCCCGCCCCCGGGGCGACGGAGTCGAAGCCGAGCTTCACGGCGGTCTCCAATTCCGCCTGCGTCGTCGCCGGGCCGTTCACGAACTCGAGGATCTTCTTCTCGATGCACGGCAGCGCTGCGCCCGTGTCGCCGGGGTCGCCGATCGAAGAGCCGGCCGCGCGGAAGAAGATCTGCAGGCCCAGCGGCGAGTTGGAGCTGCCGCCGGCGAACCAGATCCCGGCCGCGCTCGAGGTCATCGAGAAATCGGGAGGCGAGAACGTGTGAGCCGGATCGACGACGTGCTCCGAGGACCACTGACCCTGCGCGTCCCGCTCACGCGCAACGAAGGAATACGACTCGGTGTTCGTGTAGGGCGCCACCTGCATCTCGTAGTAGTAGGCGCGAGACGCCGTGACCGCGACGCCCCCTTCGGGTCTCGCCGCCACCGCGAAGGACCAATAGGACACCGATTCGATCAGCGTCTCGTCCTCGTTCGCCCACCCGTTGAAGATCGATCCGGCGTCGAGGACGAACTGCCCGCCCTGCAGCCGATAGAGCGAGCCGCCGCCGAGCGCGGCGACGACCCAGAGCGTGCCGCCCGACCACGCGGCCTCGTGCGCGGCGGCGCTAGGCGAGACCTGGATGCGCGGGTCCCACGTCCCGTCGGCCTTGCGGACGCGCGCGTACAGGCCGTCCGGCGCGCGATACGTCACCCAGATGTCTCCGCCCGGCGCGGCGACGACCTCGAGCGTCTGCCACTGGGGCTGCATCGAGGCGGAGTCGACGGTCTCGATGCCGCCGATCGCGCCGTTCGAAGGATCAAAGCTGGAGAGCTGCACGTTGCCGGCGTTGAGGTTGTCCGCGCCGCTCCAGGCGAACCAGACGAGGCCGTCCGCGCCGAAGGCCACCGAGGGCTGATAAATGCGGCCGACGGGCGTGACCCGCTTCCACGGCCCGAGGGTGGCGCCCATCGTCCGCAGGAAGAGGGCGTACATCGTCCCCTCACTCGTGAGCGTGGAGGTCGAGTAGCGGCCCGCGGCCCCCAGGACCCACCCGCCGTCCCCCGGCAGCGGGCAGACGTAGTGCTCGAAGGTCATCTTGACGGTATTGCCGTAGGTCGTCGCGTACGTGGGGAGACCGGCGTCCACCGCGACCGGCGCCGTCCAGCTTCCATCCTGATAGGTGCGGAAGAGGCTGGCGAAATAGGGACGGCTCGCGTCGTTCGTCTGCGTCCCGCGGCAAAGGACCGCCGCCGAGCCGTCGGCGCGCGCCCCGATGCCGGGGTAGAAGCCTGCGAGGCCCCCCTCGGTCACTTCCAGCTTCGTCTCCCAGTCGTTCGCGCCCGCCGGGAGGAGAAGCAATCCGGACAGGAGCGCCCAGCCCGCGATTCCGCGCTTGGTCATCGTTCGGTCCTTTCTCACGCGTTACGGAGTCGCCTCGCCGATCATCTCGGCATAGGCCTGCACCCAGAGATCCGCGTTCTGCTCCCAGAGACCGCTCACCACGGCGGCGATGGCCTCTCGCGCCGCGGCCTCGTTCGAGAACGTCTGCCCGACGAGCCCCGCCGAGGCCCCCCAGGTCGCGGACCCGAAATCGAGGAGGAAGTCGCGGATCTTGTCCAGGAAGAAGTTCTTGGAGTACTCATCGGTGTACGCCTCGCCGCCGAAGGCCCCATAGCCGTACGTGCTCCAGAGGTTCTCTCCGTTTGCCGAGATGAACTCGTTCACCGCCTCCGTCAGGAATACGTTCGCGTTCGCCTCGGTGAGCACGTACCCGCCGGCGCCGCCGTCCGCCGTCACGACCCCCATCGCGAAGTCGAAGAGCTTCTGGATCGAGACCGGGCCGACCTCCGGGACGTCGTCGACGGAGTGGGCCGGATAGACCGGCGCGGCGACTCCCTTATGGCCGAAGATGCGCGAGTACGCCACGTACTTGTTGTCCTTCTTGGTCGTGACCTTCATGTCGGGCCCGCCGTCGCGCCAGCGGATGATGTTCTGCGCGGCCGGAGAGGTGAGCCCCGCGGCCTTCAGCGTCGTGACCTTGGTCTTCTTGGCGTTGACGAGATCCAGGATCGCGGAGGGGCCCCCGAGGGCGAAGTAGTTCTTTCCCACGTAGATTTCCAGCCCCTCCATCCCCTCCGTGCCCACGCTCGTCCCCTGGTAGAGCTCGAGGAGCGTGTCGAACGGATTGTCGTCCGCCGTACCGTAGATCCGATCCCATCCCGCGCGGTGCGCGAGGATGGACGCCGCGGCCTGCGCGGCCGTGTAGTCGTCGAAGTTGCTCCCCGCGTAGCCGTGCTGCGTCGCGGCCTGAAGCTGCTCCGAGGTCGTCGCCGGATCGTTGACGAAATCGAGGATCGCCTGCTCCACGTTCATCTCCTGCGCCGCCGCGGAGAGACCCATGCACGCGATCCACGCCGCGAATGCCGTCGTCTTGCGCAACATCTTCGGCTCCTTTCCTATCTGATGGAGGTTTCGATCTGATGCCGGATTTGCTTCGCCTCGTACCGGAAGGCGGCCAGGCGCGAGTCGCGCTCGATGGCGGAGGCGGCCACGACTCCCTCCGAGAGGAGGATCGCCTTGGCCTGCCCCAGTGCCGCCTGGCCCTCGGGGCCCGCCGTCTCCACGGGCGTCCAGCGGCACAGGAGGACGAGTCCCTGGAGTGCGCGCAGTCTCGCGAGCTGCGTGGACGATCCGCCGAGGAGCGCCTGCAGCGTCTCGACGGCCCCGCAGGTCGGGTATCGCGCCAGCGCGCCGACGGCGTCGGACGCCTTCTCGTGATCGCGGACGTCCTGGATCGCTTCCGCGAGGATGGCGTACGCTTCCGGCGTCCCCTGGCGAGACAGGGCCATGAGGGCCGGCCGCCAGACTCGGGGATCGGGATTCTCCAGCGCGCGGCGGCGAAGTTCGGCCCGGGACACTTGATCCCCCTGCTGCGGTTCGACGGGTTGTGCGGTGCGAGTCGGTTCGATCGACGATGCCGGCCGCCGCTCGGACATGACCTCGGACCCCGGCACGGGAACTTCGGCGGCGACGCGAGGGGTCGGCTTCGTTCGGGAAGGGCCGCTCTTCCTGGACGCGGCCCCGCCCAGGAGCGCCGCGGCCAGGACCGCCGCCAGGATGGCCGCCACCCAGACTTGTTTCATCGATCGTTCCCCTTCTCGCGAAGGAGCCGGGTCCGGTCCCGGAGCCTCTCCATCGCCACCTCGCGCGTCGGTCCCGTGGCGGAGCAGCCCGGCAGCTCCGGACAGTAGGCCAGGAACGCGCCGCTCCTGGGGCTCTTCCGGACCACCACGCGCATCTTCATCGCGGTGATGGAGAGCAATCCCCGTGCCGCAGGAATCCGGCGCCCCCGCCGGGTCATTGCGCTAATCCTAGATCTTAATGGATCGTCTATGATAATATCGTCTCACGGAAAAGAACATCGGCGCCCTGGACCAGACCCTCCACGACGCGGCGATCGAGTCGCTGGAGAGCCGGATCATGGAGCTGGCGCTGGAGCGGACGGGCGCGCGGGACGGGGCGATCTTCCTCGTGGACGAGGAGGAGGACGCCCTGCGGACCGAGTTCCACATCGTGGGGGGCGTCGCGATGGCCCTTCCGAGCCTCCTCCTGCGGCGGCGGAAGGACGGCCGGCCGAACGGAATCGCCTTCGCCATCGCCGACTCGGGCGAGCCCTATCTCTGCAGCGACACGTCGCGGGACCCGAACTACGCCGCCTACTTCCAGGACGTCGCTTCCATCGCCGGGGCGCCGATCCTCTACCAGCGGCGCGCCATCGGCGTCATCACCGTCTCCTCCCGGAAGGCCGGCGCCTTCACGCAGGAGCATGTGGACGAGCTGGCGGCCCTCGCCGCCTCGGCCGCGAAGTTCATGCGCCGCGCGCAGCTCCACCGGGAGAAGCGCGAGGGGGACGGGCGCGACTTCCTCATCAAGGGGCTTTCCCCCGAGTGGCTCGAAGTGGAGCGCGCCATCGAGCGCGTGTCCGACACGACGGCCCCCGTCCTCGTCCGCGGGGAGAGCGGGACGGGCAAGGAGCTCGTCGCCCACGCGATCCACTTCAACAGCCCGCGCCGGCGGAAGCCCTTCGTCGTGGTGAACTGCGCCGCGATCCCGGAGACGCTGCTGGAGAGCGCGCTCTTCGGCCACGTCCGCGGCGCCTTCACCGGGGCGACGGCG
This sequence comes from Planctomycetota bacterium, assembly GCA_016190175.1. Lineage (GTDB taxonomy): Bacteria > Planctomycetota > MHYJ01 > MHYJ01 > JACPRB01 > JACPRC01. The sequence goes on from JACPRC010000023.1 coordinate 51,314, forward strand.
AACCGGATCGGCGAGTTCCAGAAGGCCCACGGGGGGACGCTCTTCCTCGACGAGATCGGCGAGCTGACGCCGCCGCTCCAGGCCAAGCTCCTGCGGGCGATCGAACAGGGCGAGATCGCGCCCCTGGGCAGCGACGCCCCTCCGAGGCGCGTCGACGTCCGGCTCGTCGCCGCGACGAACCGCGACCTCGAGGCCATGATGCGGCAGGGCGCGTTCCGCGAGGACCTCTACTTCCGCCTGAGCGTGGTGACGCTCCAGCTCCCGCCCCTGCGCACCTTCCTGAACAACCTGCCGATCCTGGCGCAGGTCTTCCTGCACCAGGCGAACCGGCGGCACGGTCGGACCGCCGCGGGATTCGCGCCCGGCGCGATGGCATGCCTCCAGGCGCACTCGTACCCGGGCAACCTTCGCGAGCTGCGGAATATCGTGGAGCGCGCGGTGATCGTCGCGTCGGGACCCGACATCGAGCCCGCCGACCTTCCGCCCCACCTCTCCGCGCCGGCCCCGCGCCGCTCGGATCGCCCCCTCGCGTGGCGCGAGCTCCGCGAGCGGTGGGTCGACGCGCCCGAACGCCGCTACCTGGAGGATCTGGTCGCATCCGCGAAGTCCGTCCGCGACGCGGCCCGGCAGGCCGGCGTGAGCGTGGCGACGCTCTACCGGCTGCTCCGCCGCCGCGGGCTGCGCCTGGGCCTCCGCGCGGAGCGGGAGTGAGGCACGGCGGGGGCGCTGCGGGGATAGGACGGGGTCGGAACTCCCGTACTTGCCGCCTCGCCGCATTGCCTCTGCGCGGTACATGATATGATCCGCTTGTGGCGGCCATTCTGCTCTTCGCGCTCGCGATCCAAGACCCCGAGTCCGTCCCGCGCTCCAAGAACGGCCGAATCGATCTCATCCGCGTCTTGAGCGGCCACAGAAGGGAGGTCTCCTGCATCGTTCTCGATCCGAAGGCGAAGAGAATCCTCTCCGGAGGAGCCGACGCAACGGGTCGGGTGTGGGATCTCGACACGGGCAAGGTGCTCCAGACTCTGGAGGGCGACGGAAGCCCCATCAGCGCGGTCGCTTTCAGTCCCGACGGCAAGCTCGCAATCACGGGGAGTTGGAACTCGACCTTCCGAATCTGGGATGTGGACGCGGGAAAGGAACTCGCGTCCTGGAAGGGCCATGACAATCTGATCGGTTCCGTGGCCTTCGCTCCGGACGGGAAGAGGCTCGCGTCCACAAGCTGGGACGAGACGGTCCGACTCTGGGACGTGGAGAATCGCAGAGAACTGCGTCGGATGGTGGGGCACCGCGGCTGGGTAGACTGCGTCGCGGTGAGTCCTGACGGCAAGAAGATCCTTTCCGGGGGCCAGGACAAGACGGTCCGACTCTGGGACGCCGAGACCGGACGCGAGATCGGGACCTGGAAGGGACATGCAGGCCATGTATGGTCGGTCGCTTTCAGCCCGGACGGGAAGCGGGCGTTGACCGCCGGCGACACCTCCCTTCGACTCTGGGACGTGGAGTCGGGGAAGCAGATCCTCGTGATGGATGAGCACGAGGTCGGCGTCGACTCGGTCTCGTTCACGGACGACGGCAGACGCGCCATCTCCGCAGGTGGGGACAAGACCGTCCGACTTTGGGATCTCGGGTCCGGGAAGGCGCTGGACTCCATTGCCGCGAAGGGCGCGCCCGCGAGTCTCGCCGTGCGCGGCGACACGGCTGTCGTGGGGAACTGCGACGGGACGCTGACGGTGTACCGCATCCGCTGACACGCTCCATCCGCGCTCCGGGCGGCCGGCCCTTCGATCCGCCGAAACCCGCGCCGGCCATCGACAGCCTGCTCGCCGCCACCGCTCTCGTCCATGGCCTGCGTCTCGTGACGCGCAACGAGGGGGACTTCGCCTTCCCCGGACTCGGCGTCGTCAATCCCTGGCGCGCGTAGGCCCCCGGAAGGGTCCGCCTGTCGTCGCAGACTGATCGGGAGAGACGACGGAGCGAAGAACGGCGGGAGGGCCCTTGACGTCGCGGCGCTATCTGGCTAACATGGCCAAGTATGAGGAACGTGAAAATCGCGGCGGCGAAGGACGCCCTGTCCGCCCTTCTCCGGCACGTGCGGCGCGGGGGACGGGTGCGCATCTTCGACCGCGACGAGCCCGTGGCGGACCTCGTGCCCGTGGAGCCGGGGCAGGCTGCGGGCGGCCGCGCGCTTCTGGGGTGGCTCGTCCGAAGGGGGATCGCGAGACCACCGCTCGAGAGGGGACCGATTCCGAAGGAGCTTTGGAAGCCTGGTCCGGTGCCGAAGAGGCGTGGAGACATCCTGAGGGCGCTGCTCGCGGAGCGCCGGGAAGCGCGTCGCTGATGCGGTTCTGGGACAGCTCCGCGCTGGTTCCCCTGGTCGTGGAGCAACGGTCGTCCGGCGCCTGCCGCCGCCTGCTGCGGTCGGACCGGGATGTGGTCGCCTGGGCGCTCGCTCCCACGGAGATGTGGTCTGCCGCGTGCCGGTTGCGCCGCGAGGGCGCCCTGGGCGACGCGGGGCTGGCGGAGGCGGAGAGCCGCCTGCTCCGCCTCTCGCGCCTGTGGCACGAAATCGTCGACCTCGAGGCCGTCCGTCTCGATGCGGCCCGGATCATCCGGGGACACGGCCTGAGAGCCGCCGACGCGCTGCAACTGGCCGCCGCGGTCGTCGCGTCCGGGTTTCGGCCGCGCGGCCGTCCGTTCGTCTGTCTGGACGAGGATCTCTGCGCGACGGCCCGCCGCGAGGGTTTCGACGTGATCCGCCCGGCGTGATCGCCGGCGTCATCCCCGCACGCGCGCGCCGAGCCGGTGCCAGGACGCCCTCGTCGGTGCGGGTCTGCGCGGAATCGCCTTCCCCCACCTGCCGGCGCCCCCCCTCCGGTACCGGCCATGAATATGGTTCACTTTCACCGGGCGCCCCGCTAGAATGCCCGCCCGATGAAAGAGAAACAGACCGCGCGCCTCCGCCGCCGCCTCGCCGATCCGCGTCCCATCCTCGTCGGCGGCGCCCACAACGCCCTCAGCGCGAAGCTCGTCGAGGAGGCGGGCTTCGACGCGATCTGGGCCAGCGGGTTCGAGATCTCCGCCTCGCACGCCGTCCCCGACGCCAACATCCTCGCGATGGCCGAGAACTGCGAGGCCGCGCGCCTCATGGCCGCCGCCGCCGGCATCCCCGTCATCGCCGACTGCGACACGGGCTACGGCAACGCCGTCAACGTCATCCGCACCGTCCAGGCCTACGAGGCCGCCGGCATCGCCGCGATCTGCATCGAGGACAACGTCTTCCCCAAGCGGTGCAGCTTCTATTCGAGCGTCAAGCGCGAGCTCGTTTCCGCCGAGGAGCACGCGGGCAAGATCCGCGCCGCGAAGGCCGCACAGATCGATCCCGACTTCGTCGTCATCGCGCGCACCGAGGCGCTCATCGCGGGATGGGGCATGGAGGAGGCGCTCCTCCGGGCCAACGCCTACGCCGACGCGGGGGCCGATGCGGTCCTCATCCACTCGAAGGCGGACAAGCCCGACGAGATCCTCGCCTTCGCCGTGCGCTGGAAGCGCAACGTCCCGCTCGTCGCCGTCCCCACGACGTACAAGACCGTCCCCGCGCACGTCCTGGGCGAGGCGGGCTATCGCATCGTCATCTACGCGAACCACGGGCTGCGCGCCGCGATCAAGGCGATGCAGACCGCGCTCAAGACGATCCGCGAACAGGGCCGCGCCGACGCGGCGGATTCGTTGATCGTCAAGCTCGAGGAGGTCTACCGCATCGTCGGCGTCCCGGAACTCCAGAAGGACGAGAAGACCTATCTTCCGAAGGGCGCGCCGCCCGTCCGCGCGATCATCCTCGCCGCGGGGTATCAGCCGCATCTCGGCAAGCTCATCCAGGACGCGCCGAAGAGCCTTCTCGAGATCAAGGGCCGCACCATCCTCGACCGGCAGCTCGAGGTCTTGAAGGCGGCCGGCGTGGACCGCGTCTCGGTCGTGCGCGGCTACAAGAAGGAGAAGATCCGCCTCCCCGACGTCCGCACCTACGACAACGACCGGTTCGAGACGACCGGCGAGATCGCCTCGCTTGCCTGCGCCGCGAAAGAGATCGAAGGACGGACCCTCCTCCTCTACGGCGACATCGTCTTCGACCGCGCCGTCCTCCAGCGGCTCCTCGAATCGACCGCGGACATCGCGATCCTCGTGGACCGCTCGTGGCGCGACGAGGCGCCCGGCTCGCGCGCGCCCGAGGCCGCGCCCGACCTCGTCGTCGAGAAATCGCCCCCGCCCCAGGGCCTGCGCTTCGTCTCCTCGCGCGAGCCGGGCGACGTCGTCCGCATCGGCGCAAAGATCCCGCCCGGCGAGGCGCACAGCGAGTTCATCGGGATCGTGCTCCTTTCCGAGAAGGGATCGAAGATCGTTCGCGGCGCGATCGACGAGATCGCTCCGAAGAACGAGAAGGCGGGCTTGACGGATCTCCTCCAGGCGCTCGTGGACCGCGGCCATCCGGTGAAGGCGGTCGAGGTCTACAAGGGCTGGACGGAGATCGACAGCTTCGAGGATTACCAGCGCGCGTGGGCGATGCTGCACTAGCCATCAGCCCTCAGCTATCAGCATTCAGCCCGAGTCGCATCGCTGAAAGCTGATTGCTGATTGCTGATAGCTGATTGCTCATGTCGCACGCGAACGCGTTCCTGGCGGAGTTGAAGAAGCTCGACTTCGACTTCTTCACCGGCGTGCCGTGCTCTTTCCTCAAGGATGTTTTCACGCTCTTGGAGAGCGAGCCGCGGGACCGCTACGTCTGCGCCGTCCGCGAGGACGCCGCGATCGGCTTCGCCGCGGGCGCGTGGTTCGGCGGGCGGCGGTCCGTCGTCCTCATGCAGAACTCGGGCCTCGGCGTCTCCGTGAGCGCCCTCCAGCAGCTCCACAATCTCTACGAGATCCCGGTCCTCCTCGTCGTGAGCTGGCGCGGCTACGGCGGCAAGGACGCTCCCGAACATCTCGCCAGCGGCGCGATCACGGAGGGGCTGCTCGACGTCCTCAAGATCCCGCACGTCCTGCTCGACCCTACGCGAATGGCGGAGCAACTCCGCGATCTCGCGGGGAAGATGGAAGAGCGGCGCAAGCCTGTCGCGCTCCTGGTCCCTCCGGAGGTGCTCGAGTGACTCGTCATGAGCGAGCCTCCGAGAGGAGGCGAGTCGAATGAAGAGATGGGAGGCGCTCGCGAAGATCGTCCCGCTTGCCGGCGACGCGATGATCGTCACCTGCAACGGGATGCTCGGCCGCGACCTCTGGGCCCTCGGCGACCGACCGAGGAACTTCTACATGATCGGCTCGATGGGGCTCGCCTCGTCGATCGGGCTCGGCCTCGCGCTCGCGCAGCCGAAGAAGCGCGTCGTCATCCTCGACGGCGACGGCAACCTCCTCATGAACCTCGGCGGCCTCGCCAACGTCGGCGCCCTCAAGCCGTCGAACCTCGTCCACTTCGTCCTCGACAACGGCGTGCACGCGTCGACGGGCGACCAAAAGACGGTGTCGAGAAGCGTCCCGCTGGAGGAGGTCGCGCGCGCCGCCGGGTACCGCAAGGTCGGGCGCATCCGCGACGGCGTCGAGACGGCGGCGAAGGAGTTCCTCGCGGCCGAGGGACCTTCGTGCCTCGTGGTCGAGATCGAGCCGGGCAACCAGCCCAAGGTCCCGCGCGTGGGGCTGGAACCGCCGGCCATCGCGCGGAGGTTCCGCGACGAGGCGATGCCGTGATCCCCGTTAGACCCCGACAAGTCCTACCGCGCGTTGTGCGAGACATCGGCACGGAGAGTCAGCACGGATGGTGCGCCATCCGGGAGGGTCTAACGGGGTGATCCTCCTCAACCCCGGCCCCGTCAACGTCAGCGACCGCGTGCGCCAGGCCGCCGCGATGGAGCCGATCTGCCACCGCGAGCCCGAGTATTTCGATCTCCAGGACGAGGTCCGCTCGCGGCTCGTCGATCTCTTCGGGTTGGCCGCGCGGGACTTCGGCGCGATCCTCCTCGCGGGCTCGGGCACCTCGGCCGTCGAGGCGATGGTCCTCGCGGGCGTCCCCGCGGGCAAGAAGCTCCTCGTCGTCAACAACGGCGTCTACGGCGAGCGGATCGCGAAGATGGCGGCGCTCCACGGCATCCCGTTCGAGGAGGTCCGCTTCCCGTGGGAGGCGCCGGCCGATCCGGGCGTCGTCGCGAAGCGCGCCCGCGGCGCCGGCGCGGTCGCGGCGGTCCATCACGAGACGACCACGGGACTCGTGAACCCGATCTCCGAGATCGCGAGGGTCGCGCGCGACCACGGCGCCCGCTTCCTCGTCGATTCCGTGAGCGGTCTCGCGGGCGATCCGATCGACGTCGCCCAGACCGACCTCTGCGCGGGCACCGCCGGAAAGTGCCTGCAGGGTCTCCCCGGCGTCTCGTTCGTCCTCGTCCGGCGCGAAGCGCTCCGGGACGCGCCGCGGCGGAGCGTCTATCTCGACCTCGGCGAGCTCTGCGCGAAGCAGGACGCGCGCAACACCCCCTTCACGCCCGCCGTCCCGATCGTGAACGCCTTCCGCGAGGCGCTTCGGGAGGCGCAGGAGGAGGGGCTGGACAAGCGACTCGAACGCTATCGCGGGACCGCGGAGTTCCTCCGCGCGGGATACGAGCGGATGGGCCTTCGTTTCTGGCTCCCTCACCGGAAGCTGTCGAACACGCTCACGACACTGCGGCTCCCCGAAGGCCGGACCTACACCTCCGTCCACGACGCGCTCAAGGCCGAGGGCTTCGTGATCTACGCGGGGCAGGGCAGCCTCGAGCGCGAGGCGTTCCGGATCGCCAACATGGGCTGGATCCCGCGCGCCGAGTTCGCGCGGCTGCTCGACGTGCTCGATCGATGGGTGAAGTCGTGAGCGTGCGTGAAGCGGTCATCATGGCGGCAGGCGTCGGCAAGCGCCTCAAGCCCTTCACCGAGAAGCACCCTAAGTCGCTTCTCGATGTCGGCGGGCGGACGCTCCTGGAGCGCCATCTCGCGAACCTCGAGGCGGCCGGCGTGGAGCGCACGACGATCGTCATCGGCCACTTCGGGGACCAGATCCGCGACAGGTTCGGAGCGCGCTTCGAGGAGATGGCGATCCGCTACGTCGAGAACCCGCGCTACACGCGCGGGAGCATCCTCTCGATGCACGCGGGGCTCGACGGACTCCGGCAGAGCGCCGTCTTCATGGACGCCGACGTCCTCTATCATCCCGAGATCCTGCGCCGACTGCTGCGATCCGAAGCGCCGGGCTGCTTCCTCCTCGATCCCTCCGCGAAAGAGACGGGCGAGGAGATGATGATCGGGACGCGCGGCGGCCGCTGCCTCAAGATCGCGCGCCGCGTCGGCGCGGACTGGGACAAGGCCGGCGAGGGCGTGGGCTTCTTCGCGCTCCACGAGAGCTGGCTCTGGATCGCGCGCCAGGTCTTCGACGACTTCCTGCGCCGCGGTGTCGTGGACTGTGAATACGAGGACGCGCTCAACGCGCTGATGCAGGAAGTGCCCTGCGCCTTCGTCGAGACCGGCGATCTGCCCTGGACGGAGATCGACTTTCCCGAGGACGTCGCGAAGGCGGAGAAGGTGCTCGCGCGGCTGAAGGAGATGGGCGTCGAGCGGGGGTAGGCGCGCGCCCGATTGGAGAGGGAGGGACTCATGGAATCCGTTGCGCTGTTGGAACCGCCTGTCGTCGCACCCCTCGAAGAGACTGAGGCCTATCAGAACCTCCTCGCGCGGGCGCATCGCAAGACCGGCGCCATTCCCGCCGACGCCGTCGTGAAGCACGTCCTGTCCGTGACGCGCGACGCCGACTGGCCGGTCCAGCGCGAGGCCCTCGAGGCGCTCCTCCGCCGCTTCTCCTTCGGCCAGAAGGACCGTCTCAAAATCGCTTCCCGGCCCGCCGGCCTCTTCGGACTCTACACCACGCGCCGCGAAGGCTCTTCGTCGCGGCCGTACAACACGTTCCTTGCGAGCGTCGAGCCGCCTCGAGGGAGTTGCGACTGCCCGGACTTCCTGCGCAGCTCGCTCGGGCTCTGCAAGCATCTCCTGGCCGTCATCGAGGACGCACTCTCGCGGCCTCGTCGGACGCGCGAGGAATCTCCCCCCGACCGGTCGCCGCTGGCGTGGCACCCGGTCCGCGCGCTCACGGGGCCCGGCGACTGGATGGAGCAGATCCGCTGGGCGCGGCACGACGGGACCGGCCGCGAGCTGGAACGGTTCCGGCGGACAAGCGCCGGCGAATGGGTGCTCCGCGAGACCTGCGCCGACGATCCGCGCGGACGATTGTCGCTCGTGCGGGAACTTGCGGGCGTTCTCGGCCGCCATGACGATCCCGCCCTCCGTGCCCTCTTGGCCGCCGAGGAGCGGCGGCTCGATCAGGGGATCCGGGACGCCGAGGCGGCGAGCGGGGCGGCCCAGTCGCTCCGCACGCTCCACTTGAAGCTCTACCCGTACCAGGAAGAGGGAGTCCAGAGGTTCCTCACGCGGGGCCGCCTCCTCCTGGCGGACGACATGGGGCTGGGCAAGACCGCGCAGGCCATCGCCGCCTGCCATGCGCTCTGGCATTCCGGGCGCGCGCGGCGCGGACTTCTCATCGTGCCCGCCGCCCTCAAGCCCCAGTGGCTCCGCGAGTGGCAGATCTTCACCGACGTCCCCGCCCGGGTCGTCGACGGGAATCCCGCCGATCGCCGCAAGGCCTTCGAGTCCTGCACGAAGGGATTCCTCATCGCCAACTACGAGCAGCTCCTGCGCGACCTGGAGGTCATGCACGCGTGGAAGCCGGACCTGGTGGTTCTCGACGAGGCGCAGCGGATCAAGAACTGGGCGACGAAGACCGCCGCCTACGTCAAGAAGCTCCAGCCGCCGTACCGGCTCGTCCTCACCGGGACGCCGATGGAGAACCGTCTCGACGAGCTGGCCTCGATCATGGACTGGGTGGACGACTTCGCGCTGGAGCCCAAGTGGCGGCTCGTGCCCTGGCACACCGTCCCCGTGGACGGCAAGAAGGAGATCGGCGGTGCGAGAAACCTCGACACGCTGCGCTGCCGCCTCGCGGGGAGCATGATCCGCCGGCTGTGGAAGGACGTCCTCGGCCAGTTGCCCGCGCGCACCGACAGCCGCATCCCCGTGGAGATGACGCCGGAGCAGACGGAGGAGCACGACGCGCTCACTCCGTCGATCACGAGACTCATCTTCATCGGCAAGAAGCGCCCGCTCACGCAGGCGGAGTTCCTGCGGCTCATGAGCCTTCTCACGACGCAGCGGATCATCTCGAACGGACTGGCGCAGCTCCGCTTCGAGGAGGTGTGGCCGGAGATCTCCGGGCTTTCGAAACCCAGCGACTCGGCGCTCAAGGGGCTCTCGAGTCCGAAGCTCCTGGAACTGCGCGAGCTGATCGCGCAGCTCGTCGGCACGCAGAAGAGGAAGGTCGTCGTCTTCAGCC
>JACPRC010000194.1 GCA_016190175.1 Planctomycetota bacterium
CCCCCCGAACATCCGCAGCACCCGGCCCGCCCCTTTGAGGATCGTCTCGTCGTGGGTTACGACGAAGAGCGTCCCCCGCTCCGCCGTCCGCCGCAGGTGCTCCACCACGATCTCCGCGTTCGGCCGGTCCAGCGATGCCGTCGGCTCGTCCGCGAAGAGGACGTCCGGCCCGTGGCCGATCGCGCGCGCGATGGCGACGCGCTGCCGCTCCCCCGCGCTCATCTGGTACGGGAATTTCTCCCCGACGTGCGCGATATTCAGCTCCCCGAGGAGCGCCTCCGTCCGCTCGAGCGCCGCCCCGCCCGCCAGCACGTTCTCGATCCCGGTGAGGTACGGGATCAGGAAATGGTTCTGGAAGACGAAGCCGAAGTGGCGCCGCCGAAGCGACGCGAGGTCGTTCGTCCCCATCGACGCCAGCTCGCGGTCGCGGAACGTCACCCGGCCCTCCGTCGGCCGCTTGAGTCCGGCGAGGAGATAGAGGAGCGAGCTCTTCCCCGACCCCGACGGGCCGACGATTCCGACGAACTCGCGCTCGCGGACCTCCACGTCCACGCCGTCGACCGCGCGCACCTCGGCCGCGCCGTCGCGGTAGATCAGACGCAGTCCCGTTCCGGTCAGCATGGTGAACGTCGCCCTCCGTTCCGGCGCGGTCCGGACCTTGGAGGCCGGATTCCCGCCTTCGCCCTGCGGGCTTCGGCGGGCAGGCCGGATGTCCGATGCCGGCGCGGCGTGCGAAGGCGGCATCCGAGATCCGGCATCCGGCATCGAGGCCGTCCCACCGGCGGGCCGCACTCCGCGAGATCGCGCCTCATCCATGCGTCCATCTTCACCCTCGTCGTTCGATGATCTGGATCGGGTCGAGCCGCCGCAGCCGCCCGAAGACCGTTGCCGTCGCGAAGACCTGCGCCACGAGCGGCATCGCCATCGAGACGAGCACCGGCACCGGCTGGAACAGGGGCAGCGGAATCCCTCGCGGGTCCAGCACCGCCGCCTTGAATCCCGCCAGCAGCGCGAAGGACAGCCCCGTCCCGAGCGCCCACGCCAGCGCCATGAGCAGCGCCGTCTCCAGCACCACCTTCCTCAGCAGCCGCCGCTGCGTGTGGCCCACGGCCAGCAGGATCGCGAACTCGTCCGTCCGCTGCCCGAAGAAGATGTTGTGGAGGAGCCCGACCACGAGCGCCACGACCGCGATCTGCAGGATCGAGACGAAGTCGACGATGAGCAGCAGCCGGTCGAACGACTGCGAGATGTCATGCTCCGCGCGCGCGCGGTCCCACACGCGGATCTGCCCGATCGAGCGGAGGTACGCGCTCATCTCCTCCTCGCGCCCCGGTTTCGCGAAGACGAGGACGCGCTGCCAGAGTTTGGCCGAGTAGAAATAGAGGAGGGGGCTCGAGAAGTACTCGAGCGACGCGAAGTTGGTCGGCGTTTCTCCCCCCAGGATCCCCACGACCCGGAAACGGCCCGGCATCCAGTCCTCGTCCGAGACGTCCATCCCGAACTCCTGCTCCAGGTCCCAGCCGTTCGCCCGCATGAAGATCTCGTGGAGCGCCACCTCGTTCGTGCCCTTCCCGGGGAGCCGCCCCCGCAGGACCGGGACGCCGACGCGGCGCACGACGTACTCCATGTCCTCCTGCGAGAGCGCGCGGATCTGGAAGGGGATGCGGGCGATCAGCGCCCGGACCTGGAACATGCAGTTGCGCGACTCGACGACGCGCTCGACCGACGGGTGGGCGCGGATCTGCTCCTTCAGCTCCTCGCCGACGACGTCCTTCTTCTTCGGGATGACGACCGTGAAGTGGTTGAACTCCCGCGCGAAGATGAGCGTCCCGTCCTTGAGGCCGCGCAGGGTCGAGAGGATGACGATGACGATCATTACGACGAAGGTGAGGATGATGAGGGTCGGGAGGATCTTCCGCGCGTTGCGGACGGTGTAGGTCCAGACGGAGAGGGGGGGGCGCGGGGTCATCAGTGTGCTCCGGGTCGAATGCGCCGCAGCGCGTCCAGCGCGTACATCCCGCAGTACCACGCGTCCTCGCGCGCCCGCTTCTTGAGCGGCTCGATCGCGGCCTCCGCGCGCAGCCGGCCCAGCGCCTCCGCCGCGCGGTACCGCACGAAGATCTCGGGGTCCTCGATCGCCCGCAGGAGCGCCGGCACCGCCTCCGCGTCGCCCAGCCGGCCCAGGGCGCCGCACGCCCAGATCCGCACGCGGACGTCGGGGTCTCCGAGCGCCGCGACGAGCGGCCCGCGGAGCGACGGCGAGCGGTGGGCCGGTTCCTCGAGGAGCGCCCACAGGCGGTGCGCCGCCTCGAAGCGGACTCCGCCCTCGGCATGGGCGAGACGAGGCAGCGCCTCCGCCGGCGTCCGCGCCTCCCGCGCGCCCCGCGCGGCGTCGAGCGTCCCGGCCGAGCGCGAGACGGCGAGGACGATCGCGCCGGCCGAGAGCGCGCCGAGGAGCCCCAGTGCCGCGAGGGCCGCCTTCCTCGGGAGCTTCCGGAAAAGGAGCGAGATCGCCGGAAGGAGCAGCGCCGCCGGCAGGCCGAAGAGGACGAGCGGCCCGAGGTAGAAGACGCTCCACCAGCCGAGCTGGGCCAGCTCGCGCAGCCCGCCCCCGCGGAACGCGGCCCGGCTCGCCTTCGCCGCGGCCTCCCGCAGCTTCCCCTCGTCGCTCCCCGGCGCGACGGCGACGGCGCGCGAGTCGAGGTCCGGCGGCACCGCGTTTCCCACGACCACGATCAGGTCGCAGAGCCGGCGCCCCCGCGCGGGGTCCGGATCGACCACGAATCCGATCCGGCGCAACCGCGTTTCGATGCCGGGATCGTCTCCGATGACGTGCGCCGTCCGGACCTGGCGGTCGTAGCCGTCCGGCGACGGGTCGTAGAAGTCCTTGAGCGGCTCGGCGGCGTAGAGCGTGTACCGGTAGTAGAGGAGCGAGAGCCCGCGCCCGACGGGATTCGTCAGGAGGTGGCGGTCGCGGAAGAGGACGAGCCCGTGCGTCACCTCCCTGCCCCGGCGCGGGAGCGGCAGCATCATGCCCAGGACCACCGCCGCGAGGGCGAGGGACGCGACCGCGGCCAGGGGGCGCCGCGCGTCCTTCCCGAGCGGGCGCCGCTTCTCGCCCTTGCGCCCCCAGACGAACGTGTACCCGGCGTGGGCGGCGATGGGGACGAGGATCGACATCGCGATCGCCGTCGGCGCCGACATGAGCGGGACGAAGGCGAAGAGGAGCAGGACGAGGTGGAAGACGGGCGCCAGCCAGACCGCGCGGCTCACCGGCGTCCAGAACTCCCCCGCGACCTGCAGCAGGCCGTACGTCGAGCCGACGAAGAAGGCGACGGGGAAGGCGAGGAGCGCCGAGCAGGCGAGGCGGAAGAGGAAGCCCGCGCCCGCCAGCTCCGCGGGCGACGGCAGCGCGATGCCGCCGAGCGCGGTCACCTGCACGGATCGCTCCGCGAGCGACTCGAAAAGCGGGTCGACGACGAAGAGCCCCGCGAGCGTCGTCGCGAACCACGCCATCAGGCCGCAGGAGACGCAGGAGACGATGAACCACGACCATGCCATCGTGAGCTCGGCGACTCCGGTCCCGCCGCCCAGAAAGGGCAGGCGCGAGGAGGGGGCCTCGAACTTCTCCGCCGCGCCCCCGCGAAGGCGGACCTCGATGTAGTCCGCGATCTGGGCGAGGCGGAAGGCCGCGATGCGCGCATGCTTCGCCCGCGTCCACGGCCAGACGAGCGTCCGCGCGCGGAGGCGGAGCTCGCCGCCCTCGCGACGCACCCGCGTCCACCAGCGCACCGTGTTCGGGTTGAGCGAGAGGAAGTGGCCGAAGACGAGACGGAGCTCGCCGGTCCGGCGGTCTTTCAGGAGGCGGCCGCCGAAGGCGCGCGCCGCTCCGGCGAAAAGCCGGTCGAGTTCCTCGTCGGATCCCGAAAACCGGACGGAAATCTCTTCGCTCATTCGGATGGCCGATGAAGCCGGGATTATAGCAGGCACAGCGGGAATCGGTTCATGGGCTCGATCTGCCTCCGCCGCCTTGCGCCGCGGGGAGGACCGGGTTATGATGCGCGGAATGCCGCTGCTCTCGGCGATCCTGCTGGCGGCGCTCGCGCCCGACCCGCAGGATCCCAAGTTCGAGCTCACCTACATCCACATCCACGGGACCCGGCAGAACTCGGTCCTCTACGACATCGACGGCGACGGGAGGCTCGACCTCGTCAACCTCTCGATCGATTTCGACGGCAAGCCGGTGGAACTCCGCTGGATCGGGATCCACTACCGGGGCGCCGACGACCGGCTGCCGCTGAAGCAATCGCAGTTCTTCGTCCTCGACGAACGCGCGATCGCGCTCGTCTTCGGCGACTTCCTCCCCGGCGGCGGGATCGAGATGGGCTTCCTCGCCCCGGACGGCGTCTACGTCTACCCGCCCGCGAACGGCGGCATTTCGCAGACGCCGCTCAAGCTCCTCCACGTGAGGTCGTTCTTCACGACCGCGTCGCTCCGGGCGCTCCCCGTCTGGTCGCCGGCGACCGACCTGGACGGCAACGGGAGGCACGACCTCCTCGTCCCGACCCAGCACGGCTACCGGGCCTACTTCCAGACGGAGCCCGGGAAGTTCGGCATGACCGCGGACATCGAAGCCGACCTCCCCAAGGGCTCGGAACGCGTCCTCGCGGTCGACCGGTTCGCCTCGAAGCCCGACCTCTTCATCGGCCATTTCATCGGCGGCCGGGCGCTCGCGTACGTCGGCGTCGCCGACGTCAACGCGGACGGGATGCAGGACTTCTACACGCTGAAGCGCGACGTCATGACGTATTTCTTCCAGAAGACGGCCGGCTCGTTCCCGTCCCACCCGCGGCAGCGCGCGCGCCGGCAGTGGCCGATCCCCACGCTGCGGCAGGACCCGAAGAAGGACGCCGTGGACGTGGCGATGATCCTCTTCGTGGACATCAACCAGGACCGGATCCCGGACCTCGTGGTGACCCGCGTGACGGGGCAGCTCGGGCTCCTCGAGAGCCTCGAGACGCGCGTCTTCATCCATCTGGGCACGGGGCAGGGGAACTTCACGTCGAAGCAGTGCATCAAGGTGACGGGCGTCTCGATCGATCCCGGTTTCGTGGACATGGACGGCGACGGCGCGCTCGACTGCGTCGTCTCGCGCCTTCGGACGGATCTGCTGTCCCAGGGCGGCCAGCTTGTCCTCATGGGGGACATCCCGATCACGTACGAGGTGTTCCAGTTCGACAAGGGGCTGGACGGGTACCTGATCGACCCGGTCTACGACCAGAAGGTGATGGTGAACAAGGACGACCTGCAGAAGAAGGGCGCGGCGACGGTGCCGCTGCTGTACGTCTCGGGCGACTTCTCCGGCGACGGCCGTCCCGACATGCTCTTCCTGGACCCGAGGGCGGAGGAGCTGCAGATCATGCGCGGGCGGGTCCACCGCTCGGGCGGGAGGGACGTGATCGGCTTCGAGCCGAGCCCGTTCTTCCGCAAGAAGCTCGGCGAGGGCCACCCCAAGAGCGTGTGGATCGGCGACGCGAACAAGGACGGCGTGGCGGACGTGATGTTCTATTACGGCGGGCTGATGGGGGTCCTGGAATCGAGGCGGTAGGCGGGCCGATCACATCAGCGCCAGGAACCGCGAGGCCGGAATCACGAGGTGGCCGCCCCGTTTGAGGAGCCGGCCCTGCCGGACCACCAGGACCGCCTTCGCGGGCTTCAGCCGCTCCGCGAAGTAATCGAGCGACGGTGAAGTCTCGCGGTCCGTGAGCTTGCACTCCACCAGCAGAAAAGGCCGTCGGCGCTCGACGATGAGGAAATCCGCTTCCCGCTTCTCCTTGTCCCGGACGTAGTGCAGGGCGAAGTCCCCCTGCCCGGCGTCGTTCCAGGCATCTACGAGCTTGAGCAGGTGAAGGGCAACGAGGTTCTCGAACCGGGCGCCCTCGGAGGGGATCTCGGATGGATCGAAGAAGTAGATCTTGGCCTCCCGCCGGAGGGTGCGGGAGAGCTTGCCGGCAAAGGGGCGGAGCTCGAAGAGGTAGTACAGGCGGGAAAGCGCCTCGACCCAGCCCCGCACGGTGTTGAACGCCACTCCCAGGTCCTCGCGCAGGCCGTTGAGGGAAAGGGGCGATCCGATCTTGTCGGGGAGGAGCAGTGCGAGGGATTCCAGGAGTCCCATCTCCCGGATGCGCGTGAGATCCCGCAGATCCTCCCGAAGGACGAGATCGCGCCGCGTTCTTCGCCACCGGACGAGGAACTCCTCCCGTCCCTTGAACAAGGGCTCGGGGAAACCGGTGAACCGCTCGATCCGCTCCAGCGCCTCCTCTGAGCCGGGCGTTTCGAGCGCGTCGTCGAGCGCCTTGACGAACCGCGCCGGCGGGAGCAGCGCCTGCTTTCCGCCGGCAAGCAGCTCGCCGACCGTGAACGGATGGAGATGGTGAAGGAAGTAGCGGCCGAGGAGCGAGTCGCCTCCGCGCTGGTAGACGTCCAGGCGGCCGCTTCCCGTCACGAGGATCTCGAGCTCCGCGGCGTGGGCGTCGAACAGGCCCTTGAGAAGACGCTTCCACCGCGGGTACTTGTGGATCTCGTCGAGGACGATCCGGACACGCCCGCCGCCCCCCGTCTTCTCCCTCCAGAACTCGCCGGGCGAGCGGACGAGGAGGCGGCGGTCCGTCTCGACATCCCAGTTGAAACACGCGCCCGCGGCCGGAAGGAGGGAGCGGGCCAGCGTCGTCTTGCCCACCTGTCGGGGGCCCACGAGGAGGGCCATCTTGCGCTCCTCCTCCAGGCACCGCCTCAGGCCGTCCGAGAGATACCGCACGGCCCGATTATCACATAGTCATGCAAAAAAGTCGTGACTATTTTGCAGGCATGTAGAAGGTGTCCGCGTCGCCGGAAACCCCGTCTAACGCACGACGACCGTGAACTTGAGGGCGCTTTCCGGCGGGTCTTTCTGGCCCCGCTCCCAGCCGCTCCAGAGGACGATTTCGGTTTTCCCGGGCGCCACGGCGCGGAAGATCCGGTAATCGTCGTAGGCCCCTCCCACGGGCGGCGGCGAACAACCGCACCGGGGGTGCGACAGCGGAACGCTTGTCACGCGCGCGAAGGTGGCCACCTTCGGATCCGGCTCCTGGCCGACCGTCCACTTCCGCGCGCTCGACGCGGATCTTGTCCCCCTTCCTGGTCGTGATCGTCAGCTTCACCTTCTCCTGCGCCTTGGGGACTTGCGCGCCCGCATCCGAGGGCGGAAGTCCCGGACCAAGGATCACGAGGCAGGCCGACATGGCCATCATCAAGGCCGACCTGTGTCCCTCCCTGACTCAAGAACCGGCACCGCGGAAAGCCCGACCATCGAGCCGCCCGCGTCCCGCTCAGACGATGCGTCACTCCAAGCCGAACCGTCGGCATCCGGAGGGGCCGGATAGGCGTCGGCCCCACGGCCGCCGAAGCGGGTCCATTTGCCGGAGCCCGTCTCCGGTCCGGGCGCCCATCCGCGTCGGCGGCGCTTCGGAACGGCGGAACTCACTTCTCTTGCAACTCCCACTCGTAGGTGCAGATCAAGACCCGCTTCACAAACCAGTGAAGTTTGGCCCGATCCCCCACCCGGCCGTTCTTGGGGGCAGCCACGACGATGGTTTTCGAGTCATGGGTGCGGGAACCATGGCCTACGCCCACCGTTATGCCCCCGTTGTCGCGACTTCCGCCCACCCACAGCTCAAAGTCGCCTTCGAGGTGTGAGTCCCCAATGTCTCCTACGTCTTTTCCGGAGGTGGCCGATGCCGACAACTTCCAATTGAACCAGTCTCCCGGGCGCGTAGGGGGGCACTTCCCCGTCAGGTCGTAGGTCGCCGAGCCCGTCAAGGAGTCGCCGCGGAGAGCGATCCGAACGACGACTTGGCTGGTTGTGCCCGTCATGTTGTAACCAAGGATCTCTCCCTTAGAGTTGATGCGATTGAAGTTATCGATGTTCTCCTGCATCAGCTTCGATCCCACGTACACCCACGCCAACGGACGGGTCCGAGGCTCCTCCGTCCGGCGCGGCGGTTCCTCGTCCCTTCGCTCCGTGGGGTCCGGCCGTTCCTCGGGAGGCGGCTCCTCCGTCTCCTCGATCGCTACCCACTTCTCCGCCTGGGTCGTGTAGGAGCCGACGCTCACCGTCGCGACGAACCGATATCGTCCCGGCGGCTGGTTCGCGCCCCAGTGGCCGCCGTGCCGGACGTACCAGTTCCCCGTCTGCGGTTCCGAGGGTCCCCAGCGCATCGGCCACTGGTCCTTCGTGCCGTTGCCGGCGTAGAGCGCGATCCGGATGTCGAGCTTCTCGTCTTCGCGGACCTCCTCGCCGACCGAATAGCCGAGGTATACCCCTACGTTCTCTCCCCGCTCGAACCGCGTCTTCACGACGTTCGAGTTCTTGCCCGCGGTGACGGAAAAGTTGGTGATCCGCACGGGGCGGGAGACGCGGAACGAGGTCCGCGTCTCGATCGCCTCGTCCCCCAGCCGCACGCGTCCCACGGCGGTGTAGGTCCCGGACCGCATCGACTCCGCGATCCTCCCGCTCGTTGAAGCCCAGCGATCCCCCTCTTTCGCCGCGTGCTCGTCGTGCCCGGAGAGGGCGCCGACCGCGCCGTCGGGTCCGGTCGTCGAGATCTCAAACTTCACGTTCATGGCGCGCTCGATCCCCACGCGATACCGCAGCACGAGGAAGACGGCGTCGCCGGGACGAAAGTCGCGGACCGCGTCCGTCGATTCCTTGTCGGCCGTGGCCACAAGCGCGGGCGCGCTCCACTCGAGCGGCCGCACGAGCGCGTACCCGCAAGACAGGGTGACCGGCTCCTGACCTCCGGCGCGTATGGAGACTTCGACCGTGTGGTCTCCGAAGGACCCGCTCCCCTTTGGGTTCGGGAAGTCGAAGACGGCCGTGTGCCTGCCGGGGGGAAGGGCCACGTTGGAGTCACCCACGGGTTCCCCATCCCGGCTCCAGACGATCCGCACGATCTGCTCCCCGTCCGCCGGGCCGGGGAGGGTGTACCGGGCCCGCGCCCAGATCTCCTCCCCCGGCGCGAAGCGACTCCTCGCGGGTCCGTCGATCGTGTCGCTGAGATCGAGCCCGTCCACGTCCGGCTTTTCGTCCGACACTTCGAACGGGGTGGTCGCCTCGAACGATTCCCCGCCGATGACGACCTTCGCCGAGACCGAGTAGGTGCCGCCATCGGCGTCCTGGGAGATCTTGGCCGGCTCGGGCCGCGTGTACGACGTGCGTCCCTCCTTGACCTCGAACGTTGCGGGGCGGCTCGTCTTGGGAGGCTTCACCGGTCGCTGGATCGTCCAGGTCACCTCGGCGTTCGTGCCCGGCGGGGCGTTCTTCGCGTCGAACTCGACGCGGAAGTAGACGCCGTCCCCCCGCAGGAAGACGCCGGCGGGCGCGCCTTCGTGCCGCCGCGAGGCGACGCACCGGAATCCCGTGTACGCGGGCCTTGCGGCGGGTTCGAATGTCCCGGACAGAGTGATCTCGTTGGAACCTTCCTCCGACCCGTCCACGAGGAAGACCAATGCCCCCTCGTATTTCTCCCACGACGGGATGAGAATCGGGCGGCCGACCCCGCCCGTCGCGGGTTCGCCATACAAGGCGCCCTTCTTGGCAAGAGCGATCATCGTAATCTGGTCCGCCGTCGCGGATCGGGCCGTGCTCACCGCGAGGTTCAGCTTCAGCGTTCCCGCGTCCGGCTCCGGACGACGGATCAAGATCGCGCGCACGATCGACAGGCCTGGGCCCGCCTGCTTCGGGATCGACCCCTCGACGATGAGGCGGTCATCCTCGCGTCGCGGAAAATCCCACGACACCTTAATGCCCGGGACTTGGATGGCTCCTCTTCCGCCGAGTTTCTCGATGTCGAAGTGGGACTTGAAAGGCTCGAAGTCCTTCTTCCAGTGGTACTGAATGACGAACTGCGCGTAGATCTGGGCCAGCGGCGTGGTGACGCCTTTCTTCACGAGCGCCTTTCGAAGCACCGTATCTTGGTTCCAGGCCGGTTCCGGATCCGAATGGGTGCGCGTTGCCATGAAGTCCGTGTAGAACTGCAGGATAAGCGCCGGGACGTCGCAATACGCCTCCAGATAGTGGAAGAAAATGAAACCGCCGTACTGTTGCAACAGAGTACGCCTTGTCGCCGTTTCGCTCGGGTCGAGAGTCTCATATGAAAAGAGGCCTGTCGTACACAGACCGGTGTCGAGAGTCTTGACTCTTGCGTCCTGGTACACGGGGAACATCCGGGTCGCCATGTATTCCGCCGTGGCCTCGCCCATCCATGGGCAACTCAGGGCCGACGGCGTGGGGGTTATCCCATGGGCCTTGAGGTTGGCCTCAAGGTACGCATACTGGACGAGATGGAAGAATTCGTGCGCGGCGTACAACAGGCCGGAAAACTTGCCCACCCTGTCGTTGTCCCAATCGATGAGGTCGGGGTACATCGCGGAGGCCGGCGGCCCCTTCATGGGAACCAACCGGATCATCAGGGACTTCGGCTGCTTGAAGTTCGGGGCGAATTGCTTGAGCTTCGATCGGACGTCCCGGAAGAGTTTGGCCACGTCGGGAGCCAGGTCTCGAGCCGTCTGGAGCAACGTATCTCGATCCGGGGCAAAGAACTCGTCATCGCCGATTTTCGCGACCTTGACCATGCGGCGCGCATCCTCCGGGTCTTTGAAAAAGCCGTTGTCCTGATTCTGAGCCGACGCCGCGGCGCCGCTGCCCAAGATCAGAAGGAGGGCGATGGATTGGCGCATGGCGACCTCCGGTCAATCCAGGATCTCGGTGTCGGGAGGATCTTTCGTCGGGTCCCACTTCAGCAGATCCCCCAATCGGGCGCTGCGCTGGGCGGCTTTCCGGCCCTCGTCGCTCTCCGGCGCGACGGATGCCGCCTTCTCGTACCAGAAGAGTGCGCGGCCGGAGTTGCCGAGTCTCTCCCAGCAGAATCCCATGCGATACATGGCGCGCGCGTCGCGCCCGTCGGGCCGGACCGTCCGCTGGTAGAGGGCGACGGCGTGGAGATAGTCGTCCTTGGCGAAGAAGTCGTCGGCCCGCGATGCCTGCTCGCGGGCGGACCGGTCGGAGGAGCGGCCGGCGCCTCCCGCGCACGCCCCGAGCGCGAGGCAGACGAATGCGACGACGCGAGCGATACGCATACACGCCTCTAAGCGGACGATGTCGAATGAAGTCTGAAGGAAAGTGTACGCCATCCTGAACAAAAGGGAAGGGCACCGACGAGCCCCTGCCGAAGCCGCCGGACAAGAAGAAGGAGTGATCGTCGTTCGGGACTTCGGGGCCGTTTCGGGTCTCGGGCTTCGGCTTCCGGATTTCGGGCTTACGTCTCTTCCTCTTCCGGCCCCTTCTCCTCGTCCTCGGGGCCGCCGAAGTCGGGCGGCTCGGGGTTGATCGCCTCGGGATTCGGCGTCGCGTCGGTGAGGACCGATTCCTCCACGTAGATCGCGGCCTTCATCTGCACGGCCAGCGCGATCGCATCGCTCGGCCGCGAGTCCACCTCGATCGTCTCGCCGTCCCGCCGGAGGATCAGCTTGGCGTAGAACGTCCGGTCCCGCAGGTCGTTCACGATGATCCGCTCGAGGTTCGCGTCGAGGTTGCGGATGACGTTCTCCAGGAGGTCGTGGGTCATCGGCCGCGGGGTCTTCTTCCCCTTCACGTTCCGGTCGATCGTGACGGCTTCCCAGATGCCGATCACGATGGGGAAGGCGCGCTCGCCCCCGATCTCCTTGAGGACGATGACCTGCTCGTCGTGGGTCTCGTTGATGATGATCCGGGACAGCTCCATCTCGATCACACGCTGATTATATCCGCGCCGGAAACTCTTTGCAAACCGATCCCGGAGCGCCATACAATCGGGCCGCGCGATGACGACGAGCTACGAGCAGGTCTTCCTGGCCCTCGCGATGCGCAACAAGATGATGTCGCACGAAGTCGCGCAGACCTGCCTCGCCGAGTTCCGCGCGAAGCCGGAGTCCGAGCGGCCGCCGATCGAGGAGGTCGCGAAGGCCCGGGGCGGGCTCACGGACGAGCAGGTCCGGCAGCTCCGTGAGGCCGCCAGGCGCGTCTGCTCCGCCGCGCCGACCCAGCAGGTCGCGAAGCAGGCGAACGCGGCGCCTTCGAACCCGTCCGAGCCGGTCCCCGGCTACCGCTTCACGGGCAAGCTCGGCGTCGGCGGGACCGCCACCGTCTTCTCCGCCGTGGACGTGCGCAACGGGGACCGCACGGTCGCCGTGAAGATCCTCCACCCCTCCCTCTTCAAGGACGAGAAGGCCCGCGAGCGGTTCCTGCGCGAGAGCCGCCTCCTCGTCGAATTCGATCACGCGAACCTCGTGAAGGGGTTCGACTGCGGGACGCACGGCCCGCTCGCGTGGGTCGCGATGGAGCTCCTGGAGGGCGAGTCCGCGCAGGAGGTGCTCGACCGCGACAAGCGGATCGCGGAGGCCCGGGCCCTGGAGATCATCCTCGAAGCGGCGAAGGCGATGGAGTACATGCAGTCGAAGGGGATCGTCCACCGGGACATCAAGCCCGGCAACGTCATGGTCCTGAAGGACGGGCGCGTCAAGGTGTGCGACCTCGGGTTCGCCCAGCCGATCCGCGACGGCGTCGTGGAGGAGGAGACGACGAGCGGCACGGCGCAGTACATGAGTCCGGAGCAGGCCCGGGGGCAGGGCATCGACGTGCGCGCGGACATCTACTCGCTGGGCGCGACGCTCTACCACATGGTGATGGGGGAACTGCCCTTCGCCGGCACCGACTCGATCGAGGTCATGGCGAAACAGGTGATGGAGGCGCTCAATTCGAGCGAGATCAAGAACCGCCGCGTCTCGAAGCACATGCACTATTTCATCGAGCGGATGATGTCCAAGGACAAGACGCTCCGGTACTCGACCCCGCGCGATCTCATCGACGACATCACGGAGCAGATCGAGGGGTTCAAGTCGCTGGACTTCGACGCGGACCAGGCGCGACAGGACTCGTCCGTGCTCAAGCTCATGCGCAAGGAGGAGGAGACGCGCGAGCCCACGCCGCCGCCGGGGTCCCGGAAGACCCGCCGGATCGACAACATCACGAAACGGTTCCGCCGTGAGCGCTGAACGGGAGAAGGTCGCGGACGGAGTCAAGGACTCCGCCCTGTACCGGATTGCGCGGAACGTGGGGTTCAACGCGCGGGTGGAGCCCTATTGGTACGCGTTCGACCGGCTGCGCGACCGCATGGGGTTCTTCGAGCGGTGGCGGGAGAAGCGCCGGCTGAAGAGGATGGCCGCGGAGATCCGCGCGGGCCTGGCGAAACAGGGGGTGCAGGACGGAAGCTGGGAGGGACGCGAGGGAAAGTGCGTCAGCAACATCCGTATCGCGAAGACCGGCCTCGTGGCCGAGCTTCAGACGTTCCTCCGCGAGAACGCCGCCGGGGAGGCGGGGAAGTGGCGCCACCTCATGGCGCAGCGGGACCGGAACTCGAGCATCCTGCCGCTGGAGTTCGACGAGCCGTTCGAGGTGGAGGGCGGGTCGGTGACGAGCGCCGCGCGGCTCGCCGCGGAGCTGGCCGAGGTGAACCGCGCCCTGCGGATCGACGAGACCTTCGCGCTGGCGAAGGCGAGGAAGGTGGACTACGTCGACGCGACGGAGAAGGACATCTCCGTGTACGAGTCGAAGTTCGGCACGATCGAGGGCTTCTGGGCGAAGTTCGCCTACGTGATGCTCAAGAAGCTCGCGGACACCTCCGTCGAGCGCAAGCTGCCGGTGATGTTCGCGTGAGAAGGGTGGTTCGTGTCCTTGTCACGAACCACGAATCACTATTTCAAGAGCATCGCATCCCCGTAGCTGAAGAACCGGTACCCCCGCTCGATCGCCTCCGCGTACGCCGCGAGGACGCGCTCCCGCCCCGCGAACGCGCAGACGAGCATGAGGAGCGTGCTCTTCGGCAGATGGAAGTTCGTCAGCAGCGCGCCGACGACCTTGAACTCGAAGGGGGGGTGAATGAAGAGGCCGCTCGTGCCGCTCGTTTCCCCCGTCCGCGCCCACGTCTCCAGCGTCCGGCACACCGTCGTCCCCACGGCGACGACGCGCCGCGCGCGCCGCACGGCTGCAACCGTCTCATCGGGGATCTCGAAACGCTCGGGGTCGAGCACGTGCTCTTCGACATTCTCGCATTTCACCGGCTTGAACGTGCCCGTGCCGACGTGGAGCGTGAGGCGCGCGACGGGGCAGGGGAGACGCGCGAGGATCTCCGGCGTGAAGTGGAGCCCCGCCGTCGGAGCCGCGATCGCGCCCTCCTTTGCCGCATAGACCGTCTGGTACCGCTCGCGGTCCCGGTCGTCCGCTTCGCGCCGGATGTACGGCGGCAGCGGCATCCGGCCGCGGGCGGCCACGATCGCCTCGGGATCGGAGTCGAACTCCAGCACCCAGCGGTCCGCCTCCTTCCCGGCGATGCGCGCCCACTCGCGCTCCCCCACCTTGAGCCGCTCGCCGGTCTTGAGCTTCCGCGACGTGTCGAGAAGGGCCTCACGGCGGCGGTCGCCGAGCCGGCCGACGATCAGCGCGTCGACGCGCCCACCCGTCTCGCGGAAGCAGACGAGCCGCGCGGGCACGACGCGCGTGTCGTTGAGGACCAGGAGGTCGTCGGGCCGCAGTTCGGCGATCAGGTCCGGAAACGCCCCGTGCCGGATCGATCCGCCCCCGCGGTCCTGGATGAGCAGGCGCGAAGCGTCGCGCTGCGGGAGGGGCTCCTGCGCGATCCGCTCCTTCGGAAGCCGGTAGTCGAATTCCTCGAGCCGCATTTTGAAGAAGTGATTCGTGGTTAGTGGTTGGTAGTTGGTGAAAAGGGGCCCGACCCCTCACCGATCACCAACCACCTCTTCATTTGCGTTGACCCGGGTCCGGGCCATTCTAGAATCAAAGGGGATCGCCGCCAATGGAGGCCCTATGACGCGTTTCGCCCTTCTCTTCACGCTGCTGCTTCCACAGGACCCGGTGAAGTTCGAGCCGAAAAACTCCGCCGGCGACCGCGTCACGGTGAAGATCGAGTCCAGCCTCACGCTCGAGCTCGTCACGAAGGATTCCGAGGGCGAGAAGAAGCGCGTCCTCACGCTGGATGCGCAGGAGGAGTACCGCCAGGAGGTGCTGCTCGTGGATGGCGCGCTTCCCCGGCGGATCAAGGTGAAGTGCGAGCGCAGCGCGCGCAACAAGACGATCGAGGGCGGCGCGCCCCAGAGCTGGACGACGGCGCTCCAGGGGGCGACGTTCCTGGTCACCCTCGGCGCTCCCCCGAAGGTCGAGCTCGAGGGCGGCGGGGAGGTCCCCGCGGGCGGGGACGCCGTCGGAGCCTGGAACGCCTGGGCCCGCATGCTGCCGAAGGAGGCGAAGAACCCCGGCGACTCGTGGAAGGTCGACGCCGGCGAGCTTTCGCCCGCGCTGTGGGCGGACTTCGAGGAGCCGACCGGCACGATCGACGTGAAGCTGGACCGCATCGAGAACAACCGGGCGACGCTCCTCCTCTCCGGCTCGGTCAAGGGGAGGACGCGGGACGAGTTCGAGGGAGGGCTGGAACTGGGCGAGACCTCGCTCGTCTTCGACCTCGCCGCGGGGAAACCCGTCTCCTTCTTCCTTTCGGGGAAGCTCGAGCTCGCGCGCCGTCTCGTCGAGCGCCGGCCGAAGCCGGGCTCGCTCACGGAGGAGATCGAGGTGCCCCTCGGCAGCGTGACGATCAAGAGCACGCGGATGACCGTCTCGGTGAAGTTCGAGTAGGTCAGGCGACTTCCCGCTTCGCCACGACCCCCGGATACGTCACCGCCGCGCCCGTCGCCACGTAGACGCGCCTCACGCGCTTCCCCAGGCCGCACGTCAGCTCGTACGGGATCGTCCCGATCCGCCTCGCCAGCTCCTCCGCCCGGATCTCGTCCGTCCCGTCCCGGCCGATGAGCGTCACCTCGTCGCCCACGTCGGCCTCGGGCAGGTCGCCCACGTCGAGCATCAGGTAGTCCATCGTGACCGTGCCGACCACGGGGACGCGCCGGCCGCGCACGAGGGCGGCGGAGCGGTTCGCGAGGAGATAAGGATAGCCGTCGTTATACCCCGCGGCGCAGGTCGCGATCCGCGTCGCGCGGTCCGTGCGGTACTTCTGGTCGTAGCCGACGTACGAACCCTCGGGCAGCCCCTTGAGATAGACGACCCGCGTCCTGAGCGAAAGGACGGACTGCAGCGGCACGCCCATGCGGCCGAAGATCCCCGGGTCCAGGCCGTAGAGGGCGATCCCGCACCGGACCATGTCGTACTGAGCCTCGGGAAAGGTGAAGACGCCGACGCTGTTGAGGGCGTGGACGATCGGAGGCCGGATGCCGTCCACCTGGAGGGCGTCGACGACGCCCTGGAAACGGTCGATCTGCTCCCGCGTGTAGGCCACGTTCCCCGAGGCGACGCTCGACAGGTGGGTGCACAGCCCCTCGAGCTCCAGGGGCGTGCGGCCGAGGACGTCGTGGACGAGTTCGGCCGCGCGGGCGGGGGAGGTCCCGAGCCGGCCCATGCCCGTGTCCACCTTGACGTGGATGCGGAGCAGGCGGTTCTGCCGCCGCGCCTCCGCCTCGAGGAGGGGCAGGAGGTCGGGCGAGTGGACGGTGACCGCAACGTCGTACTCCACGATGCGCGGGATCTCCTCCTCGAGGATGGCCCCGAGGATGAGGATGGGCGCGGTGATCCCGCCCTCGCGGAGCTCGAGCGCTTCCGCGGAGTCGCCGACGCCGAGCATGGCGGCGCCGGCCTCGATCGCGGTCCAGGCGAAGGGGACGGCGCCGTGGCCGTACGCGTCCGCCTTGACCACGGCGAGGAGCTTCGTGTCCGGGCGGAGCTGCCGCCGCAGGACGGAGACGTTGTTGCGGACCGCCGAGAGGTCGATCTCGGCCCAGACGCGGTTGCCTCTCATGCCTCCCCCCTCTCTACCGGACCGACAGGGAGACCGGGAGACTTGGAGACCGGGGGAAGCCGCCGTTTCCCCCTATCTCCCC
>JACPRC010000182.1 GCA_016190175.1 Planctomycetota bacterium
CACGAAGATGTCCCGGAAGCCGTTCGTGTCGCCGACCACCAGGTCCGTCGCCAGGGACGCGAACACGACGAACCGACCGTCCGCCGAGATGGCGGCGACGTTGTCGGTGTTCTCCGACGAGTGGCCGTCTCCTTCGCCGCCGGTCGTGTCCACGCTGATCAGCTCCGTCGTCCCCGCGTACCGGTCGCGGACGTACACGTGCGCGCGTCCGGCGGTGGTCGTCGCGAAGTTCGTCGCGGCCGACGTGAAGGCGACGTACCTCCCGTCCCCCGAGATGGCCGGGAAGAACGAGTGGTCGTCTCCCTGGACCCCGGCCGTCGAGACGCTGACCCGCTCGGTGATGCCCAGGAGCCGGTCGCGGACGAAGACGTCGGTCTTGAGGTTGGTGTCTCCCGACACGAGGTTCGTGGCCGCGGACTGGAAGGCGACGAAGCGGCTGTCGGACGAGAGCGAGGGTCGCTGGGAAGCGCCGTCGCCCTGGACGCCGGCGTTGTTCACGCTCACCAGACGGATCGTCCCGGTGTCGAGGTCCTGGATGAAGGCGTCGTCGGCGCCGTTGGTGTCGTTGGCCACCAGGTTCGTCGCCAAGGAGGAAAAGCCGGCATAGCGGCCGGGCGCGAAACCGGAAGAGACGGACGGGACCCAGGAACCGCCGTTCGCGGTATTGGTGATCTTCACGGTGGACCCCGCCCCATCGAGGTCCCGCATGAAAATGTCGGATATAGTGTCATTGGTATCGCCAGGGACCAGATTCTTGGCGGAAGATGCGAAAGCAACGAAGCGTCCATCCGGTGAGATGGCTTGATAACTGCTATAGGCATTGCCGGAGGTGCCGGTGGTGGAAATCGAGATGAGTTTGGTGGACCCTCCCGAGACGTCGCGCAGGAAAACGTCCCAGTCGCTGTTGCCGTCGTACTCCGGCACCAAGTTGCCGGTCACGCTTGTGAAAGCGACGAAACGACCGTCCGCGGAGATGGTGGCCTCTATTGAATTTCCGAAGGGAACTGCCCCCGCCACAAACGGGGCGCTGATCCGTACGGTCGTCGTCCCCAGCCGATCACGGAGGTAGACGTTGTAGTACGCGTGAGAGGGAACGCTGGACTCCAAGATGGACTGCGTATCGAAGGCGACGTATCGGCCGTCCGCCGAGATGGAGGGCCGGTACGACGGGTAGTAGTCTTGTATCTCGTTGCTGTCGACGCTCACCAGCTCCGTCGTCCCCAGCAGCCGGTCCCGAACGAAGATGTCGAAAGTCGAGTTGGTGTCCCCTACAACCAGGTTGTTGGAACTCGACGAGAAGGCGACGTATCGACCGTCCGCCGAGATGGACGGCATCTTCGAGAAGATGTTGCCTTGGATCTCGTTGCTGTCGACGCTCACCAGCTCCGTCGTCCCCAGCAGCCGATCCCGGACGAAGACGTCTGTCGCCCCGTTCGTATCACTTGCGACCAGGTCGGACGCATTCGACGAGAAGGCGACGTATCGGCCGTTCGCCGAGATGGATGGCGTGAACGACTTGTTGTTGGGTTCCACCTCGTTGGTATCGACGCTCACCCGCTCCACGGTATTCGCTCCTATGTCATATACAAACACGTCAGCCCAGGTGTTCGTGTCCAACTCGACCAGATTGCTGGCCACCGACTCAAAGGCGACGTATCGGCCGTCGGCGGACATTCTCGCGCCGTAGGAGTTGCCGTTCGGTTCAGCACCCAGGGGGGCGTTGATCCTCGACGTCCCCCCCGTCAGCAGGTTGCGGAGGTAGATGTGCTTCCGGCCTGGGGTCGGGATTGGCCCTACCAAGTTCGTTGCCACCGACTCGAATGCGACGTACTGTGCCTGAAACTCGCTCGGAATCACCCCCGGCGCCGGCGGAGGAGAGTCGTCGCCGCCGCCGCCGTCGCACACCCCCGCCGTCAGCATCCCCGCCGCCAGGATCAACCCGCACACCGATCGGAACTGGCTCATCGTCGTTCTCCTCTCAATGGGGGCGGTCCCGCCGCCCCGTTTCCCACCGAAAGTCCCTATCTGCCTGTAGCCCGCGGGAGGACGGACCGGCGAAGAAAAAGCGCGAGGGCGCACCCGCTCAGGAGGATTGCGTCTGTCAGGGGCGTACTCTGGGCAGGAACACCCTGGGTCGTCCCGAATCGAGAATCCCGCCACCGCACCGCGCCTTCAATTTCGCCCGCTTCCTGGACGTCGCCGCGGTGCAATCCGGCGAAGAGATGAACTACGAGGGCATCGCGAGCGACGCGGGAGTTCCGGCCCGGACCGTCGCCGGGTTCTTCGAGGTCCTCGCCGACACCTTGGTCGGCTTCCCGCTTCCGGCCTTCGCGAAGACCAGGCGACGCAAGGCGATCAAGCGTTCCAAGTTCTATCTCTTCGACGTCGGGGTCGCCGGCGCCATGGCCGGGCGCGGAGAGGTCGTGGAGGGGTCCGAGTTGTTCGGGAAGGCGCTGGAGCACTTCCTGATCCAGAAGGTCCGGGCCTATCTCGGCTACAAAGGATCGGACCTACCCCTCTTCTATTGGCGGTCGACCACCCAACAGGAAGTGGACCTCATCATCGGAGAGGAGATCGCCGTCGGAATCAAGGCGACTCGTCGAGTCGGCGAGCGTCACCTGAGAGGGCTGAAGGCCCTGCAGGAGGAACGGGGGTCAGGAGATATGCCGTGGTCTCCTGCGACCCTCTGGCACGGCGGAGCGGTGCCATCGATCTCATCCCCTGGCGGCGGTTCCTCGCCGACCTTTGGGCGGATCGGCTCTTTTGAACGTAGGACGCGGGCGAGATCTCCCTATCTCCTTATCTCCCTATCTCCCTATCTCCTTATCTCCCCCTCCGCGCCTCCTCCAGCTCCCGGAGCACCTGCGCCCGGGCGGGCGACTCCGGTGGCGTGAGCCGGAGCGCCTCCTCCAGGTCGGAAACGGCGCCCCGGAAATCGCCGCCCGCCTTCTTCATCGCGCCGCGCTGCAACCATGCCTCCGCGAAGTCCTTCCGCAGTTCGATCGCGCGGTCGAGATCCCGGATCGCCCCCGGAACGTCGCCCTGCATGGCGCGCGCGAGGGCGCGGTCGAAGTGGGCGTCGGGCCAGTCCTTGCGAAGC
Organism: Planctomycetota bacterium; assembly: GCA_016190175.1. GTDB lineage: Bacteria > Planctomycetota > MHYJ01 > MHYJ01 > JACPRB01 > JACPRC01. Next base: position 3,101 of record JACPRC010000182.1, read on the forward strand.
TCGATGGCCCGATCCAGGTCCGCGATCGCCTCCGCATGCCGCCCGAGGTATCTCCGCACGACCCCGCGGGCGGCGTAGGCGTTCGCATAGTCCTTCTTCAGATCGATGGCCCGGTCGTAGTCGGCGATCGCGGCGTCGTACTCCCTCCGCGTCGCGCGGGCGTTCCCGCGGTTCAGGTACGCCTCCACGTAGTCCGGCTTGCGCTCGACGGCGCGCCCGTAGTCCGCGATCGCGCCGTCGACGTCCCCCAGCGCGTTCTTCGCGTTGCCGCGCCAGTAGTAGGCGGGCGCGTAGCCGTCTCTCAGCTCGATCGCGCGGTCGTAGTCCGAGACGGCGCCGCGCCAGTCCGCCAGCATCGCCTTCGCGCGCCCGCGGCTGAAGAAGGCGTTCGGGCCGGACGGGCGCATCGCGATCGCGCGGCCGTAGTCCTCGATCGCGCCCTTCGCGTCCCCCATCGCCCGCAGCGCGTTCCCGCGATTGAGGTACGAGCCCCAGTAGTTCGGACGGAGCCGCACGGCGCGGTCGAAATCCGCGAACGCCCCGCGCGGGTCGTCCCGGGCCAGCCGCGCGATGCCGCGGTTGTTGCAGGCGTCCGCGGAGTCCGGCTGGACCGACAGGGCGAGGTCGTAGTCCCGGACGGCCGCGGCGAAGTCGCCCGCTCGGTACTTCAGATTCCCCCGGTCCACGAGGGCCTCGGCGTAACCGGGCGCGAGACGGACCGCCGTGTCGAGCCAGGCGATGCTCCCCTCCCATACCCCGATCCAGCGCGCGTATTCCTCGGCCTGGAACTCCCGCTCCATGAGACGCTTGAGAAGACCGCACGCCTCGGCCGGCTTGCGTTCGCGGTAGGTCAACCGGGCGGCCTCCGCGAGACGCAGCGCGATCTGGTCCTCGCGCTGCCAGGCAAGCCCCCATCGCTCGGAATCCCCGCGCTCCGACTCCGCGGTCCATCCGCGTCCGAAGGCGTCCAGAGCCCCGGCAAGGATCTCCGACAGTTCGTCCGCACGGTCGTCCGTGGAATCGACGAGGACGATCAGGCGCTGGTATCGCTCCATGGCGAGCAGTCCGAGCAGCGACCACGCCGGCCGGAAGTCTGGCCGCAGCGACAGGGCGGTCCGCGCATCCTCCTCGGCGCCGTCGAGATTCCCGAGGTAGGCGCGACCGCGCGCACGGACGTAGTACCCCTGCGGCTCCGAGGGCCGTTCGGCGATGAAGGCGTCGGCCCTCGCGACCGCCTGCGCAAGCTCGCCGCGGGCCTGCTCCGCGGGGACGCGGAGCTGCCGCACCTCGCGCTTGCGCTCCGTGATCGTCCCCCAGATCGCGGAGAGGCGGAGCTGCGCCTCCCGCTGCTCGTCGAGTTGCCTGCGGCTCCGGTTCCGGATCGCCCCGACGATCGCCGCGCCCGCGAGCAGGAGCATCACGATCGCCAGCAGGGCGACGGAGATCCCCCGGTTCCGCCGAATCCTGCGGGCCAGCCGGCTCCACGTGGAAGGGGATCGCGCGCGGACCGCCTCGCCCCGAAGGAATCTCGTCAGATCGTCGGCGAACTCCGTCCCGTTCGCGTACCGCCGTCCCGGTTCCTTTTCGACGGCCTTCAGGCAGACCGCCTCCAGCTCGGGCGAGACGGCGGGATTGACCGAGCGCGGAGGGGCGGGGTCCTTCTCGAGGATCTCGACGTACAGCCGCGCCTCGGTCTCCCCGTGGAACGGAGTCCGGCCCGTCAGGATCTCGTAGAGGACGATCCCGAGCGCGTAGACGTCCGACCGCGCGTCGATCTCCCCCGACTTGCCGAGCACCTGTTCCGGGGCCATGTACTGGGGCGTCCCCATCACGGCGTTCGAGCGCGTGAGACGGGTCGCGAAGTTCTCCGCCCGCGCCAGGCCGAAGTCGGTCAGGAGCGCGCGGCCCGACGCGTCCACGAGGATGTTCGAAGGCTTCAGGTCCCGGTGGATCACGCAGGCCGCGTGCGCGAACCCCGCGGCGCGCGCGACCTCTTCCAGCATCCGCAGGAGGTCGCGGCGGTTCCGTCGGCCCGACGCGATCTCGTCGGCGAGCGTTCCGCCCTCGACGTAGTCCATCGCGATGAAGTGGACGACCCGGCCGGACTCGTCCTCCGCGGTCGCGACCTCGTGGACGCCGACGATGTTCGGATGGCGGAGCTGCGCCGCGACGGCCGCCTCGCGGTGAAGCCGCGCGACGAGACGGGAATCGGCCTTGTCCTCGAGGAGGACCTTGAGCGCGACCCGCCGGCGGAGCGCCGGGTCCTGCGCCTCGTAGACGACGCCCATCCCGCCGCGCGCGATCTCCCGGACCACGGAATACTTGCCGATCCTCGCGCCGGCCGCCTCTTTCGACGCCCCCTCCAGCTCCCGCCCGCACTTGGGACAGCGCGCCTCGGCGACGCGCAGGCACGGCCGGCACAGGCGCAGGCCGAGGCCGGAATCCGCCAGGAGCCGCGCGAGCCGGTCGGGATCGACGAGCGAACGGCGCAGGAGAAGTTCCGGCAGCGAGACCGATTCGCCCGCCTCCCGCAGTTCCGCGAGTTCCGCGAGGGCCTCCGCGAGCCGTTCGCGCGGGGCCCAGCCTTGCGCGACCGCCGCCCGTTCCACGGCGCCGTCGCCCCGGTTCCGCTCATGATCCAGGAGCCCGTCGAGGGCCGCGGGCCGCAGCGGGTCAGGATCGGAAGAGCTCACGCCACTCCTCCTCGAACTCCTCCAGATCCGCGGTGGTCCGGCTCAGCTCCTCGCGGATCGCCAGGCGCACCTTCTCCCTCACCAGGTACAGGAAGCCCTTGATGCGGCTCTCCTTCACGCCGCATTCCGCCGCGAGGCGCGCGTAGCTGGGCCGCTCCGGCTCGGTAACCAGATCGTATTTCTCGTACGCGCGGAAGGCCGCGGCGAGCCCCTCCCTCGCGCACTCCCGGCGGACGCGCTCGACCGCGCGGGCGACCAGGGTGCGGACCCAGACGCGGTCGAAGGCCTCCTCCGGCGAAAGCGTGTCGAGATCCGGAAGGGCCGCGACAAGATCGTCGGACTCGTCCAAGGAGAGCTTGCGAAGCCCGCCCCCGCGCTTCAACCGGCCCACGTCGCGTCTCTCATGGCCCACGAAGTGGCGGAGGATCGTCTTGAGGTACTTTCGGAAGCCGCCGCGCTCCGGGCGGTACTTCGTGAGCGCGTCGCCCTCGATGAGCCAGAGGAAGAACGCCTGCGTGAGGTCCTTCGCCTCCTCTCCCTTCCTCGCCCACGCGGCCCGGACGTAGTGGTACACCGGTTTCCAGTACCGCAGGCAGAGGTCCTCGAGCCCGTCGCGGAACCGGCGGCTCGATCGGTCCTGGAGGCGGGAGATCATCGCCCACGCGGTCGTGGGGAACTTCCGCTCCCGCTCCCCCGTCGTCGCGGTCGATCTGGTCATGACGGCAGGATTATATCAGCCCGCGCGTCCCCGTCAGGACCGTTCCGCGAATCGGTAGCCCGAAGTATTCATGTCGGCTTCGCCGCCGACATGAATACTTCGCCCTCCGGGCAGCTCCACCCTTGACACGGCGCTGCGGCCTTCGGCCGCGGCGCGAAGCGCCCGCCGCGCTCTGCGCGGCGGCGCCGTGTCAAGGGTTCCGCTGGACAGCCCCGCTCCATCGCGCTC